>JAUNLD010000014.1 GCA_030532425.1 Lautropia sp. | reverse complement strand
GGGTGCTCTCCTCGTAACACTAACACCTGAGCAGGTTTCTAGTGGGTCATTACAATGCCTCGGTGGTGCTCAACAGCAGCCGCATCGGCCACTACAGCACCCGGCGCTTCAGCGGCGACTACACCACCGACGGCGACCCGATCTGGACGCAGGGCGAGCTGCTGGTCGAAACCATCCACCGCTTCAAGGGCCGCAGCGCCGCCGGCGTGGTGATTACCGAACTGGATTTTGAAACGCTGACCGAGCGCGAACGCCGGGCACTGTTTGTGGGAATGACGCGCTCGTGCCTGGCCGTGGAACTGGTGCTGTCACCCGCCGCCGAAAACTGCCTGGCGATGCAGCTGGCGGCGTGAGGCAAGGCCCGCCCTCGCCCTCCCTGCACAGGATCAGGTAACGGCCGTGTCGCCCGACCGGCACGCCGACACTGAAACGCCTGAAGACGCCCTTGATGAGATCACCCGCCCAGCGGCCGGGGAAGCTGAAGTCGTCCAGGGCTCTTGGCACCAGGCATTCTCGGTCGCTCATTTAATGAATCGATCAACAGGCAAGAACCAATAAGGAAAAATAAATTCACCATGCCATGACACGCAAGTTAATGTTGTTTCCTTGCGTTTCACAGACTCGATACAAACGGGTCTCATACCACCAGATCAGCAGCGGTTCATTGGGGAGCGGGGTTCTCGGAGCCATTTGCTCACGAAAATCCTTGGTATGTGCATCGGCAGCACCACGAGTCTTTCCCTGGACCAGCAGGCATTGCAGGAGCGAAAGTAACTGGGCTTTCAACAACGGATAATTGCCATGTCAAAGATTTCTTGCCTGACTGGTGAGGCCAGCATGACTTGCAAGTTGATTCAAGGCGTTTTCTGGATCGCTTTTTCGATCAATGTTGCTGCTGGAGAGTCTGTTGATTTGCCCCCACAGGACGTGTTGTCGATCGTTCCGGCAAGCGAATTGCCCGGGGGCATGCCTCCTGAGTTCCAGGCAAGCAGACGAAAACAGCTCATCACCAAGGATGTTGATGGTGTCAGCCATGTTGGAGAGGATGCGGCTCTTGCGGAAGGCATCGAGAATGCGGTGGCAGCCATCGAGAGGGTTCGTGCCCACAGCAGGGTAACAGGTGTGGCCAGGGCCATTCGTGATGAACGCTTGCCAGGCCTGGTCTTCGACATCGATGACATTCCCCTGACCATGCCTGCGGTCAGCATGACGCAAGGGGTGCTGGTGGGAGCGAAGCCGGCCGGCACCTTGATCGGCGAGCGATGGACCGGATTGACCCGGTATCTTCGGCTGGATGATGGTGCGTTGGTGGAGTTGACCGAAACGGATCTGGCATCAGTACAGGGACGCCTGTATCTGGTACCCGAGGCGATCAACACCGAGATCAACGGCAAGCCTGCCGTGGCTGCGGTGCTGAAGAACGCTTCCGGGCGCAGCGTGCGACAGGTCATCTGGGTGAATGGCCCGAAATCGTTCGAGTTGAATGTTCTTGAGGCGGCCCCACCAACATCACGCGATGCTGCGCTGAAGCAGGCGCAGGACACCAAGCCCCCGGTCAACGCAATCGAGATGGCCCGTTCCCTGAAGCAGCCATGACACGCATGCGCAAACGTCAGCGGCGCTCATCCGCCGGCAGCGGCCGCGTGCCGACATAGACGGCACAGCCGATGAAGAAGGCGGCCGTCATCAGCCCCAGGCCCCAGCCGGGGCGTGCGCCCAGAAAGAAACCGAGGTAGCCCAGCGCCATGCCGGCATAGGCCAGCCGTTTGGCCTTGCGGCTGATGGCGCCGTCCGTGCGCCAGGCCACCAGTGTGGGACCGAAGCGTGGATGATCGAGCAGCCAGCGCTCGAAGCGCGGCGAGCTGCGGGCAAAACAGCCGGCCGCCGCGATCAGGAAGACGGTCGTCGGCATCACCGGCAGCAATGCCCCGATGAAGCCCAGCACCACCATCAGCCAGCCTGCGCAGAACCACAGCCAGCGCATCCGATCCTCCGCAGATATCGTCGGCAACTATGATACCCCGGCCCTGCCCGCTGCTCTGGCACGGGCCGATGGGTGGATCGGGGCGGGCTCAGGCAGCGGATGGGCATCGCGCAGCCAGCAAAAACCGCCACGACCCGAGGGCGGTGGCGGTTTCATCCCGATGGCTTGCCTTGCAGCAGCGTCAGGGGCACCAGGCATCAGTGAATGCCTTCACTCCCTGTGCCGGCCCCGTGCGGGCGGCCGACTGGCGCCGGAAGGTGCACCAGAAGATCGATGAACGAGCGATCAGGCGATCGAGGCTTCGTAGATCGACTGGATGGCCGTGTCGAGCGCCTTGTTGAACTCGGCGTCGCTCTGCCTGGCGTTCAGGCCTTCGGACAGCGCACGGCTGAACGAGGCGATGATGCCCTTGTTGCGGGCCAGACGGGCGTTGGCTTCATCGCGCGAGAAGCCGCCCGACAGCGCCACGACCTTCAACACTTTCGGGTGGGCAACCAGCGCATCGAAGGCGCCATCCACGGCCGGGATCGTCAGCTTCAGGATGACCGGCGCCGAGACCTTGTCCAGACGGGCCAGGATGCCTTTCTTGAGGTTTTCCTCGATGGCAGCGCGGTCCGGGGCGTTGATGTCGACTTCGGGCTCGATGATGGGCACCAGGCCGGCAGCCAGCACGTCTTCACCCAGGGCGAACTGCTGGTCCAGCACCTCGTTGATGCCTTTCTCATTGTTCTCGTAGACGACCGAGCGCTCCTTGGTGCCGAAGACGCCCTTGGCCTTGGCGCGGGCCAGCAGCTCTTTCAGGCCGGGGATCGGCTTCATCAGCTGAACGCCGTCGGCCTTGTCGGCCAGACCCTTGTCGATCTTCAGGAAGGGTACGACCTTCTTCTCTTCCCACAGGTACTGGGCAGCATCCTTGCCCTGGAACTTGCCGTCGAGCGTCGCCTCGAACAGGATGGCCCCCAGCACGCGATCACCGGTGAACGCGGGGCTGGACACGATGCGCTCACGCATCTTGTGGACCAGATCCATCATTTCCTTGTCGTTGCTGTACTCGGACTCTTCGACACCATACAGCTTCAAGGCCTTGGGCGTGCTGCCGCCACTCTGGTCCAGCGCTGCGATGAAGCCCTTGCCGCTGGCGATGCGTTTGGTTTGTTCGGTGGTGGACATGACGGGATGTTCTCCTTGAAAAAGGCTACGAAACATGCAAAGCATTTTAACAGCCAAACCCGCTCGCTCAGGCTAAAGGCCCGTCCGGCCTCCCCTGTGAGGCAGGTGTTTTTTCACGATACGGCAAAAAAGGCGATTTTGCTCGCTGGCATTGCCGGCGGTGATGGCTGTCCTGCGGGTCGGTGAATGAACCGTGACAGTGTACCGCGTACGGCTGATTTTTTCGCCAGAAGACCACGCCATCCCGACTGCATGAAAGCACGACGCCCGCCAGGCAGGACCGGACGGGCGTCGTGGGCGGGTGCTGCCGGCGCCGGGGCACCGTGCAGCATGTCAGGGGGCATGTCCGCTCAGAAGGTGCTGCCGATGCGCACGATCTTCAGGCTGTTGGTACCACCCGATTTGCCCACCGGCTCGCCGGTGGTGATGACGACCAGATCGCCCCGCTTGACCAGGCCGTTTTCCAGCATCAGGCGCTCGACATCGGCCAGCACGCTGGGCATGTCGTTCGAGCGGTACTGCATGGCCACCGGATGGCACTCGCGGAACAGCGACAGGCGCCGCCGGGTCGACTCCTCGGGCGTCAGCGCGTAGACGGGGATGCCGGAATCGATCCGCGTGATCCACAGCGGGGTCGAGCCGGACTGGGTCAGCGAGACGATGGCCGTCGCACGCATGTGGTGCGCGGCAAAAAGCGCCGCCATGGCGATCGACTGGTCGATGCGGGTGAAGGTGCGATCGAGGAAGGCGGTGTCGAAGCCGGTGTTGTTGTGTTCGGCCTTGTCTGCCTCGTGGCACACGCTGGCCATGAAGCTGACGGTTTCCACCGGATACTTGCCGGTGGCGGTTTCGGCCGACAGCATCACGGCATCGGTGCCATCCAGCACGGCGTTGGCCACGTCCGACACCTCGGCACGGGTGGGCACCGGCGACTCGATCATCGATTCCATCATCTGGGTGGCGGTGATGGCGATCTTGTTCAGGCTCTTGGCCATCTGGATCATGCGCTTTTGCAGCGCCGGCACGGCGGCATCGCCCACCTCGACGGCCAGGTCTCCCCGGGCCACCATGATGCCGTCGGAAGACTTGAGGATTTCTTCCAGATTGCCGATGGCTTCGTAGCGCTCGATCTTGGCGATCATCAGCGCCTTGCCACCGGCCGCGCGGGCCAGCTCGCGCGCCATGTACATGTCGGCCGCATTGCGGGGAAACGACACGGCCATGAAATCGGCCTGGAAGCCGACGGCGGTCTTGATGTCATCCATGTCCTTGGCGGTGAGCGCGGGCGCCGACAGGCCTCCCCCCTGGCGGTTGATGCCCTTGCGGTTGGAGAGCACGCCGCCCAGGATCACCTCGCAATCGATCCGGCTGTCGGAAACCTTTACAACCCGCATCGTCATCCGGCCGTCATTGAGCAGCAGGGTGTCGCCGGGATGGACATCGTTGACCAGTTCACGATAATCAAGGCCGACCACGGTCTGGTCGCCCTGCTCGGTATGGATGTCGAAGGCAAACGGATCGCCAGGCGCCAGTGTGACCTGACCTTCTGCAAAGGTGCCGATGCGGATCTTCGGGCCCTGCAGGTCGGCCAGCACGCCGACATCCATGCCCAGGCCGACGGCCACTTCACGAACCAGCCGCACCGTGTCGGTGTGCTGTTCGGCGGTTCCGTGCGAGAAATTGACCCTGACGACATTGACGCCGGCCTTGAACAACGCCGCCAGGCGCTCTGGCGAGTTGGACGCAGGACCCAATGTCGCTACGATCTTGGTAGCACGGGGAATGGTGATCATGGCGCAGCTTCCTCCCTGTTGACGGCCTTGAGCCTCACGATTTTGAACCAGAAGCGATTATGCTGCAGAATTTCACACTGTTGCGCTGGTATTACTGCCACGAATATCAGATGAGAGGGCGCCTTCATGAGGCTTGAGACGCCGCCAGCCTCCCCGGCGGCCAACGCTCCGGCCACGCCCACGGTCACAACCGACACCGGCATGCCCCCTCCCGCCAACCGTTTCATGGTGCTGGACGACCCCGAGGAGCTGGCCGAGCACGCCCGTCCGCTGCGCAACCAGCCCGAGCGCCACGAGGCCATCCTGGCCATCGATGCCGTGCACTGCGCCGCCTGCACGCAGCTGCTGGGCAGCACCATCGACGATGAGCACGCCCGGATCGAGGTCAATGTGGCCTCGCGCCGCGCCCGACTGGAATGGAACCCCCGGCACCACCGGCTCAGCGGGCTGCTGCAACGCCTGGACGATGTGGGTTACACACCACGTCCGCTCCCGCTCGACATGGTGGAACGCGCCGATCCACGTCCACGGCGCCGGGCGCTGTGGCGGATGCTGGTGGGCGTGCTGTGCATGATGCAGGTGATGATGTTTGCCGTTCCCCGCTACATGGGCGGAGACGAGATTCCACCCGACCTGCAGCAGCTGATGATCTGGGCCGAGGCCATGCTGACGGTGCCGGCCCTGCTGTTTGCAGCCGGCCCTTTCTTCAGTGGCGCCTGGCGTGATCTGCGCCAGCGCCGCATCGGCATGGACACCCCCGTGGCACTGGGCATTGCCATCACGGTACTGACCAGCGTGATCGCCTTCCGGCAGGGCAAGGATGTCTATTTTGATTCGGTGACGATGATTATCGGCCTGCTGCTGGTGGCGCGCTGGATCGAATCGCTGGCGCGTGAACGCGCCGCTGCCGGTCTGGGCAACAGTCTCGCCCGCCTGCCCGAATCGGCCGACCGCCTGCGGGCGGATGGCAGCGTCGAACGCGTGTCGCGCCGGCGCCTGCAACCGGGGGACCGCATCTCGGTCCCCGCGGGCGCCACCTTTGCGGTCGACGGCCGCATCGTCGAGGGCAGCAGCGAGGTCGACGAATCGCTGCTGACCGGCGAATCCGAACCACTGCCCCGGCAACCGGGCATGACTGTGGTCTCCGGCAGCCTGAACCTGCGCAGCCCGCTGGTGATCGAGGTGCTGCGCCGGGCGGCCGACTCCCGCCTGGCCGAGCTGAACCGCCTGATCGACCGGGCCGCCGCCAGCCGGCCGGGCATCCTGCGCCAGGCCGACCGCTATGCCGGCCCCTTCCTGCTGGCCGTGCTGCTGATCGCTGCGCTGGCGGCAGCCGTCTGGTGGTGGATCGAACCCGCCCGGGCACCGTGGATTGCCGCCGCCATCCTGATCGTCACCTGCCCCTGCGCACTGGCCCTGGCCGCCCCGTCTGCCCTGCTGGCCACACTGGGCGGCCTGGCTCGCCGCGGCATCATCATCGACCGCAGCGACACGCTGGAAGCACTGGCCCGCGCCGATGTGGTGCTGTTCGACAAGACCGGCACCCTCACCACCCATACGCCCGAGATCACGCTGCAACACAGCAGCCCCGGCCTGAACCCCGATGACGCACTGGCGCTGGCCAGCGGCATCGAACACAGCTCGCTGCACCCGGTGGCCCGTGCCTTTGCCGCCGCCGCAGCCCGTGCCGGCATCACACCGGTGATGATGGCGCAGGCCCGGCCGGCGGATGCCCCGGCGGCCGCGGCAGGCAGCTGGCCCCCTCCCCCGGCCGGCACCGCCAGCACACCAGCGCCCCTGTCCACGGCGGCTCCGGCCGGTCCGTCATCCGTATCGCCCCTGCCGTCCGGCGACACGCCGGCAGCATCGGCACGGGGCTTCATCCCCCTGGCTGCCCGCACCCGGATTCTGGCCGTCGAAGAACTGCCCGGCGGCGGGCTGGGCGCCCGGCTGCTCATCGACGACATCCCCCATCTTGCCCGCATCATCCCGCAACATGATCTGATCGTTCTGCAAATAACGCCAGAAGACCCTGCCACTGCCCCGGTGGCCGAGGGCTGGCATGCCACCTTCCGGCTGACCGAAAGCCTGCGCCCCGGCGCCATCGAGACGCTGGCCGGCCTGCGCGCCGAGGGCGTGCGCTGCATGATGGTGTCGGGCGATCATGCCCGGCGGGTGAGCCACATCGGCCAGATACTGGGCTTTGCCGAAGCCGACCAGCTGGCCGGCACCCGCCCCGAAGACAAGCTCGACACCCTGCGCCGGCTACAGGCCGAGGGCCACCGCGTGATGATGGTGGGTGATGGCGTCAACGATGCCCCGGTGCTCAGTCAGGCCGATGTGTCGGCCTCACTGGCCAGCGCCACCCCGCTGGCCCAGCACCATGCCGACATCCTGCTGCTTTCCGAACGGCTGGACGGGGTGCTGGCGGCCCGTGGTGCCGCCCGCCATGCCATGCGCATCGTCCGGCAGAACCTGCTGTTTTCCTGCCTGTACAATGTCCTGTCGATCCCGCTGGCCGCCGCTGGTCTGGTGCCTCCCTGGCTGGCTGGCCTGGGCATGGCCGGCAGCTCACTGGTGGTGGTGCTCAACGCCCTGCGGGCGGCCCGCACCTGATGGTGCCCCGAACACGAACGTCCCTCAGCATGCAGCATGGGCAGCAGCAAAAGTCACGGCCAGCAAACCGGCCGTACCGGCTCATTGCGCACCCCGTGCCGGCTGGCGCCCCCTCCTCGCACGATCGCTTCAGCCCCCTCTCATGGACATTCTCTACACCCTGATCCCGCTGTCGATCCTGCTGGTCTTCGCCATTCTGGTGGCACTGGCCTGGGCCGCCCATTCCGGCCAGTTTGAAGATCTGGATGTCGAGGCCGAACGCATCCTGCTCGACGACTTCGCCCCGCCCCCCGCCGATGCGCCCGTGGCTGCGCCCTCGACGGCTGCCCCAGTCACGGGCAGCACGCACACCACCGATCCGGCCACGGCTTCTGCCACGCCCGCCAGCCCTCCCGCCGGCATGCCCCAGCCCCCTCACCCGCGATAAGCGCCCCTGTCATCGCCGCGCCATCCAGTCGCAGCGCCCCAGTCCAGGCTCCTTCCCCCGGCGGCGAGGTCGTGGCCTTCCCTGCACGGCGACCCGCCATCCCGCCCCGCCGAAGGCCGCCGCGCTCGCGGCCTGCCGCCGATGCAAGTCCGCCTGTCGGTCCGCGCACGCCACCCGGCTGCGCCGTCAACAGCCGTTCTGGCCCGGTTGACTTAAATCAAGGCCCACTTTCTTCACTGCGGGATCATCCACGGAACCGGTCTGTCGAACCGTGGGTTCGCTGCGGCCGTCCCTATCCAACCGGCTTCCCGGCGTTAAAAACATGACAACTTCGTCCCCTGCTTGGAACGACCGCGTCGTCCGCCAATTCTCGATCATGACCATCGTATGGGGCGTGGTCGGGATGGCGGTCGGAGTCTTCATCGCGGCACAACTTGCGTTCCCATCACTCAATTTCGGCATCCCCTGGCTCAGCTTCGGTCGCCTTCGACCGCTGCACACCAACGCGGTGATCTTCGCGTTTGGCGGCTGTGCGCTCTTTGCCACGGCCTACCACACGGTGCAGCGCACCTCGCAGGTACCACTGTTCGCGCCCAAGCTGGCTGCCTTCACCTTCTGGGGCTGGCAGGCCGTCATCGTGGCAGCCGCCATCTCGCTGCCGCTGGGCTATACCCAGGGCAAGGAATACGCCGAGCTGGAATGGCCGATCGACCTGCTGATCGCCGCCGTCTGGGTGGCCTTTGCCATCGTGTTCTTCGGCACGATCGTCAAGCGCAAGGTCAACCACATCTACGTGGCCAACTGGTTCTATGGGGGCTTCATCCTGGCGGTGGCCCTGCTGCACATCGTCAACAGTGCCGCCATTCCGGCCACCTTCACCAAGTCCTACTCGGCCTATGCCGGCGTGCAGGACGCCATGGTGCAATGGTGGTACGGCCACAATGCCGTCGGCTTCTTCCTGACCGCCGGCTTTCTGGGGATGATGTACTACTTCGTGCCCAAGCAGATCGGCAAGCCGGTGTACTCGTATCGCCTGTCGATCGTGCACTTCTGGGCACTGATCTTCACCTACATGTGGGCCGGTCCGCACCACCTGCACTACACCTCGCTGCCCGACTGGACCCAGTCGCTGGGCATGGTGTTCTCGCTGATCCTGCTGGCGCCCTCCTGGGGCGGCATGATCAACGGCATCATGACGCTCTCGGGGGCCTGGCACAAGCTGCGTGAAGACCCGGTTCTGCGCTTCCTGATCGTCTCGCTGTCGTTCTACGGCATGTCGACCTTCGAGGGCCCGATGATGTCGATCAAGACGGTCAACGCCCTGTCGCACTATACCGACTGGACCATCGGTCACGTCCACTCCGGCGCACTGGGCTGGGTGGGTCTCATCACGATGGGCAGCCTCTATCACCTGGTGCCGCGCCTGTGGGGCCGCGAACGGATGTACAGCACCCAGCTGATCGAGCTGCACTTCTGGCTGGCCACCATCGGCATCGTCCTCTACGCCGTCGCCCTGTGGGTGGCCGGCATCACCCAGGGCCTGATGTGGCGTGCCCTTGAGCCGGACGGCTCGCTGACCTACACCTTCGCCGAGTCGGTCAAGGCCAGCTTCCCGTACTACGTCGTCCGTCTGATCGGTGGCGTGCTCTACCTGGCCGGCATGGTCGTGATGGCCTACAACGTCTGGCGCACCGTGCAGGGCGGCACCCCTGCCCCGCAGGCTGCCTCGGCAGCCCCTGCACCGGCCGCCCCTGCCGTTGCCGGCCTGAGCACCGCACGCCAGAGCCACTGACCCACCGCACGAGCATGCCGGCCCTGCCGGCCGGCATGCCAGGCTTCCACGAGACGAGCAACCGATGAAACTCACTCACGAACAAATCGAAACCAACCCCTGGCTGATGATCGTGCTGATCCTGCTGGTGGTGTCGGTCGGTGGTCTGGTGCAGATCGTGCCACTGTTCTTTCAGCGCTCCACCACCGAACCGCTGCCGGGCATGACCCCGCCCAGCGCACTGCAGGTGGCTGGCCGTGACATCTATGTCCGCGAAGGCTGCTACAACTGCCATTCGCAGCAGATTCGTCCCTTCCGCGCCGAAACGCTGCGCTATGGCCCGTACTCGGTCGCCAGCGAATCCGTCTGGGATCACCCCTTCCAGTGGGGCAGCAAGCGCACCGGCCCGGACCTGGCCCGAGTCGGCGGCCGCTACAGCGACGAATGGCATCGTGCCCACCTGCACAATCCGCGTGACGTGGTGCCCGAGTCGAACATGCCGGCCTACCCGTGGCTGGAAGAAAACATGGTCGATGAGAAGACCATCGTCCGCCACATGGAAGCCCTGCGCACGGCCGGCGTGCCCTTCACCGATGAAGCCATTGCTGGTGCCGTCGAGGAAGTCAAGGGCAAGACCGAGCAGGATGCACTGATTGCCTATCTGCAGGGACTGGGGCGCGTCCGGCCCGAAAACCAGTAAGTTCGGACACAGACATCCCCAACGAGGACTAAACCATGCACAGGCGGCCAGCGTGGCCGCCGCTGGAGGCTCTGGTGGACATGACCCTGATTCGAGGGCTGATTACCCTTTTTCTACTGATCTCCTTCCTGGCCATCATCGTCTACGCCTGGTCAGGCAAGAACAAGGCGCGCTTCGACGAGGCTGCGCAGCTTCCCCTGAACGAACCCAACGAGAACAAAAATGGCTGATTTCCTTTCGGACTTCTGGTCCTATTACGTTGCCGGCCTGACCGTCGCCAGCCTGCTGTTCTGTCTGTTCGTCCTGATCGCCAACAGTCGCCGGCCGGCCCCGACGCCCGACAACACCACCGGTCACGTCTGGGACGACGACATCCGTGAAGCCAACAACCCCCTGCCCCGCTGGTGGATGGGGCTGTTCCTCATCACCATCGCCTTTGCCGTCGGCTACCTGTTCTACTACCCCGGTCTGGGCCGTTACACCGGCTCGGGCGGCTGGAGCTCGGCCGGCCAGTACCAGGCCGAGCGTGCCGAGGTCGAGGCCACCCTCAAGCCGATCTACGCCGCCTTTGCCGGCAAGACCCCCGAGCAGCTCCGCGAAGACCCGGCCGCACTGGCCATCGGTCAGCGCCTGTTCCTGAACAACTGCGCCCAGTGCCACGGCGCCGATGCGCGCGGCTCGCGCAGTTTCCCCAACCTGACCGACAAGGACTGGCTGTACGGCGGTGATGGAGAAACCATCATCGAGACCATCACCGATGGTCGCAACGGCATCATGCCACCACAGGCCGCCTCCTTCGAAAGCCCGGCCGACATCGAGAATACCGCCCAGTACGTGCTGTCGCTGTCGGGTTCGGCCACCGACGCCATCAAGGCCCAGAAGGGCAAGAAAGGCTTCGCGGCCTGTGCCGCCTGCCATGGCGCCGACGGCAAGGGCAATCAGGACATCGGCGCCCCCGACCTGACCGACCGCGTCTGGCTGCATGGCGGTGGCCTGAACAACGTCATCAAGGCGATCAACAACGGCTTCAACAATCAGATGCCTGCCCATGCCACGATCCTCACCAAAGAGCAGATCGACGTGGTGGCTGGCTATGTGATGTCGCTGTCCCACAAGAAGTAAGCAACAGGCAGGCAACGTGGAAACCCGCGAGATCAAGGTACATCGGCGCCGGGCGCCGACCGGCAAGGCCCAGGCGGTGGAAGACGCCGCTGCGGCCGCGGCCGCCGAGGAAAAGGCTGGTGGCTGGTTCTCCAGCTACTCGGCGCGGGTCAAGATCCAGCCACGCTCCGTGCGTGGCCGCTACGACAATCTGCGCGTTGCCGCCCTCATCATCACCCAGCTGGTGTTCTACGGCCTGCCGTGGCTGCAATGGAACGGCCGTCAGGCCGTGCTGTTCGATCTCGACGGCCGCAAGTTTCACCTGTTCGGACTGGTACTCTGGCCACAGGACCTGATCTACCTGGCAGGCCTGCTGGTCTTCTGCGCACTGACCCTGTTCTTCGTCACGGCCGTGGCCGGCCGTGTCTGGTGCGGTTACTCATGCCCGCAAACGGTCTACACCGAAATGTTCATGTGGATCGAACAGAAGATCGAGGGCGACCGTGCCAAGCGCCGCAAGCTCGATGCCGCACCGATGTCGTGGCACAAGTTCCGCCTGCGTTTCACCAAGCACCTGCTGTGGATACTGCTGGCCCTGTTCACGGGCTTCACCTTCATCGGCTATTTCGCGCCGATCCGGGAGCTGGCCGCTCATGTGGCCGCCTTCACCCTCGGCCCATGGCAGTGGTTCTGGTTCCTGTTCTACAGCTTCGCCACCTGGGGCAATGCCGGTTTCCTGCGCGAGCAGGTCTGCACCCACATGTGCCCCTATGCCCGCTTCCAGGGCGCCATGTTCGACAAGGACACCCTCATCATCACCTATGACCAGGAGCGCGGAGATCCGCGTGGTTCCCGCTCCAAGAAGGCCAACCCGGCCGAGCTGGGCCTGGGAAGCTGCATCGACTGCGGCCTGTGCGTCGAGGTCTGCCCCACCGGCATCGACATCCGCGATGGCCTCCAGTACCAGTGCATCAGCTGCGCAGCCTGCATCGACGTCTGCAACACGGTGATGGACAAGATGGCCTATCCCCGCGGCCTGATCCGTTACACCACCGAGAACGCCCTGAGCAACCACATGGACGTGAAAGCCACCGTCAGGCGTGTGCTGCGTCCCCGGGTACTGATCTATGCCACCTTGCTGCTGGTGCTGGCCGGTGCGCTGGTCTGGTCGCTGGCCCAACGCAACCCGCTGCGGGTCGACATCATCCGTGACCGTTCCGTACTGACCCGCCTGGCCGATGACGGCAGCATCGAGAACACCTACACCGTGCAACTGATGAACACGGCCGAGCAGCCGCTCGAAGTCGACCTGGGTGTCAGCGGCCTGCCCCTGCGCATCAGCGGCCAGACCCGCTTCACCATTCCTGCCGCCTCCAACCTGCTGGTTCCCCTGAACCTGCAACTGGCGCCAGACCACAGCGAGCGTTCCGGCTCGCACACGATCACGATCGACGTCACGCCGGTATCATCGGGCCATGACACCGACGCTCCTGTCGCCCATGAACGCCACGAAAGCACCGTCTTCATGGTGCCCCGCTGACGCCCCCTCCCGCCATGGCCCAAGTCACCCCTGACACGCCCGGCAGCCGCAAGCCGGTCAGCGCCTTCTCCCAGCCCCTCGTCTGGCTGGTGGTTGGCATCCCGGCCGCCACCGTGGTGGCCGGTTTCGTCACACTCTGGATTGCCCACCACGGCAGCGACGTGCCCGTGGGCAGCGCCTACGTCAAGCAGGGGCTGAGCGTGGCCCCCGACACCCGGCGAGAGGAACGGGCACGTGCACTGGGCCTGGGGGGCACCCTCAAAACCGTCGTCCAGGGCAAGCAATTGCAGCTTCGCCTGCACATGCATGCGCAGGGCGCATCCGCGCAGTCCGCCTCGACCGTTGCACACATGCCACGCCGCCTGCGCCTGCTGCACCCGTCCGACCCCAACAACGACCTCACCATTCACCTGCACCCGGCCGATGGTTACTGGCAAGCCACCCAGCCCGTGACCTGGGCACCAGGCAGCCGCTGGCATATTGCCATCGAGGGCGACGACTGGCGCTTGCCGGTGGCCGGCCTCCAGCATGTCGAAGACCTGGACCAGCTGGCCTTCGGCACCCCGCGCACGCGACCATGAACAGCGTCTGGCCCCTGGTCTCGGCCGGCCTGCTGATGGGGGCAGGAGGCAGCCTGCACTGCCTGAGCATGTGCGCCGGCCTGCAACGGATGACCCTGCGCGGCATTCCCGTCATCACGGTCAAGGGGACAGCAGCCGGTACCCAGTCATTCGCCACCGCGCCACTTTCCGCACATGCAACCCAGGACGCCGCGTCTGTCCGTCTGCACGACAGCGCCGCCATCCACACCTCCCCCATCGGTCTGCACACCTCCGCTGCCGGTAGCGCCACGACATCGGCCCCCGGCCATACCGGCAACGCAGGCAGCGACACCACCATGAAGGCTCCTGCCCGCGCCCGCCTGCAACTGCCCGATGGCCGCTGGTGGCGCTTTCAGGCGGGCCGGCTGGCCGGCTACAGCCTGCTGGGCCTGATGGCCGGCCTGCTGGGACAGGAAGTGCTGGCCGCAGCACGCTGGCAGCCGCTGTTCGAGTCGGTCTGGGCAGCGCTCAATGCGCTGCTGGTGCTGCTGGGGTTGTCGTTGCTGGTGCTGGGCCGTGAACCGGCCGCACTGGCACGGGCCGGCAGCTGGCTGGCCAGCCGTGCCCCGCTGTCGGCCGGCAGCCGCACCGAATGGCTGCGCGGCCTGCTGTGGGCACTGCTGCCCTGTGGCCTGCTGTACACCGCCCTGGCCACGGCCATTCTGGCTGCCACCCCGCTGGGCGCGGCGGCCGTCATGGCCGCCTTTGCCCTGGGCACCAATCTGGGGCTGTTCCTGATGGAAGCCGGCCTGCACAGCCTGCTGGCCGGCAAACGGCCACAACTGGCCTACCGCATCAACGGGCTGCTGCTGGTGGCGCTGGCCACGGCCGGCCTGGTGGCCGCGCTGGGTGGCATGGATCATCCCTACTGCTGACGGCCGACCGGCAGCCAGCCCGGGGTCAGAGCACGCTCTGAGAGGCAGACCAGGGTTGATGCACGCGTTGCAGCTGGTTGCGGCGGCCATGGTCACTCAGTGCCTCGACCGAGACTGGCCGGGTTTCGGGCACCCCCGACAGCGTGCGCAGACGCTCGTGCGAGATGATTTGCAGCTTGCGCTGCTCGACCGAGATCACGCCCTGCTCCTGCAGGCGCGACAGCGTGCGCGAGACGGTTTCGAGCTTCAGGCCCAGGTAATTGCCGATTTCCTCTCGCGTCATCCGCAGGATGAACTGGCTGGACGAGAAGCCCCGGCGCAGAAAGCGGCGTGACAGCTCCAGCAGGAAGGCACCGATGCGTTCTTCGGCCCGCATGGTGCCCAACAGCATCATCAGGCCCTGGTCACGCACGATCTCGCGCGAGATGATGCGATGCAGGCGCTGCTGCAATGGCGGAAAGTTGCGGCCGATGGACTCCAGCTCGGCGAAGGGGACGACACAGACATCGGCATCTTCCAGGGCAACGGCATCGCTATGGAAACAGTCACGGCTGATGGCATCAAAGCCCAGCACATCCCCCGGCATCGGAAAGCCGATGATCTGCTCGCGCCCATCGGGAGAAAGCACCCGCGACTTGAAAAAACCGGCCCGGATCGGATAGATGGCGTCGAAGGGGTCGCCCGCCTTGTACAGGTAGGCCCCGCGGCGAACACGGCGGCGGGTCTTGACCATCCCCGACAGCTGCTCGATCTCGACAGCGCTGAGACCTTCCACCAGACACAGGTCGTGCATGCTGCAACTGATGCAGGATGACGATGGTGCCTGCTGCGGTGATGCCCCCGGCTCGGTGAGCAACACTCCCTTGGGCAAGACGCTATTCACGACCGATACCTCGTTATGCAGAATTGCTACGCGTTTCCGGGTGGGGCAGGCCCAGCACCGGGTTTACCTAAAAAAAAAACCTACAGCACGCAGCTGCACGGCATAAGGGCTAGCGCTGCGCGAGGCTTATCGTCTATGGGCAACATCCATCAGGAGCACGAGACGGGCCATTACAACAGGAACGCAGATTATAGGAAAGCGTTGACAATGGTCAAAGCTGCAACGCGACAAACAGACCATGCTTTGCGACATGGACCAGATGCCCACCTTGGCGCGGATCCGGACGTTCGACCAACCGGGACCGCGTTATACCTCTTATCCTACGGCCGACCATTTTTCTGACGGCTTTGACGCCAGCCGACAGGCCTGGTGGCTGAAAGACCGCGCCCTGCGGCAACCGGGCAAGCCGGTCACGGTCTATGTCCACATCCCTTTCTGCGAATCCATCTGCCACTATTGTGCCTGTAACCGTATCGGCACCCGTGACTTTTCACGTGCAGGACACTATCTGGAAACATTACAGCAAGAAATACGGCTGTATGCGTCCCATTTGCAGAAAGATGTCCGTATTTCGCAACTGCACCTGGGCGGCGGCACTCCCACCTTCCTGTCGGATGAGCAGCTGGCCACCCTGCTGAGGACCCTGGACGACACCTTCGGTTTCTGCAACGACGCCGAGCGCTCGATCGAGGTCGATCCGCGCACCGTCGATGCCCGGCGCCTGGAAAACATCCGCACGATGGGCTTTGACCGTGTCAGCTTCGGCGTACAGGACCTGGACCCGGCCGTGCAACAGGCCATCCACCGCATCCAGCCCGAATCGATGATCGAGGCGATGATGACAGAGGCCCACCGGCTGGGCTTTCGCTCGATCAACATCGACCTGGTCTACGGCCTGCCGCGACAGACACTGGCCAGCCTGGCCCACACCCTGGATCGCATCGTCCAGCTGCGTCCCGGCCGGATGGCCATCTACGGCTACGCCCATCTGCCTTCACGCTTCAAGGCCCAACGGCTGATCCGCACCGAAGACCTGCCCGATCAGACGCTGCGGATGCAGATGGTGCACTTGGCCATCAGCAAACTGAATGAGTACGGCTACAAACATATCGGCATGGACCATTTTGCCCTGGCCGATGATGATCTGGCCGTGGCCCTGACCGAGGGGCGCCTGCGCCGCAACTTCATGGGTTACACCGCCATGCCCGGCGACGACCTGATCGGTCTGGGCGTGTCGTCGATCAGTGCCATCGGCGGTGCCTACTCGCAGAATCATCGCGAGCTGAAGGCCTGGCGCCAGGCCATCGAAACCGGCCAGCTGGCCACGGCCCGCGGCATCGAGCTGCAAGGCGACGACCATGTGCAGCGCGAGGTCATCATGGAACTGATGTGCCAGGGGCGTATTGATTTTGCCGCCTTTGGCCAACGCTTCGGCATCGACGCCCACACCTATTTCCAGCCCGAAATTGCCGGGCTGCAACGCTTCATCGCCGCTGGCCTCGTCATCCAGCAGCCGGATGGCATCCGCGTCAGCGACGAAGGGCGTTACTTCCTGCGCAGCATCGCCATGATCTTCGACCGCCACGCCCAGCGCCGCCGCCAGGCGCAGGTACAGGCGCAGACGCAGACGCAGGCACATCAGGCCGATGATCCATCGCTGCTGCCCGGTCACCTGGCCAGCCACTCGGCCTGCCCGTCATCGTCGCTGCACGCCAGCACCACCGTCATGCCGATGACGCGCTTTCCCCTTCCGTCCACACGCCGGCCCGAACCGGGCGAAGCCAAGCGCTGATCCGGGCACCGGGGGCTGTACCAGGCACACGCCCCGGCCACACGGGTGCTGACGGTGTTCAAGCCCTATGGCGATCACGCCAACCTTTCTGCTGGAGGGTACCATCGTCCGTGCCGGCCTGGAAGGCCACGGCCAGTGCGTGGCCGAGGCTCAGCACCTGGCGGCTGGCCTGCTGGCACAGGCCGCTGGGCACAGCACAGGTACACCGCCCGCCCCCCATCCGCCAGACACCCGCCTCATCCTTCGGAAGCGCGGTCGGCGGGCATCACGATGCCGACAACTGAGCGCAGCGCACGCGGTTCATGACCGGTCACAGCTATCATGGCCCAGCAATGGCGCAAGCAGCGGGGGCAACACACAAGTTCGCTCGATGAAGGAGCCGCACCGTTCCGGCCCCCACGCCTTTCAGACCTGGATCCCCCACCGATGAATACCCTGTCTGCTTCTTCCACCGCGTCAAGAGCGCAACACCTCGCCGGCGTTGCCGGCGTGCTGATGGCCGCCATCCTCTGGGGCACCACCGGCGTCTCGGCCGCCCATGCCCCCCAGCTCAGCCCGGCCGCCATCGGTGCTGCTGCCATGGGCGTGGGTGGCCTGCTTCAGGCCGGCATCGCTCTTCGCCCGATTGCCCGCCACGCCCAGGCCCTGCGCCAGCAATGGCGCTGGCTGCTGGCCGGCGCACTGGCGGTAGCCGTCTATCCGCTGGCCTTCTATGGCTCGATGCGGCTGGCCGGCGTCACCGTGGGCACGGTGGTCACAATCGGCTCGGCACCGCTGCTGTCGGCACTGATCGAGATGGTGCTGGACGGGCTGCGCCCCAGCCGGCGCTGGTGGCTGGGAGCACTCCTGGGTGTGACCGGCATGGCGCTGCTGAGCGTAGCCGGCAGACATGGCAGCGCTGATGGGGGCATGCACGCCAACCCTGGCCTGGGCATCCTGCTCGGCCTGCTGGCCGGCCTGGCCTATGCCTTTTACTCGTGGGCAACGCGGCGGCTGATGCTGCGCCATATCCCCGGCCGGGCAGCGATGGGCGCCACCTTCGGCCTGGGCGGGCTGATGCTGATGCCGGTGCTGCTGGCCACCGGCGCCCCCTTTCTGGCCAGCTGGAACAACGCGGCGGTCGGCCTCTACATGGCGCTGGTGCCGATGTTTCTGGGCTATGTCTGCTTTGGCTATGGCCTGGCCCGCATCACGGCCAGCACCGCCACCGCCCTCACCCTGCTGGAACCGGTGGTGGCTGCCGCCCTGGCCGCGCTGCTGCTGGGCGAGCGCCTCTCGGGTACCGGCTGGGTGGGGGTGCTGCTGATCTTTGCCTGCCTGATCTGCATCACCTGGCCAGTTCGGACCAGAACATCTGCCCGCTGACAGCGCCCTGCCCCATCAAGCCCACACCACCCCCTGATATGGCCACGGTCCCCTGTGGCATCGAAGCCTGATTGCACCGGGAGCCACCGGTCATCAGCCCGCCACCGCCATTCGATGAAAATGCCGATGCGTGGCGACTTCATCACACACAGCGCGTCCCGGATGGTGCGTAGACTGACACGGATTATCCCGTGTCTTTCCTGACCCTGAGACGAGGCTCATGAACAAATCGCTGATTTCCCTGCTCTTTGTGGGCACACTGGCCGCCTGTGGCGGTGGCGGTGACAATGCCGGCAACCATGACAACCCGTCGGCCCCCAACGCCGGCATCGGCGGACAGAATCAGCAAAATGGGCAGAACAGCGGCGTCAAGGCACGACTGGATGCCTGCCCCTTCACCATCACCAGCGTGAGCGGCGTCACCAGCTGCCTGGCCGGCAGCTACAACGGTACCGATACCCGCACGCAGGAAAGTTGCAGCATCAGGATCGAACCGGCAGGGGCCATCAAGGCGCAACGCGGCAACACGCTGAGCATCCAGACCAGCAACCCCACCTCGGTGGACTACGCCAAGATCCGTTTGGGCAGCACGGGCAACAACGGCAACAGCGCCGACAACGGCAACAACTCCAGCAATACGGCTGCCTATCTGCTCAACTGGACGGCCAAGCGCACCGTGGGCGGCACCATCAGCAACGACGCACGCCTGAGCTACAACGAAAAGGGCAACGACCTGCTGCTGATCGAAGTCTTCTACAAGAACACCACCACGGGCTCCACCGGCTCGGTCAGCTGCCACATTCCGCACTGAGCTGCCTTCTCTCTCGAAATCAAGACACCCATCATGAAAAAGACCCTGATTTCCCTGTTCGCGCTGAGCCTGCTGGCCGCCTGTGGTGGCGGTGGTGGAGGCGGATCGCCGGCCTCGCCAGCCACGGACAATACCAGCAAGCTCGATAACACCAGCACCCCGGCAGGGCCTCATGCCGGCGCCACCGCACAGGATGCGGCGGCACGAAAGGCCGCTGCCATTGCACGTTTCAATTCATGCCCGACGGTGATCGGCAGCCAGTCACCCGAGGCCAGCCGATGCCTCACCGGTACCTACACCGGCACCGATCTCTTCACCCAGGAAAGCTGTACCGTCAAGATCAGCGACAATGGTGCCGTGGAAGCCTCCCGTGGTGCCCTGCACTTTCAATCCGTGCCTCCCTACACGGCCTCCGCCTTCACCAAGGCCACGTATTCACCGATTTCGGGCACATCTCCCCTTGGTTACATCATCGCCTGGGCTGCGGCAGGTGGCGGGGAAAGGGGAACAGCAAGCTCCATCGGCTTCAATTTCAACGTCCAGTATGACGAAAAGCTGAACATCGAAGTCAAGCAGGGTCATCCCGCCACGAACGATGTCGCCACGATCTCCTGCGGCATCGAACTCTGATTGCGCCGGGGGCACAGGCCACGGCAAGGCAGGTAGCCCCCCATGGCCCCCTTCCAGACAGGCCGCGTGATGCGCCGCTGCTCGGGTCAGCGCAACAAGCCCATCTCGTCCAGCACCTCGCGGGCACTGCGAAATGCCTCCACTGCCGCCGGCGCGCCCGCGTAGACGGCAGTGTGCAGCAACACCTCGCGGATTTCCTCGACGCGGGCGCCATTGTTGAGCGCACCACGGATATGCCCCTTCAGCTCGGTGCTGCGCCCCAGCGCCGCCAGCATCGCACAGGTACACAGGCTGCGCGTCTTCAGGTCGATGCCCTCGCGCTGCCAGGTGCTGCCCCAGGCATGCTCATTGATCCACGCCTGTAGCGGCGCCGAAAACTCGTCAGCCGACTGCATTGCCCGCGCCACAAAGGCTTCGCCCATCACCTGCGTGCGGCGCGCCATGCCGGCGTCATGGTCCTGTTGGCTCATCGTCTCCTCCGGGTTTGACGGTTCTTCGGGAGGATATCAAAGTGGATGCAATCAAGCCGGCAGCGGCGGGTTCCATTGACGATAGGCACGGAAGTCGAACTCCGTCACCGATACGATGGCGTCCTGTCTCAAGGCCAGATGAATGCTGGCATCGACCTCGCTGTAATGCGTGGTGAAGTGGACTTTCAGGGTGTCCTTGTCCCGATATCCGCTCATCAGCGGGATGATGAGAATGTCCTGATCCATGCCGCTGGTGGCGGAAGGTTCGCCCAGATCAATCACCTTCCCCACATAAACCTTACGATCATTCATGACAAGCATCGCAAACTTGTCCTTCTCCAGCGACAGCCGAAACAGCAGGCGATCAAGCGGGCTGTCCTGAAGGATTTCGCCGATGACATGTACGCGAAGGTCGGCCAGCGTCTTCCGAGGCCCTCTGGATGCCGCGCTGGCATCAGTCAGCCCCTTCTCATCGGAATCAGCAGGATGCTCTGCATCCGCTTCAAGCGCATCGGCATGAAGGGGGATGGCAGTCTCAACCGCTGTCTGGCCAAAGCGTCGTCCCAGCCGCCGCAAGGCAAAGGCCTTGAGCACGTAGGCAGCGCCCCAGGTCAGCAGAGACAGCAGAAAAATCCAGGCCTGCTCGTTGGCTTTGGCAGGTGTCTCGGCGCCCAGCCCCTGCATGAGATGAATGATGGCCGACCAGGCGCGCTCCAGGGTACCGACCGCATTGCCGCCCCAAAGGAGATGCACAGCCCAGGACAACAAGCGGCACACGCCGTAAAGCGCCGCCAGCATCGCGCAGGCAATGGCAAAGCACTTGAAGCCCAGCTCGGCACTTTTCAGGTAAAGGTATTGCCCCTCGTAGCGGTGCAAGCGGTAAGACTCGACTGGATGGATATGGCAGGCAAAGAAGCCCGCCACCAGAATCGGGATCAGGAGCGTCGCAATCACCGCTTCCCTGACCGATGATTAACGGGCAGAAGACGCCACGATCTCTCTGGCCTGTTCCCTTGCCTGCTGGAACTGCCAGGAGTTGACCACTTCCTCCGGGTCGATCTGGATCGTCCCTCTCCCCACAACCCTGATATTTTGATAGGAATTTTCTATCAGGGCATTCAGACGAGCGTCGCGCTCCCGCTGTGCGGCGCGCTCGGCCGCTCGCCACGGGAACAGGCGATCCATCCAGCTTTTCAGAGACTCACCCATGTCCGCTCCGCCCTCGGCCACCGAAGGTGACCATTACAGTGCATGCCTGCCATTGTACGTCCTTATCACCCTCGCGCCATACATCCGGTCAGGACTGGCTGCCCGACGGCCGAAGCAGCACGACCTGAACCAATTTGCCAGCCCCCGGTCACACCTGGCGGGCGGATACACAGCCGAGGGTGCCAAAAAACGAAAAGGCCGACAGCCCCACACCGGAGATGTCGGCCTTTTTTCACAACAACCGGACAGCCTCAGCCGGCAGCCGCCTCCAGCGCTGCCACGGCCGGCAGCGTGCGACCTTCGAGGAACTCGAGGAAGGCGCCACCACCGGTGGAGATGTAGCTGATCTGGTCGGTGATGCCGAACTTGGCGATCGCGGCCAGCGTGTCACCACCGCCGGCAATCGAGAAGCCCTTCGACTCGGCAATGGCACGGGCCAGAACTTCGGTGCCCTTGGCGAAGGCGTCGAACTCGAAAACGCCGACCGGGCCGTTCCAGACGATGGTGCCGGCAGCCTTCAGCTGCTCGGCCAGCTTCGCGGCCGTCTTCGGGCCGATGTCCAGGATCATGTCGTCGGGGCCGACATCCCTGGCGTCCTTGACGGTGGCCGGTGCATCGGCCTTGAACTCGCTGGCCACCACCACATCCTCGGGGATGGGCACCTCGGCACCACGAGCCTTCATCTTCTCGATGATCTTCTTGGCGTCGTCGACCAGATCGGGTTCGGCCAGCGACTTGCCGATGGGCAGGCCGGCTGCCAGCATGAAGGTGTTGGCGATGCCGCCACCGACGATCAGGTTGTCGACCTTGTCGGCCAGCGAGTCGAGGATGGTGAGCTTGGTCGAGACCTTGGAACCGGCCACGATCGCCACCATCGGCTTGGCCGGGTTGTGCAGGGCCTTGCCCAGCGCATCCAGCTCGGCGGCCAGCAGCGGACCGGCCGCAGCCACGGGTGCAAAGCGGGCGATGCCGTGGGTGGAAGCCTCGGCGCGGTGGGCGGTGCCGAAGGCGTCGTTCACGTACACGTCGCACAGCGCCGCGTACTTCTTCGCCAGGGCCTCGTCATCCTTCTTCTCACCCTTGTTGCAGCGGGTGTTCTCCAGCACCACCACGTCGCCGGGGGCCAGGTCGAAGCCGCCATCCACCCAGTCGGCCTGCAGCCGCACCGGCACGCCCAGCAGCTCTTCCAGACGCCTGGCCACCGGGGCCAGCGAATCTTCCGGCTTGAACTCACCCTCCTTGGGGCGGCCCAGGTGCGAGGTCACCATCACGGCTGCACCCTTGTCCAGCGCGGTCTTGATGGCGGGCACCGAGGCGCGGATCCGGGTGTCATCGGTGATGTTGCGCTTGTCATCCAGCGGCACGTTGAAGTCGCTGCGGATGAAGACCTTCTTGCCTTTCAGGTCGAGCTCGGCCAGTCGTTTGAATTTCATCAGAACCTCCAGGTGGCGGCCTGGCAACCAGTTGGCCACCAAACCACCGGAATCATGCACAAAACAAAAGCGGCCCGGAATTCCGGCACCTGCCACGCATCAGCAACAGGAGCAGAACGCCAGCAACGGCCGCTGGAGCGAATAACTTGGTGACACGCTCAAAGACAACACACCCATTCATGCGGCCCTGTTGTCTTGCAGGGATGCCGGGCCAGCCACCCGCTCAGGTGGCCGTCATCCGGCATCGGCGGGGGTCGGATTCCCGCCCGGCACAGCCCGCCCCGGTGGGCCAGGACGGACTGTGCGGGCTGACCCCGTTCTGCCTGATTACTTGGCGTTCATCAGGGCAACGGTGGTGTCG
Organism: Lautropia sp.; assembly: GCA_030532425.1. GTDB lineage: Bacteria > Pseudomonadota > Gammaproteobacteria > Burkholderiales > Burkholderiaceae_E > Lautropia. The sequence goes on along the minus strand of JAUNLD010000014.1, from coordinate 29,272 downwards.
AGCATCCGGTTGGAGAAGCCCCACTCGTTGTCGTACCAGCTGGACACCTTCACCAGACGGCCCGACACCTTGGTCAGGGTCGAGTCGAAGGTGGAGGAAGCCGGGTTGTGGTTGAAGTCGATCGACACCAGCGGCTGATCGTTGTAGTCGAGGATGCCTTTCAGTTCCTTGCTTTCCGAGGCAGCCTTCAGGATCTGGTTGACTTCCTCGACCGTGGTGTCGCGGGCAGCGATGAACGACAGGTCGACCAGCGACACGTTGATGGTCGGCACGCGCACGGCAAAGCCGTCCAGCTTGCCATTCAGCTCGGGCAGCACCAGGCCGACGGCTGCCGCGGCACCGGTCTTGGTCGGGATCATCGACTGGGTGGCCGAACGGGCGCGACGCAGGTCGGAGTGATAGACGTCGGTCAGCACCTGGTCGTTGGTGTAGGCATGGATGGTCGTCATCAGGCCATTGAGCACACCAATCTTCTCGTGCAGCGGCTTGACCAGCGGGGCCAGGCAGTTGGTGGTGCACGAGGCGTTGGAGATGACGGTGTCCGAGGCCTTCAGCACGCCCTGGTTGACGCCATAGACGACGGTGGCATCGACATCCTTGCCACCCGGTGCCGAGATGATCACCTTCTTGGCACCGCCGGCCAGGTGGGCACCGGCCTTTTCCTTGGTGGTGAACAGACCGGTGCACTCCAGCACGACGTCGACGTTCAGATCCTTCCAGGGAAGCTTGGCGGGGTCACGCTCGGCCAGCACCTTGATGCGGTCACCATTGACGACCATGAAATCGCCGTCGACCTTGACATCCCCATTGAACTTGCCGTGGGCGGTGTCGTAGCGGGTCAGGTGGGCATTGGTTTCCGGCTTGCCCAGATCGTTGATGGCAACAATCTCGATGTCGTGCTTCTTGCCACCTTCGTAGTGCGCCCGCAGTACGTTCCGACCGATCCGGCCATAACCATTGATTGCAACGCGAATTGTCATTTCTTTCTTCCTCTGAATGATCGTTGAAGGATCAGATCGCCAGCACCTGCCGGACGGTGGCAGCGATGTTCTCTGCCGTCATGCCGAAGTGCTGGTTGAGAACCGATGCAGGTGCTGACTCACCGAAGCGGTCGATCCCCACCACCGCTTCCGGGCGATACTTCCACCAGAAATCGGTGACACCGGCTTCCACGGCAATGCGTGGAAGATCGTCTGGCAGCAGACGACGTTTGTAAACCATGTCCTGCTGATCGAAGGTGGTGGTCGACGGCATCGACACCACCCGCACACGGATGCCCTCTTCGGCCAGCAGCCGCGCAGCCGCCAGCGCCAGCGAAACTTCCGAGCCGGTGGCGATCAGGATCGCCTTGGCGGCACGCGGGGCGTGCACCAGATAGGCACCGCGCCGGATCGCATCGGCATCGACCACCTCACGCTCGATGAAGGGCAGGCCCTGACGCGACAGCAGCAGGCAGGTCGGGCGTTCCTCGTTCTCGATGGCGGCCTGCCAGGCAATCGCCGTCTCCACCGTGTCGGCCGGACGCCAGACATCCATGTTCGGGATCAGGCGCAACGCGGCGGCATGCTCGACCGGCTGGTGGGTAGGGCCATCCTCGCCCAGGCCGATGGAATCGTGCGTCAGCACATGGATGACCCGCTGCCTGCACAGCGCCGCCATGCGCAGGGCATTGCGGGCATAGTCCGAGAACACCATGAAGGTGCCGCCATAGGGAATGAAGCCGCCATGCAGCGCCAGGCCGTTCATGATCGCGGCCATGCCGAACTCGCGCACGCCATAGTTGATGTGCCGGCCACCATTGAAGGCCCCCTCCTCCTCGCCGGACGGGCGCAGTGCCTCGACACCCTTCCACGCCGTCAGGTTGCTGCCGGTGAGGTCGGCCGAACCGCCGATCAGCTCCGGCAGGGCGGGCCCCAGATAATTGAGCGCGCGCTGCGAGGCCGCACGGCTGGCAATGCTTTCGCCCTGCACGACCATGTCGGACACCATGTTGTCGACGATGTCCTCCCAGTCGGCCGGCAGCACCCCACGCATCCGGCGCTCCAGCTCGGCGGCCTCGGCCGGATACTCGGCCTCGTAAGCGGCAAAGGCGTCTTCCCAGCGGGCATGGCGCTCGGCCCCCACCTGGGTGGCATCCCAGGCAGCATACAGTTCGGCCGGGATCTCGAAGGGCGGCAGCGACCAGTTCAGGGCCTTGCGGGTGGCGGCGATCTCATCGGGTCCGAAGGCCTCGCCATGCGATTTGGCCGTACCGGCGCGATTGGGCGAGCCCTTGCCGATCACGGTCTTGCAGACGATCAGCGTCGGTGCAAAGCGGCGCCCGCCGTCGGCCAGCCGGCCGGATTCGCCCCATTCGCGCGCCTGTTGCAGTGCCTGGCCGACGGCCCAGGCATCATGGCCATCGATGCCATCGATGACGTTCCAGCCGTAGGCCTGGAAACGCGCCACGGTGTCGTCACGATACCAGTCCTGCACCTGGCCATCGATCGAGATGCCGTTGTCGTCGTACACCACGACCAGCTTGGCCAGCTGCAGCACGCCCGCCAGCGAGCAGACCTCGTGCGAAATGCCTTCCATCAGGCAGCCGTCGCCCACGAAGGCCCAGGTGAAGTGGTTGACGATGTCGTGGCCGGGGCGGTTGAACTCGCCAGCCAGCAGTTTCTCGGCCAGCGCCATGCCGACGGCATTGGCGATGCCCTGACCCAGCGGGCCGGTGGTGGTCTCGACACCCGGCGTCACACCATTCTCGGGGTGGCCCGGTGTCCTGGCGTGCAGCTGGCGGAAATTCCTGATGTCATCGATCGAGAGATCGTAACCGGTCAGATGCAGCAGCGAATACAGCAGCATCGAGCCATGGCCGTTGGAGAGCACGAAACGGTCACGGTCGAACCAGCCCGGGTGCGCGGGACTGTGCTTGAGATGCGCCCCCCACAGAGCGACGGCGATGTCGGCCATGCCCATCGGCATGCCGGGGTGACCGGAACGCGCCTTCTCGACGGCATCCATCGACAGCACCCGGATCGCATCGGCCATGCGGCGCGCGGTTTCGGGCGACGGAAAGGCCGGCCAGCCACTGCTGACGAAGCTCTCGACCACCATCCCGTCTGTTGCCCCGGATGACGCATCCCCCTGCCCATCAGGCGAAAAATCCAGCTCGGCGTTGGACATGGGTTCGTTCGGCAACGGATGGTCGGTCATGGTTGAAAGAAGGATGAGGAATGTTGGTCAACGGGCGCGCCGTGCACGCCCCCCAGTACCTTCAGACAAGTATACTGGACCCGAATGTAACAGCAATTTTCATTTCCTGCACCCAATCTCCTTCAGGCCTGACGGGATTCTGGCAGCCCCGTGGCGCCCCGTCTGCATGCCTCCATGATGAGGCCGGCAACGATTCACTGTCACCATGACAACGATAGCCCGGCGTGATGGCAGGCCGTGCCAGGCAGGGTGTCCGCGCCGTGTGGCAGCCGCCTTGCGGCCGCCCCGTCGCCACGGTCACGCGCTTCCTCCCCCGGCCCACCCGGACGGCCCGTGCCCTGACGCCCTGCCCGTGCCCCTGCCCCGGCACTTTGCCCCTGATCCGACGCTTTGCCACTGCCCTGACGGCAAGGTATGCTGCCCACCCCTGTTCCTCATTCAGGCCCCACCGTGATCCCCCGCATCCATCTGCCCAGCCTGGCCGAACGCCTTCATCCCGACGCCCTGCCCGCCTCGGTGGCCCCGCTGCCCCTGGACGAGCCGGCCGCCCACCACCTGCTGCGGGTGCTGCGTCGGCAGTCCGGTGACGAGGTCGAGGTCTTCGATGGCCAGGGGCTGGCCTGCCGGGCCGAGATCGCCAGCACCCGCCCGGCCACGGTCCGGCTGCTGGCCCGCCTGCCGGCCGAACCGGCCCCGCGCGTGGCGCTGGTGCTGGCGCAGTGCCTGAGCAGTGCCGAGAAGATGGACTGGACGATCGAGAAGGCGGTGGAGCTGGGCGTGAGCCGGATCGTGCCGCTGCTGTCGGCCCGAAGCGTGGTGAAGCTGGATGCCAGCCGGGCCGAGCGTCGGCTGCAACACTGGCAGCGGCTGGTGGTGGCGGCCGCCATGCAGTGTGGCCGCAATCGCCTGCCCGAGGTGTCGGCTGCGCAGCCGCTGCGTGCCTGGCTGGATGCACTGCCGCCCCCGGAGGCGCACGAGCAGCGCTGGGTGCTCAGCCCCGAGGCACCGCATTCGCTGGTGAACCGGGCGCACGCAGCCAGTGGCGGCACCACCGCGGCCTGGCTGCTGTGCGGACCAGAAGCCGGGCTGGCCCCCGAAGAGCTGGCCCAGGCGCAGGCCCGCGGCTGGACACCGGCCCTGCTGGGGCCGCGGGTGCTGCGCACCGAGACCGCCGGCCTGGTCGGGCTGACAGTGCTGCAGGCAACGCTGGGGGATCTGGGCGACGAGGCTGATCTGGACAACGAGACGGCCTCGACCGGTCCGTCGGCCTGATGCCCGCCGGCTGGCCCACGCCGGCCGACCCGCACCCGTCACACCCGCTTCAGTCAGACCGCCCAGCCCTTCAGGTTTCGGTCACGCCGCTTCGGGTGGCTTGCGCACCGAGTAGAACACCCGGAACGCCATGTCGTGGTCGTAGAAATGATCGGCTGCATCGCGGAAGACGTCCAGCAGGGCGTCGCGGTCATCCCTGGAAAAGTGGGCGGGGTCGGGCAGGTTTTCGATCAGCAGCACGAAACCGGGCTTGTCGGCATCCGGCGAAGGCTTCAGGTCCGTCAGGCAATCATAGAGCGCATCCAGGTTGCGGCCATAGAAATCCGGCAGGCCCAGCCCCCGGCCCAGCACTTCCAGCACGGCGACCTTGTCATCAGCCTGGCTGCAATCACAATCGAACAGCACCTGATCGGTCTGCAATGCCGCACGCGCCAGACCGTTCTTGTCATAGGCGCTCAGGGGCAGGACGGCATGCCGGGGGATATTGGACAGTGCACTCATGGCATCCTGATTCGTCGGAAAGACTGATAGTGATCGTCCGTGTAGTAGAACTCGGTGTACTGCCCTGCCTGCCCACCAGCCACGATGCGGCGGGCGCCGCGATGACGAACACGGGGCGTCTGCACGGTGTATTCAGTGTAGTAGCCCCGGCGCTGTCGTGGCAACACACCTTCACGATTGCCAAAAACCGTGCCATCTTTCTCGTAGGGATAGGGTCCGCCCTTCTGGATGAGCGCCAGGGTGTGGCGCGCTTCGGGCGGCAGATCCTGCACCCGGATCTCGGCCAGGCCCGATGCGGACGCGGCAGAAGACGAAGCCGGCCGGGCCGATGCCGATGCAGTGGCCGGAGCTGTTGACGCCCCCTCCCGTCGGCTGTCCTGCCCCTGCTGCACCGCCGGCGCGGCCGAACCGGCCTGCATGCCGGGCGCCCCGGAGTCAGGCGTCGGGAAGAGGCCCAGCCAGCCCCCCACCAGCACCACGGCCAGCACGCCGATCACCCGCCCCCAGCGCTGCCCCAGCACGCCCGAGAACACCCCCACCACCTGTTGCTGCCATCCACCTCGGCCCTGCATCATTCCTTCCTATCAAGAAAGCTGCCTCGCCCGACCCAGGCAGGGTCGGTCCTGGCAGGTGCGCCCCCAGCGGGGCCGGTGCCATGCCCTCCACAGCCGGCGGGCAGGCGCGGGAACACGCTGAACACATCCGCACGGCGGTCGTTGCCGCCGTGGGACGGGGTCTGCGCACCGCCCAGGCTCATCCTACGACAGAGCCAGCCCCTGCGAAAGCCCCGCCCCTCCGTTCCCCGCCATCCGGCCGCCGCCCCGCTGCTGCAACACCCCGTGACCGTTCCTCGCCGCAAACCCGACACCGGTCCCACCGGGGCGCACAGGTGCCGGCGGGCATCATTCAATAACGGGCTGCCCGGGTCGCCGGCCGGGCCACCCCCTTGCCTCACCCTGCCTTGGCCCTGCCGTGCCAGCATCTTTGGCATCATCGACCTTTTGTCCCCCATGAACCCGCAGACAGCCACTGACCCGTCGCCCCGGGTCCTGCTCTGGCTTGTAGCCATCGGCTTCTTCATGCAGACGCTGGATGGCACCATCGTCAACACCGCCCTGCCCAGCATGGCCGCCAGCCTGAACGAGAGCCCGCTGCGCATGCAGGCGGTGGTCGTGTCCTACATGCTGACGATGGCTGCGCTGATTCCCGCCAGTGGCTGGCTGTCCGACCGCTTCGGCACACGCAACATCTTCTTTCTGGCGATCGTGCTGTTCACCGCGGGCTCGGCCGCCTGCGCTGCCGCCCGCACACTGGACGAGCTGGTACTGGCCCGCATCCTGCAAGGCACGGGCGGTGCCCTGCTGCTGCCGGTAGGCCGTCTGACGATCATGCAGCACTTCCCGCGCGAACAGTTCCTGTCGGCAATGAGCTTCGTCGCCATCCCGGGCCTGGTCGGCCCCCTGGTCGGGCCGACGATGGGCGGCTGGCTGGTCGAAGTGGCCAGCTGGCACTGGATTTTTCTCATCAACCTGCCGGTGGGGCTGGCGGGTGCGCTCATCACCCTGCGCGTGATGCCCAACCTGCGCGCCGAATCCCCCGTCCGCTTCGACCTGGCGGGTTATACGCTGCTGGTCTCGGCGATGATCGCCATCTCGCTGGCACTGGACAGCCCCGGCTGGGCCCGCACCGTGGTGGCACTGCTGATGGTGCTGGGCCTGGCCGCCCTGTCGGCCTACTGGCTGCATGCACTGCGCAGCCCCGCACCCCTGTTTCCGCCCAGCCTCTTTGGCGTGGCCAGCTATCGCACCGGGCTGCTGGGCAACCTCTTTGCCCGCATCGGTTCGGGCGCCATCCCTTTCCTGATGCCGCTGCTGCTGCAACTGGCGATGGGCTTCTCGCCGGCCGAGGCCGGCATGATGCTGCTGCCGGTCACCCTGTCGAGCATGGCAGCCAAACGCGCCATCACCTCGATCATCCAGCAATACGGTTATCGACGGGTGCTGATCGTCAACACCGTGCTGCTGGGGATCATGGTGGGCTGCTTTGCCCTGATGACGGCCGATCAGCCCCTGTGGCTGCGCACCCTGCAACTGGCCGTCTTCGGGGCGATCAGCTCGACCCAGTTCACGGCCATGAACACCGTGACACTGAAGGATCTTGGGCCCACGCTGGCCGCCAGCGGCAACAGCCTGTTCTCGATGGTGCAGATGCTGGGCATGAGCCTGGGCATCACCTGCGCCTCGGCCCTGCTGCATGCCTTCAGCGCCTGGCTGGGCGATGGCCCCAGCCACGAAGCCACACTGCCGGCCTTCCGCGCCGCCTTCATCGCCATCGGCCTGCTCACCATCGCGTCGGCCGCCATCTTCTGGCAACTGCGCGACGACCGCCCCACTGCATCCCCCCGGGGGCTTGCGCAGGAACGAACCCCTTCGTGACACGTGTCAGGGCAGTACGTGCCGGGCCGCAGCCCACCGGCGCTTCCCGGGCCCCAGGCCACCCCGGGCACCGCTGGCAGGATGCTTCATGGCGGCCGTGAGCCCGGGCCGGCACGGTTCGTGACCGATATACCTGAGCCCACCCGAGACGGTTCCTAGCCCACATCAGGCACCGGCCACCAGCACGCCCTTCGGATCGAATGCCCGGCGCACGTCCGCAAAAGCCTGTTGCAGGGGGGGCATCCAGTAGCCCTGCTGCACTGGCGCCAGAGCCGCCAGCAACTGCCGGGCCGCGGCCTCTCCCGGCCCCGTGCCCGCATCGCTCCCATGGCCTGTACCCGTGCCCGACAGCAGGCGCACCTGCAGGGTGCCCGCATCCAGCCGCCCCCGCCACGCCAGTGGCATCCCCCGCGCGTGCAGCATCTCCTCGACGGCCGCTACCTGGGCAGCCAGGGTGGCGGGTGCCAACGGCGGCAGACCCAGGGGCTCACCGCGCGCCAATCCTCGCAAGCGTGCCAGCTGCCAGGCCATGGACAGAGCAGGCTCCCTGCCCACAGCGATCGGCCCGCCGGCGCCCCCCGCCGACAGACCCGGCATGTCTGGCCCCGGCAGCAACGACCAGCCACCATCCGCCGGCACCTCCCCCAGCAGGTACCGCCAGGCCGCCGCCCGTCCTCCCGGACCACCTGCACCGGCACAAGGAACCGCTTCCCCAGGCGCCCCTGCCATGCGGCCTGGCCGCCCCATGCCCGCTGTGCTGCCCTCGGTCCACGCCTCGTCCAGCAGGGTCACGCCGGGCTGAGGGCCGGGCCCCCGGGCGCCCGCCACCTGGGCCAGCCGACGCAGGCGGGCCTGCATGCCCGCCTCATCGTCACCCGCCATCAGCACCAGCCAGGCGGCCTGCGGCAGCCCCTTCACCATGGAATCCCGCGGTTCGGTATCCTCCATGCCAGCCCGCTCAGCCCCCGTACGCCCCCCCACGAGCAGCAGGCGCTGCCACAGCCGCCGATCATCCGCACAGGAGGAGGCCCGCAGCGCCTGCAACGCCGCCCCATCCAGCAGGTACAGCGCGGTGGGCGCCTGTGCCAGTGCCGGCGGCAGATCGGCCAAGGCCGCCGCCACCGAGCCGAAGCCCAGCAACAACCCTCCCATGCATGACGGCCGACGCCAGAGCCTCAGGTGCAAGCGCCCGGCCCAGGCCAATGTCCCGCCTGCTCCCGCCAGCAGATGCGCCAGATTCACGCTGCCATCGACCGTATAGGGACGCTGTGGTCGCGGATGAAAAGCATCCAGTCGATAGCCCCCTGCTGCCTGCCGGCCCCATGGCCAGCACGTGGCGATCTCGGTCCGCACCCCTGCAGCGATATCAAAAAGTGACGACACCAGCTGCCCGGCCCGGCCAGTCCCCAGGCGGATCGGCGAACGCTCGCCGAAAGGCCCCAACAGCTGGCGGCTGCCATCGTCCAGCACCGCATCCACCCCCAGCAGGCCGTCGACCAGGCTGGGCACGCCGGGCATGCTGTAGCCCCCGGCCCCCGGTGTTGCACGCCCTCCGCCCCCGCTGGCCACCGACACACCAGGAACAGCACTGGCCACAGGGGTGCCATCCAGCTCCACGTCTCGCCCCAACAGCTGGCCCAGCCCCTGCCCGGCTGCGGCCGCAGCCTGCACGGGCACCCACAGACCATGGGGACGCAAAAAGCGGTTCAGCGCAGCCAGGCTCACCCCCGGCTGCACCTCCACCAGGCGGCGACGCACATCGCAGCCCCCCATCTGATCGAGGCGCTCATACCCCAGCAGCAGCACGCCATCCGCCAGCGGGGTCAGCGATGCGGCAGACACGCCTGTCCCCCGCATCCAGCGCGGCAGCGCCCCAAAAATCACCGGCACGCCAGCATCGCTGGCCAGCGCCAGCACAGTGGCCGCCTCGGCCTCGTTGCCCGGCTGCACCCAGCCCAGATGCAGTCTCCCCTGCCGGTGCAGCCCGGCCAGTGAGACCGGCGGCAATTGGCGCCGCAAGCGCACCCACACCGTTGCCAATGGGCCCGGTATCACGTCGGTCATGTCAGTCATGTGCTTGCCAGCCCACCCCCTAGCCCAGCCTCACCCAGCCGCACGTCCGGTCCGGCCACAGCTGGCCCGCCACGCATCACGACAGCCCCCAGAAACAGGAAGGCGCCACCGCCCTTGCCGGGCCGTGGCGCCTTCATCAGGCAGGATACGGAAGCCATGGGGTACGCCGAACCGGCTGCCCCAGACCCGGCAGCCGCCGCATCCCCACTGGGATAAACGGACGGCACCGCCTCGTGTGCCGTGGCATCAAGGTCCGCACAGACTGGGGCAGGATGCAGGCGGCGGGGCAGGATGCAGATGCCAGGCGGCTTCAGAGGTCGACCGAACCGCGGGTCTGGCTGGCCGCTGCCTGCGAGGTGCTGCGCCGTGCCGCCGCCGTCACCGACAGGAACTCGTCACGACGACGCAGCACCTTCTTGCCATAGCCGCCATCGTGCTTGTGGTTGGCTGCCCCGACGTACGCCTTCAGTGCCCGGCGCTCGCTGCCACCATAACGTTTCATGTAGTCGGACAGGATGCTGCTGCCCACCAGGATGTTGACCTTGGGCTGCCAGACCATGTTGGTGCTGCCATAAGGCTTGAAGCGCTTCTTGTGCACGCGGGTGTGTACCTGCATCAGCCCCTGTGCCCCCACCCGGCTCTCGGCACGCGGGTTGAAGCTGGACTCGGTCGCCATCACGGCCAGGATCAGGTGCGGATCGAGGTTGTAGACCCGGCCCGACTGATAGGCATAGCTGACGTATTTTTCGACCGCCTCTTCGCGCACGCGAAACTTGCGCGAGATGTGCTGCGCCACGCCCCGCTGGGCGCGGTTGAGCGGCACCCCCGAAGACAGCGATACCGCCTTGCGGGCGTCGCGGCTGCGGGTGCTGCCACGCGACAGGCGCTGGGCGCCGGTGCTGCGGCTGCGGCTGGCGGCGGTGGCCGTGGTGGCACCACGCTTGCGGGCCGTGTCGCGCCCGGTCGAAGCCCGGCTGGCCGCCCTGGTCTTGCGGCCCACAGACGAGGTCCTGTCTGCAACCGACGCCTTGTTCGAGGCCCGTGCCATGCTGGCCTTGGCCGACACCCGCATCACCCCGCCACGACTGGTTTTTTCGCCACGCTCCTGCCCCGCCGGCAAGGTGCGCTCGACCACCGGTGCGGCAGCCTCGGACACGGCGGGCGCAGCCCCCATCATCAATGCCGAGGCCAGCAGCGCAGCCTGCCAGAAGCCCCCCATCGAACGACGGACCTCGTCCAGACGGCGGACCAGCGAGGCCGTCATCGGCAGACCGGCACGGTCGACCGGAACACGGCGGGACATCGGAGTGGGCAGGGGCATCGGGCTGGCTGACATGGATTCAGTCTCCTGATTCATCACACCGCAGACGGGCGGCACCGCAAAAAAGATGGGCAGCAAAAACGGCCAGAGGCCGGCACATGTCGACGACGGACACACGACAGGCATGAGCAGAAAATACCGGCCCATGCCAGAATCCGCCCCCGAAAAATCGGGACGAACCGCTGGACGGTCGTAACCGAATTACAAAAAACAACACTTCGTCGACAATCACTGAGAATTTTATCAGCAATTCGCCCGCCCGCGCGCATCGACAGAGAAGTTTTTACTTGTAAATTCTTCCCAAATTCCGACAACTCTTTCGACATCTGCCCCATGTCACAGGGCACACGGCCATGACACAATCCCGGGATCGCGTGGCGGGCGGCCGATGCCGGGCACGGCCCTCACTGGGCAGGCACCCCGCCGGTGATGCACGGGCAGTGCCATCATCCGCCGGCTGCGCCTCCTCCGCTGCCTTTCCCGTTTCCAGGATCTCCCGCCATGCCCCTGCGCTATGCCGATCTTCGCGAGTTCATGCAACATCTTGAACGCCGCGGCGACCTCAAACGCATCCGCCCCCCCGTCTCCCCCCATCTGGAGATGACGGAAATCTCCGACCGCGTGTTGCGTGCCGGCGGCCCGGCGCTCCTGTTCGAGCAGCCCCGGCACGGCGAGCGCCCCTGGTCGATGCCGGTGCTGACCAACCTCTTCGGCACCCCCCAGCGGGTGGCCCAGGGCATGGGCGAGGATTCGGTCGAGGCCCTGCGCGAGATCGGCAAGCTGCTGTCCTTCCTGAAGGAACCCGAACCGCCCCGCGGGCTGAAGGACGCCTGGGACAAGTTCCCGGTCTTCAAGCAGGTGATGAACATGGCCCCCAGGATCGGCAACCACGGCCCCTGCCGCGAGATCACCATCCCGCCGGATGGCGTCGACCTGTCCAGCCTGCCGATCCAGCACTGCTGGCCAGGCGATGCAGCCCCCCTCATCACCTGGGGGCTGGTCGTCACCCGCGGCCCAAACAAGCCGCGTCAGAACCTCGGCATCTACCGCCAGCAGGTCATCGGCCGCAACCAGACCATCATGCGCTGGCTGGCCCACCGTGGCGGTGCACTCGACTTCCAGGAGCACCGTCGCAAGTTTCCCGGCCAGCCCTTTCCGGTCGTCACCGTGCTGGGATGCGACCCTGCCACCATTCTGGGGGCCGTCACCCCCGTGCCCGACACGCTCTCGGAATACCAGTTTGCCGGCCTGCTGCGCGGAGCCCGCACCGAGCTGGTGCGTGTGCCCGGCACCGAGCTGCATGTGCCCGCCCATGCCGAGATCGTGCTCGAAGGCCACCTCCAGCCCGACCCGGACGGCCAGAAGACGCTGGAACACGGCCGCCGGCTGGGCTGGCGCGGCACCGAGCTGCCCCCCGCTGCCCGCACCGGCTACGAGATGGCCCTCGAAGGCCCCTATGGCGACCACACCGGCTACTACAACGAGCAGGACTGGTTTCCGGTCTTCACCATCGACCGCATCACCATGCGCCGTGATGCCATCTACCACTCCACCTACACCGGCAAGCCGCCTGACGAACCGGCCGTGCTGGGCGTGGCGCTCAACGAGGTCTTCGTGCCGCTGCTCACCCGGCAGTTCCCCGAGATCGTCGACTTCTACCTTCCCCCCGAAGGCTGCTCGTACCGGCTGGCCGTCGTCTCGATGAAGAAGGCCTATGCCGGCCACGCCAAGCGCGTGATGTTCGGCATCTGGAGCTTCCTGCGCCAGTTCATGTACACCAAGTTCATCATCGTCGTGGACGACGACATCGACATCCGCAACTGGCAGGAAGTGATCTGGGCGATGACCACCCGTGTCGACCCGATGCGCGACATGACCCTGGTCGACAGCACGCCGATCGACTACCTCGACTTTGCTTCCCCCGTCAGCGGCCTTGGCTCGAAGGTGGGGATCGACGCCACCAACAAGTGGCCAGGCGAGACCAGCCGCGAATGGGGCGTGCCGATCACCATGCCCGATGACATCAGGCGCCGGGTCGATACCATCTGGAACGATCTCGGTTTAGACTGACAACAAATCCGACAAACGGCAACAGACGAGGAGACACCCTGCCGGCGGCGACACCTGCCTCCGGCAACGTGCCCAACCCCGGCCAACCCCGCGCCAGCGGTGCCCCTGCCAGGCCACACGCCCTTGCCCGCACATCCCGCCCCATCGTGGCGACCCGACATCGGTGTGAGCCCGCATCGCAACCGGCAGACGCGCGGCTGGCCAGCCCCACCACCAGGAGAAAAGCCCCCATGAGTCCCCGACACTTTCCGACCGGACGCCCGCTGTTGCCGGCCCGCCCCCTGCTGGCCAGCCTGCTGGCCCTGACGCTGGCCGCCTGTGGCACGGCCCCCCTCAGCCAGGAACAGGCCAAGCACATCAGCTCGCCCGAGGCCGCCATCAGGAGCGGCCAGCTCACCCAGGCCGCCGCCGCACGCTACGACGCACAGCAGGACATCTTCCATCCGGTCATTGCCCGCAACGGCATGGTGGCCTCCGAACAGGCGCTGGCCAGCCAGATCGGCGTCGACATCCTCAAGGCCGGGGGCAATGCCATCGACGCGGCTGTCGCCGTCGGCTTTGCCCTGGCGGTTGCCCTGCCCAACGCCGGCAACCTGGGCGGGGGCGGTTTCATGATGGTGCATGATGCCCGCACCGGCCAGTACATCGCGCTCGACTTCCGCGAGACGGCCCCGGCCGCCGCCGGCCGCGACCTCTTTCTCGATGACAAGGGCCAGGTCATCGACGGCAAGTCGCTCTACACCCACGCAGCCGTTGGCGTGCCCGGCACCGTGGCCGGCCTGGTCCACGCCCAGAAAAAATGGGGCAAACTGCCACTGGCCAGGGTGATGACACCGGCCATCTCCCTGGCCGACAGGGGCTTCCCGGTCAGCGACACCCTGGCCCGGCAACTGAAGACCGAAGCCGAGACGATGGGCAAATGGCCCGCCACCCGCGCCATCTTCTGGCGCAACGGCGCCCCGCTTCAGGCGGGCCAGACCCTGGTGCAAAAGGATCTGGCCAACTCGCTGCGCCTGATCGCCCGAGACGGTGCCAGCGCGTTCTACCAGGGGCCCATCGCCCGCAAACTGGTGGCCGATGCGCGCAAGCACCACGGCCTGCTCAGTGCCGACGACCTGCGCCACTACAAACCCGTCGAGCGCAAGCCCGTACGTGGCAGCTACCGCCAGTACGAGATCGTCACCATGCCGCCGCCGTCGTCGGGGGGCATCCACCTGCTCCAGATCCTCAACATCATGGAAGCCTGGCCCATTGGTACCTGGGGCCACAACAGCGCCCAGACCGTGCATCACCTGGCCGAGGCCATGAAGCTGGCCTATGCCGACCGTGCCGAATACCTGGGCGATCCCGACTTCGTCAAGGTGCCACAGGCCGGCCTGACCTCCAAGCAATACGCCGCCAGCCTGCGCCAGCAGATCGATGCCAACCGGGCACGCCAGGCACGGCAGATCAGACCCGGCAAGCCGCAGCCCTACGAAAGTGACCAGACCACCCACTATTCGGTGGTCGACAAGGCCGGCAATGCCGTGGCCGTCACCTACACGCTCAACACCAACTTCGGCACCGGCATCGTGGCCCCGGGTACCGGCATCCTGCTCAACAACGAGATGGATGATTTCTCGGCAAAACCCGGTGTACCCAATGCCTACGGACTGATCGGCGGCGAAGCCAACGCGGTCGGCCCCGGCAAACGCCCCCTGTCATCGATGACCCCCACCTTCGTCCTCAAGGACGGCAAGCCCTGGCTCGTCACCGGCACGCCAGGCGGCGCCCGCATCATCACCACCGTGCTGCAAAGCGTCAGCAACGCCATCGACCACGGCATGAACCCGGCCGAGGCCAATGCCGTGCCGCGTTTCCACCACCAGTGGACGCCCGACGAACTGCGCATCGAACGCGGCTTCCCGGTTGACACCATCGGCCTGCTGCAACAGCGTGGCCAGAACGTCGTCACCAAGGCCGCCATGGGCCGCACCCAGACCATCCAGGTGCAGGGCAACGAACTGTGGGGCTACTCCGACCCACGCAACCCCGACGGCAAGACACTGGGGTACTGACCCGCTGGGCGTGCTGAAGCACTCGGCTGGCCCCTCCCCCGGCCCGCCAGCCCGGCGGGCCGTCAAGGCAGGATCAAGGCCGGAGCCAGCCCCCGTGCCGCCCACGCACGCCAGGGCCTGTTTTTTGTTCACGCGCCACGGGTGGCAGAATAGAGCCGCTTCTCGCCCCCGTTGCGCACCATGTCCGTCATCACCCGAGAGTACCTCGAAAGCGGCGCCTACCTGGCCTCCTTCATCGACACCCCACACATCAAGTGGTGGACACGCGAGCAGATCGCCGCCTCGCTGCACGCCACCCTGGCGCAACGCCCCAACCCCGATGCCCCCGTCTGGCTGTTTGGCTACGGCTCACTCATCTGGAACCCCGCCTTTTTCTTTGCCGAGCAGCAGCGCGCCACGCTGCAGGGCTGGCGCCGCAGCTTCTGCATGCGCCTGATCGCCGGCCGCGGCCGGCCCGAGCACCCCGGCCGCATGCTGGCGCTGGATGCCTGCCATGCCAGCAACGGCCCCGCCCCCCACAACCACCCATGGGCCGAACACTGGCCCCACCAGACCACCGGCATTGCCTTCCGGCTGGACGAACAACAGCTGGAACACGAGCTGATGCTGGTGTGGATGCGCGAAATGATCGGTGGCACCTACACACCGCGCTGGCAGGACGTGCTGCTGGCCGACGGCCGGATCGTTCAGGCCATCCTCTTCACCATCAACCGGCACGCCCCTTTCTACGAGACCGACACCCGCATCCACACGGTCGCGCCGATCATCGCCACCGCCAGCGGGCACCTGGGCCACAACATCGACTATCTGCTCGATCTGGACCGGGCACTGCACCAGCATCACATCCACGACCCCTACATCCAGGACCTGATCGACGCCGTCCGTGCCTACGCCGTCCACATCTGAACAGCCCCCTCAGGCCATGAACCGGCCAATCACCTGACCGCCCACCAGCATCCAGGCCATCAGCAGCGAGGTGAAGAACACCCCCAGCCAGATGTAGCCGGTTTTCAGATAGCACCAATGGTTGATGACGATCATGGCCGAGAACTGCGCCATGACGACTGGCAGCATCATCATCCAGCGCCCACCAAACTGCGGCAACCCGATCAGGTCGAAACCCGGCCCCCATTGCAGGTAGCCTGGCAGAAAATGGGCACACCACAACAGGAGCAGCCCGCCCACCGCCATCACGATGGTGGCCGCACTCCAGCGCAACCAGTCGGCCAGAAAGCCATGGCCGGTGGGCTGCTTGAACTGCGCAGTCAGCACCAGGCCGTTGATGACCAGAAAAGCCAGCAGGATCAGCCCCCAGTACACCGGAAACAGCTGCCAGCGCTCGACGGTCATCGGCTTGAGCAGCGGCCACAGAAAGCGCAGCTCCTGCCCCGTGACGCTATGGATGAACAGCGTCAGCGCATACAGGTACACGAACAGCACGCCCGCCAGGATCAGGCTGCGCTCCCAGATCTTGCTGCCGCTGCGGTGCGCCGGATGCGCCCCCAGGCCCAGCTGATAGGGGCGCAAGCGCCCCCGCTGCGCCACGATCCAGACAACAAAGCACACCAGGCCGATGGCGGCCGTGCCCAGCAGCCAGGTGATGAGGCCATTGCCCATTTCCAGCGGCATCCACGGCAGCCGCGCGGCCATGGGTTCGTTGGCTCCGCCCCACTGCGTCAACAGCGGATACAGCAGCATCGTCAATACGATGTTGAACAGGGCTCCCCGCCACCAGGCACGCCCCCGCAACGGCACCAGCGGGTCGATCGGGTGACGGGCCACCCCAAAATAGCGGGTGCCCAGCAGGCCGTTGGCCAGGCACAGGGCCGAGGCCAATGCCAGCAACAATGACGCCAGCCCGGCCAGCTCCTTGTACCAGTAGGTAAAGCCCACCACACGCTGATGATGGTTCATCGCCTCATCAAACCAGTCGATGGCATGCTGATTGGTCTGTGCCGACACCATCACCCCAAGATGCGTGGCGGGCACCAGATCGGCACGACGCGCCGTGCCGTCCTCGAAGCGGCCATAGGTGTGGTTCCAGGCCAGCTCTCCATCGGCAGGCAGCCCAAAAGCTGCCAGACGCTTTTCATGGCGCACCAGATCCTTCACCGGAAAAGTCTTCTCCCGGTACGGGCCGATCTCCTCGTACAGGCCCTGCGTCAGCAGGTAGTTGTTCAGCCCCTCCATCTCGCCACCGTTGCTGCTCTGGCCGTTCACCGCCCGGTGGTCGGGATTCTGCCGTGCCACGCGCACCGCATTCAGGGCCCCGGTCGAATGCCCGAAAATGCCCAGCCGTGCGGGATCGACAAAAGGCAGGCGCTTCAGATACTGGTAACCATGGTCGGCACCGCTCATCGTCTTGTTGCGGGCGGGCGCCCGCGTCGAAAAGCCATGCCCGAACTGGTCAATGGCCAGTACCACATATCCACGACGTGCCAGCTCCAGCGCCCCAAAGGTACTGGTCGCCTCCTTGTCGCTCTGATAACCATGCAGGGCCAGCAAACCCGGCGCGGGATTGTCGGCAGTCGCTGTGCGCGGCCGGTACAGCTTGGCCACCATCGGCTGCATCTCGGTCGTCATGAAGCTCAGCGTCTCGACTTCGACCCGGCCAAAATCACGCTCGACACGATGCCCGATCCAGGCAGCCACCAGTGCCAGCACGGCCAGCACGACCGCGCTCCAGTACATCCCGTTCCTCGATTCCATCTGCCCCCTCTCATGCCCGGCTCGCTCCACGAACCTGCCTGCCATGTCCATCCTGCCCCTTGCCGGAGCCTGCGGAAACATCCTGTCCGCTCCGTCGTCTCGCCCTCAGGGGCGCAAGAGGGCGTGCATGTCCCCCTCGCTGTCCCTGACGAGCCCCTGAACCTACTCCCGAATCTCGGCAAGAACACTTACCTGCCCGCTATCGACCCCTCTGACGCGCAGTGGCATCGCGACCACGCGCGCAAGACGCTCCTTGTCGATATGGCCAAGCATCATGTCCTCGATGATGCAGATGAAGTGCTCCGTGTCCATCCCCAGCATGATCTGATGAGCCCTGACCCCGTGCCCGGCATTCGCCGGCGACGCCAGCGAGATGAAATCAAAGCCGACTGCTTTCAGGTGCGGCGCATGGTCGATCAGATACCGGGCGCCATCGATGCTGAACGCACACCCGTTGGCAGCATACTCCTCGGGTTCCGTGGCCCGCAGGGCCTCGAGCCCGGTCCGGATCAGCAGGCAATCCGCTTCGCGCGTCGCAGCCATGAGTGGTTGCAGATCAGCAGGCTCCACCAGCGAGCCCTTGCCTTTGGGCATGTCCACGAGCAGTGGCCTGTCGTAAACAAAGCGATCGACAGGCAGCTCCACCATGCTCAGTCCATGGTCGACAAAATGCTTCGGTGCGTCGAAATGCGTACCGAAATGGTTGAACAGATGCAGGATGGAGCTGTTGTACGCATCCCCTTCCGAAATCCGGGTGCTCGGTTCGATGCGAAGCGTCGGCTCTCCTGGAAAGCCTGGGTCGCCTGAATCGAGCGGGAAAGACATGAACTCATTCCTCACGGGGTCCTCCATTGTTTCAGCAGCCAGTCCATCACGACCGGGCTGTCATAAACCATGTCCCAGGTATTGTGGGCACTCCTGTTGATGAGCCCGTCATCCCCTGGCTCCTTGAACGACAGCTCCGTGTATCGGATGTACGGGTTGCCCAGCCGCCTCTGCTTCACGACGTGGCCAGCTTGCGGTTCTGGCTGACCACATAGCCCATCAGCAACGCCAGAACAACCAGCGGGATCAGGGGATCGGCCAGTGAGCCATGGGTTCCCCAGACAAGATTGAGCACGGCGATGGATGCGCCCCCCACAGCCCACGCGATGGTCGTGGGAATGGACCAGACAATCATCTGCGTCTTCACGTCAGAAATGCCCATCATGCGGTTGACCACCCAGAACAGGCTGTCATTGAAGTACCCGAAGAACAGTGAACCCATGGTGGCCGCCTGGGCAGCGAGCAGCATGTTCACCCCGTCAATCTCCGCAAGAACCGGCGCCGTGATCGACGCGGCCGTCACCATGGCCACGGTGCCTGAGCCCTGAATGAAGCGCACCAGGGTCGCCACGATGAAAGGAATCAGGATCGGAGAGATCGGCAAGGCCGCAATCTGCGTGGCAAGCTGCGCGCCCGCTCCGCTCTCACGCAAGATCGCCCCGAGCGCACCACCAGCGCCCGTCACCAGCAGGATAATCCCCGCCGTCGTGACGCCAGCCTCGAGTTCCTTTGCGGTCTCCTGCGCAGTGGCCTGCGGCATCAGGGTGTAAACCGCCACCAGAACGCTGATAGCCAGCGCAACGATGGGATGACCGATGAAGGCAACCACCTGATAAGCACCGCCCGCCTGGAACGCCTCCAGCGCCTCGGCAGAATCAAGGCTGTACTTCGACGCCAGGTCCACCACGGCCTTCAGGAAGATCAGCGAGATCGGCAGCACGATCGGAAGCATCGACAGGAACAGGCTCGGCATTGCCCGCGTCTCGCGATCCTGAAGGTAGGTGTCGAGCTTGTCACGCAATTCGTCCTGGCTGAAGCTCTGCTCGTTGAAGCCCGGGAACTTGCGGTCAAGCCACCGGGCATACAGCACCATGCTGCTCACGCAAGGCACCGCCAATGCCATCCCCAGAAGCAGCATGGCACCGAGGTCCACGCCAAAGATTCCTGCCACCCCAAGCGGCCCGGGCGTGGGCGGGACAACATGGTGTGTCACCACCAGGCCACCGGCCAGGGCCACGCCCAGCGTCAGCAGGGAGCGCTTGCCCGTCCTGGCCAGCGCCTTGGCCACGGGATAAAGCACCACGAACGCAGAATCGACGAAGATGGGAATGCTGACCACATAGCCGGTGACCGCCAGTGCCCATTCTTCCCTCTTCTGACCAAGGAAGCGGATGAAGCTGTAGGCCATCTTCTCGGCAGCACCCGACACCTCAAGCACGCGCCCCATCATCACGCCAAGACCGATGACGATGCCGATACTGCCCAACGTGCTCCCAAACCCTTTCGTCAGGGTTGTCAGGGTGTCTGTCGCACTCATGCCGCCACACATCCCTGCAATGGACGCCGCGATCAGCATGGCAAGAAACGCGTGAACCCGCGTGCGCAACACCAGATAGATCAGGACAAAGACGGCAATCAGCAAGCCGACGATCGGCATCGGCAATCCGCCCAGAAAATACGACTCCTTCACGATGAATGTCTCCTCAACGCCTGTTTTAACGCGTCAGATCATTTCTGCATGTCCTTCTCGATGAACTGGCGGATGACACCTGCAAAATCACCATCCCGGACGAATCCGTTTGCCAGCGCGGTCTCGTCATTGATGGCCGCAGGCCAGCTGGCCACGATGGCGTTGACCCCCTCATCGAACTGCGGATGCACATGACGAAGCACGGCAGGCTCGGTCATGTCAACCAGCGTGTCCAGCATGTGCTGAACACTGATCGTGAACCCCGGAAGATTCAGCACGTGCCAGTCGCGCCGATCAAGACCCGGCGCCTTGAGCGCATGAATCAGGTTGGCCACCACCGTGTCCGGACTGGAAAGCCACAGGCGCAGCTCCGGGGAGACGGGCAGGACGGCGTCCTGACCTTGCAGCGGCTCCCGCACGATGCTGCTGACAAAGGAAGACGCCGCCTTGTTCGGCTTGCCCGGCCGTACGCATACGGTAGGAAGGCGCACCGAGAGCCCGTCGACAAAACCTTTCCGGGTGTAGTCATTCACGAGAAGCTCCGCCATGGCCTTCTGTGTGCCGTAGCAGGATTGTGGCGTGACAGCCGTGTCGTCCTCAATCACGTCAGGCAGCTTTCCACCATAGACTGCCAGAGAACTGGAAAACACCAGCCGGATGCCAGGCTTTACCGCGCGGATCCGCTCAAGGATGTTCCGCGTTGCGCCAAAGTTGATGTCATGGCCAAGATCGGGATCCGCCTCGGCGTGACTGCTGACAATCGCCGCCAGGTGATAGACCGCATCCGTGTCCGTGGTGATGACCTTCGACAGGCCTTCGGCATCTCGCAGGTCCATGACAACATGGCGAACCCGCTCGTCCGTCAGCCCGGGTTGAACGGCGTCCACCAGGGTGATCCGGGCCTGCGGTTCCCGCGCGAGCAGAACCCGCGCCAGCCGCTGGCCCAGAAACCCCCCTCCCCCCGTGATCACGATGTTCATCGTCTCCTCCCCATGTCCTGCTACAGATAGGGCTTCACCCAGTCCAGCCCCTCTTCCGTACGTCCACGCGGGTTGTACTCACATCCCACGTAGCCCTCATATCCCAGCCTGTCCAGCAACGCAAAAACATGCGCGTAGTTGACCTCCCCCTCGTCCGGCTCATGCCGCTCAGGCACGGACGCCACCTGGACATGACCAATCCTGCCGATCATCTTCTCCGTCATGCGCGAGAGGTTCCCGTCAACGTTCTGTGCATGAAAATAGTCAAACTGAACGAACACGTTGTCGCATCCGATCAGCTCGACCACCTCCAGCGTGTCATGCTGGCTGCGCAACAGATATCCGGGCTTGACCTGCGGACTGAGCGCCTCCAGCATGATCCTGACGCCATGTTCCCGAAAAAGCTCGGACGCACGACGAATGTTCTGGACAAACGTGGCAAGGCAGGCCTGCCGTTCAACCCCTTCCGGCACCACACCAGCCATGATGTGAACCTGAGGGCACTGCAACACCCTGGCATAAGCCAGCGCCTGCTCAGCATGCCTGCCTGCTTCATCCTCCCGGCCAGGAATCGCCGCCAGCCCCCACTCCCCCTGGGCCGCATCGCCCGGTGCCGTATTGAACAGCACCTGCTTCAACCCGTTGTCATCCAGCAGGCGTTTCAGCGCTTCAGCCGGGTATTCATAGGGAAACAGATACTCCACATGCTTGAACCCGGCATCCGCTGCGGCCCTGAACCGGTCCTTGAAGGGCCTGTCGGCAAACATCATCGACAGGTTGGCTGCAAACCTCGGCATCGTCATTTCCCCCTGTTTTTCAAATCTCGAACTTCCTCGTCGGTCAGGTACCGGATATCCTGCCCCTTCAGGATGAAGAACAGCCGTGCCGTCTCTTCCAGCTCTTCCGTGTTGTCAACCGCATCGACCAGATCCGAACCCGTCACGACCACGCCGTGATTGGCCAGCAGGAAGGCTCGCCCGTCCATCGCCCGCGCCTCAAGCTCACGCGCAATATCCGGATGACCGGGCGGGTAGTACGGAATCACCGGCAAAGCCCCCACGCGCATGACGTAGTACGGCGTGAACGCTTTCAAGGCGTTCCTTTCATCCAGACCCTGCAGGCACGAAAGCGCCGTCAGGTACGTCGAGTGCAGGTGCACGATAGCCTGACATTCCGGATTTCGCCGGTACATCGCCAGATGGAATACGGATTCCTTGCTCGGCCTGTCCCCCGACAGCAGGCGTCCTTCCCGATCAAGCACCGACAGACGCTCGGCGCGAAGCCTGCCCAAAGACGATCCGGTCGGCGTAACCAGAAACCGCTCTTCCGACAACCTGACCGAGAGATTGCCGGCACCACCGACGCTGTAGCCCCGGTCATAGAACGACCTGGCCAGGGCAACCATCTGTTCTTTTTGTTCCTGCTCCGTCATCCCCCTCCCCCTGTTTTTTTCATCATTCAGATCATGTCCGATGTGAACACATCACCTGTGCCCGTTCAAAGAAGTCTTCCTGCCCGAAGTTTCCAGACTTCAGGGCCAGATGGATGTCGCTGTCGAGCACCCGAAGCCAGGGAACACCCGGTGCGATCTGCTTGCCGATGCGGAAGCCGTCAACCCCCAGCCTCTGGACCACGATACTGGAGGTTTCCCCGCCTGCAGTGATGAAGCTGCGAACACCATCCTCCCGCAGCCGCTGCGCCAGCGAGGCAAAGCTTCTCTCGACCGCTTCGCTGGCTTGCGCTGCGCCCAGCCGCCGCTGAATCGCCTTCAGCTCCTCGGGCGGAACCGTTGCATAAAGCAAGGGCGCCAAGGGGGCGTCGCGATGAGATGCCGCCCAGTCGAACAACTCCGCCACATACGCCTCCCCCTCTGTCAGGCAACGTTCGGCATCAACGAACAGGGCAGGCGCCTTCGTCCTGTATGCCCCCACCTGGCGATTCGTCATCACGGAACACGAGCCAGAGAGGACGATGCTGCGGGCAACAGGCGGGACGAAGCCAGCCTCCGCTTTCTGACCACCACTCAAGGCTGCAGCCAGGTATCCGGCCAGCCCCGACCCTCCAGTCAGCAAGCGCATGCCCGCACAAGCCTCGGCAACCACCGCAAGCTGGGCGTCATCCACGCTGTCTGCAACGACATAACGGTAGCCCTGGGAACGGAGTGCCTGCAGGCGGGACTTCACGCTATCAGCGCCTTTTGCCACCTCGGCATAAGACACCAGCCCCGTCCGCCCCGATGCCTGAGCATCCATCAGTCGAATCAGGCTGGCGTCCTTCATCGGCGTGATCGGGTGATTCTGCATGCCCGATTCGTTCAGCAACACGTTGCCGACGAACAGGTAGCCATTGAAGATCGTCCTGCCATTGACAGGCAGGGCTGGCGAAATCACCGTAAAATCCTCGCCCAGCGCACTCAGCAGCGCGTCCGTCACCGGACCGATGTTCCCACGCTCGGTGCTGTCGAAGGTGGAGCAATACTTGAAATAGAACTGCTGGCATGGCTGATCCATCAGCCACTTCAACGCAGCCAGCGACTGCTCCACTGCCTCATCGACCGGATTCGATCTGGATTTCAGGCTGATGACCACGGCATCGACATCCGGAGGCAGATGCCGCGCCGGCACACCGTTCATCTGCACGGTACGCAGGCCGTTCTCGACAAGAAAGCTGGCAATGTCGCTGGCGCCCGTGAAGTCGTCCGCGATGACACCCAGGCGGATCATGATGCCTCCCCCTGCTTCGGCAGATCAATGCCACTGAAAATCTTGATGACGGCGCTGTCGTCTTCCCTGCCATGACCGGCGTTGCTTGCCTCGGTGAACATGTTGAGCGCCGTGGACGCCAATGGCAGCGGAAAACGCAGGCTCTTCGCCGTGTCTGACACCAGGCCCAGATCCTTCACGAAGATGTCGACCATCGACAGGGGGGTGTAATCCCCCTCCACCACATGCTTCATGCGATTCTCGAACATCCAGGAGTTTCCGGCCGCATGCGTCACCACGTCGTACATCAGATCCAGCGGGATGCCCGCACGGGCGGCAAGCGCCATGGCTTCCGCTGCGGCCGCAATGTGCACGCCAGCAAGCAGCTGATGCACGATCTTGACGGTGGCGCCCTGACCAATGTCGGGCCCCACGTTGTATACCTTGCCTGCCACCGCAGACAGGACAGGCTCCAGACGTGAAAAAGCCTCGGACGATCCCGAGGCCATGACCGTCATTTCGCCAAGGCTGGCCTTGGCTGCACCACCGGAAACAGGTGCATCCAGCATCAGTACGGCGTGCTCGGCCAGCCGTGCCGCAATGCTCCGCGCATCTTCTGCCGATATGGTCGAAGAGACCATCACGGCCGTTCCCGGCTTCAGCCTGCATGCCAGCCCCTGATCCTCACCTCCGTCACCAAACAGGACGGCCTTCACCTGAGCGGCATTGACCACCAGCAACAGCACGGCGTCCAGCCTGTCTGCAAACGCATCGGCAGTGGCCGCAGCATCCCGTGCGCCTGCCGCTTTCAATGTCTCCCGAGCCTGCGGGTTCAGATCAACCCCATAGGTATCAATCCCGGCCTTGATGCAGGACTTTGCCGCCCCCATTCCCATCGCGCCAAGACCGACCACCGCTACCGCGTAGCTCATGCACGACTCCTTGTCCAAGCATGTCTCTCTTTCATTATGCGCCTGCACATCGTCGGCGCAGGCGTCGTATTTATATTTTATATTATAAATAGGGTTCAAGGCAGGGCAAAGCCCCCGCCTGACCCGGCCAGGCCGCTACGGCCCCTCATCCATGCCGATAAACCCAGCGCAGCAGTTCATCCTGCGCAGCCAGTGCACGGCTGGCGGCATAGGGGCCATTAATCATCAGTGCCAAGGCATAACGCTCGCCCGATGCGGCCGTGATGTAACCGGCAATGGCCCGCACATCACTCAACGTGCCCGTCTTGATCTGCGCCTGGCCCGCCAGCGGCTCGTGACGCAGACGGGTGCGCATCGTGCCGTCGATTCCCACCACCGGCAGCGAGGCCTCGAAATCACCCGCCGTGGCACTGCCGGCCGCATGCACCAGCACCGAGACCAGATCCTGTGCCGAAATGCGTGACACCCGCGACAGCCCGGAACCGTTTTCCATGTACAGCGACGTCATCGGCAGGCCCTGCTGACGGTACCAGTCGCGCAGCCAGCCACCGGCGGCCTCGGGGCGCACCGCCCCCTGCCCGCGAACGGCGGCCATCTCCAGCAGCAGCATCCGTGTCATCACGTTGTTGCTGTACTTGTTGATATGATGGACGGCGCCGGCCAGATCGCTGGTCGAGGTCCATTCATGAAAGAGGCGGCCGCGGCTCGCGGCACCCGGCGCGATCAGCGTGCGCCCCTCGAAGCTGCCCCCCATGTCGCGCCAGGCCGCCTTGAAGATGCCGTGCACGAAGCGCTGATGGTCCAGCATCGCGGCGTAGAACTGCTGCGTGCCACAGGCCCGTACCTGCCTGCCGCTGACCGTCAGCACCGGTTTGCCCTGGGCGTTGCTGCTCTCGCGCACCGCCAGCCGGTTCAGGCCGGGGCGGCAACGCCCTTTCAGCACCTTCACCTCGTAACGCAGCTGCACGTCAGCCAGCGGCGGCTCCAGTGTCAGGCGGCGCTGTTTCGGGTCGATCACCAGCCGGCTGGCCTTGAAGTTCATCAGTGCCGCATAGGGCAGCACGTTATAAGCCTGCGAAGCATCACCATCGAAAGCGCGCCCCTCACCATGGCTCACCGCAAAGCGGCTGTCGTCGATGAGGAGGTTGCCGCGGATCGTGCGCAGGCCACGCGCGCGCATGTCGGCCATCAGCGCGTGCAGGTCTTCAATCACCAGGTGCGGATCGCCCCCGCCCTGCAACACCAGATCGCCATGCAGGACACCGTCACGAATCGGTCCGGTCAGATAGAAGCGCGTCGTCCAGCGGTATTGCGGCCCCAGCATCGACAGCGCGGCGTGCGTCGTCACCAGCTTCATCGTCGACGCCGGGTTGAAGGGCTGAGCGCCCAGATGGGCGACACGCAACGCGCCCTTGCCCAGCGGTTGCACCACCAGGCCAAAGCTGTCGGCATGGATGCCGGATTGCGTCAGGACGCGGCCCGCCAGCGAGGACATCGCCTCCACCGAGATCGGCGCAGGCACACCGCCATCGGTCATCGGCCACGACAGCATCGCCGTCTGCACCGGCTGCACGGGCGCAGGCGCGGACGCCGCGCGCGAGGTGTCCGCCCGGGATGCCGGGACAAGCCCTGCCCGCAGGGGCTGTCTGTCGGCAAAAGCCTTCAGCGGGATCGCGCCATCGGTCGGCAGGGGCGTGGCTGCCCTGGCTGCCACCAGCCCCCCCGAGATGCCCGCCACCAACATGCCCCACCACAGGCTTCCTGCCTTCACCACCATTGCGTCCACCCTGTTGTCGGCGGATCTGCAAGCATCCAGCCGTTTCCCGATCATGGCCAGCATGGTGATGCAGGCAGGCAACAACCGGCTGCCCGGCCCAGACAAACGCACCATCCGTACCGATGAACCGTCCGGACCAGCCCACAGGTTGCGCCCGATGCAACACCCCGGGCAGCTTGCATCGCCCGCAGCGCCTGTCTATCATCCACTTTTGGCACTCTCCTGCCGAGAGTGCCAAAAGCCCTGTCGGTGCTCCGACCCTGCCCCGGCCCGCCGCAGCCAGCCTTCGTGCTGCCCTGCCCGGCCTCCCTGGCAGGCCGGCTCGCCCCCATGGGGTCGATACGGTCGCTGTCTGGCCCCAAGGCACGGCATCCCCCGTAAAAAAATGTGGATGCCGCCCCTTGTGTTCCCGACACACCGTCCCCAGCTTCGTTGGCAAGCCCGCCCATGCTGCCCCGCAGCACGGGCAGACAACCACTTTCAATCCCTGTTCAGGAGTTCACTGAATGAAACTGCGCCCTCTGCATGACCGGGTCATCATCAAGCGCCTCGACAACGAGCGCAAGACTGCTTCCGGCATCGTCCTGCCCGAAAACGCCGCCGAGAAGCCCGATCAGGGCGAAGTGCTGGCCATCGGTGACGGCAAGATCACCGATGACGGCAAGGTCCGTCCGCTGGCCGTCAAGGTTGGCGACAAGGTGCTCTTCGGCAAGTATTCCGGCCAGACCGTCAAGGTCGATGGCGAAGAACTGCTGGTGATGCGCGAAGAAGACATCATGGCGATCGTCCAGTAACGAACGCCCGCCGACGGGCAGCCCCGCCTGTGATCCCCGCAGGTTGCACGCTGCCCACCGGCCCAGTCCCCAGGAATCTTTCCGGCACGGATGCCGGAGGCCATGCGCCCAGCTGCTGTACGGCAGGCAATGGCCACGCTTCTTCCGTGCCGTTTCCCCAAATTCAGGAGTTTTCCACTTATGGCAGCAAAACAAGTCAATTTCGGCGATGACGCCCGTGCCAAGCTGGTCGAAGGCGTCAACGTCCTCGCCAACGCCGTCAAGGTCACGCTGGGTCCCAAGGGCCGCAACGTCGTGCTGGAGCGTTCCTTCGGCGCCCCCACCGTCACCAAGGACGGTGTCTCGGTGGCCAAGGAAGTCGAGCTGAAGGACAAGCAGGCCAACATGGGTGCCCAGCTGGTCAAGGAAGTGGCCTCGCGCACCAGCGACAACGCCGGTGACGGCACCACCACCGCCACCGTGCTGGCCCAGGCCGTCGTGCGCGAAGGCATGAAGTACGTGGCCGCCGGCATGAACCCGATGGACCTGAAGCGCGGCATCGACAAGGCCGTCGCCGGCCTGATCGACGAGCTGAAGAAGCTCTCCAAGCCCACCACCAGCTCGAAGGAAATCGCCCAGGTCGGCTCCATCTCGGCCAACAGCGACGAGGAAATCGGCCAGATCATCGCCGACGCGATGGAAAAGGTCGGCAAGGAAGGCGTCATCACCGTTGAAGACGGCAAGTCGCTGAACAACGAGCTGGATGTCGTCGAGGGCATGCAGTTCGACCGTGGCTACCTGTCGCCCTACTTCATCAACAACCCGGATCGCCAGGTTGCCGTTCTCGACAACCCGTTCATCCTGCTGCACGACAAGAAGATCAGCAACATCCGTGATCTGCTGCCGGTGCTGGAGCAGGTTGCCAAGGCCGGCCGTCCGCTGCTGATCGTGGCCGAGGACATCGAGGGCGAGGCACTGGCCACCCTGGTCGTCAACAACATCCGCGGCATCCTCAAGACCGTGGCCGTCAAGGCCCCTGGCTTCGGTGACCGTCGCAAGGCGATGCTGGAAGACATGGCCATCCTGACCGGCGGCGTCGTCATCGCCGAGGAAACCGGCATGTCGCTCGAAAAAGCCACGCTGGAAGAGCTGGGCAGTGCAGCCCGTGTCGAAGTGGCCAAAGAGAACACCACCATCATCGACGGCGCCGGCAAGGGCGATGCCATCGAGGCTCGCGTCAAGGCCATCCGTGCCCAGATCGAGGAAGCCACCAGCGACTACGACCGTGAGAAGCTGCAGGAGCGTGTCGCCAAGCTGGCCGGCGGTGTGGCCGTCATCCGCGTCGGTGCCGCCACCGAAGTCGAGATGAAGGAGAAGAAGGCCCGCGTCGAGGACGCCCTGCACGCCACCCGCGCTGCTGTCGAGGAAGGCATCGTCCCCGGCGGTGGTGTCGCCCTGCTGCGTGCCAAGGCCGCTGCCAAGATCTCGGGCTCCAACCCCGACCAGGAAGCCGGCATCAAGATCGTGCTGCGTGCCATCGAAGAGCCGCTGCGCCAGATCGTCACCAACGCCGGTGAAGAAGCCAGCGTGATCGTCGCCAAGGTTGCCGAAGGCAAGGGCAACTTCGGCTACAACGCCGCCAACGGCGAGTACGGTGATCTGGTCGAGATGGGTGTGGTCGATCCGACCAAGGTGACCCGCACCGCCCTGCAGAACGCCGCCTCGATCGCCGGCCTGCTGCTGACCACCGACTGCCTGGTCTCCGAAGCACCGGAAGACAAGCCGGCCGCTGGCGCCGCTGGCATGCCGGGCATGGGTGGCATGGGCGGCATGGGCATGGACATGTAATCCATCCCGGGCCAGCCACGGGCTTCCCTGGCGGGAAGCCCTGCAAAACCCAGGCGATCGGGATAGGGGGCTGCCCCAGGCAGCACCCCTCCCACACCACCCGGCATGC
>JAUNLD010000087.1 GCA_030532425.1 Lautropia sp. | reverse complement strand
ATCGAGACCTGGAACACCCGGGAACTGAAGGCCGGCATCGACATCGGCGTCTGGTGAGGCATGCCCCCCTAATGGGCTCGCCCCCCCGGCTGGCCGGCGCATTCCTCGAAGATCCGCGCCCGGCAGCCGGCACAGACATCCGGGTCCAGCCGGGGCACGATGGCGGCGATGGCCTGCTGCTTGGTGGCAAACACCTGATCCTCTCCCAGCTCGGCCAGCAGGCCACTCTGCCGCCACGCCGCCAGCACCCGGCTGCGCGGCCGGTGGAAGTAGAGGTTGCCGGCCCCTGCCCGGCGCTGACGCAACTCGCGCAGCCACAGGCGGTCACCGGCCAGATCGACGAAATTCATGCTGCGGGCCATCACCAGCAGATGCCGCTGCCGGGGCGCCTGCTGCCGGAAGGCCGCCAGCCGCTCGCCGACGTGATGGGTGGCCCCGAAGAACACTTCCCCTTCCATCCGCACGAGCTTCAGCTGCGGGCATTCCGGTTGTGGCGTGGACAGATCCTCGACCGGCACCAGCCGCCGGTCCGAGCCGGCCGGCAGCAGCGTGCTGACCACGGGACGTGAGGTCTGATACAGGTAGAAGAGCAGCGACACCCCGACCCCGAGCAGGATCGCCCACTCGATCGGAATCAGCAGCGTGGCAGCCCAGGTCACCAGCAGGCTGGCACTTTCCTGGCGCCCGAAACGCAGGATCTCCCGCACCCGGGGCAGGGCCAGCAGGCTCCAGGCCACATGGATCAGCAAGGCGGCGATCGCCGCCATCGGCAGCGCCGCCAGCGCCCCGCCCCCCACGGCCAGCAGCACCAGCAGCAGCACAGCCGAGAAGACCGCGGCCAGTGGCGTGCGCGCACCGGATTCATAGTTCGGCATCGAACGGTTCAGCGAACCGCAGGACAGGTACGAGGAAAAGAAGCTGCCACAGACGTTGGCGAGGCCCTGGCCGATGAATTCACGATTGGCGTCGATGCGCTGGCCCGAACGCTCGGCCACCGCCTTGGCGATGGAAACCGACTGCCCCAGGGCCACGATGGTCAGCGCCAGCGCCATGCCCGAAAGCTCCCGCACGAGCGGCCAGGACAGCTCGGGCAGGCTCAGGGGCGGCAGCAGCGAGCGGATCTCGCCCAGCCGCTCGATCGGGACTCCGGGGTCAAGACGGGCGGCCAGCAGCGACACCCCCCAGCCCGCCGCCAGGCCCATCAGCATGGCGGGCCAGCGGGGCCGCCAGCGTGCCACCGCCCAGGTCAGCAGCACCGTCACCACGGCGATGGCGGCCTCCCACAGGTTGAAGGCCCCGGCCGGAAGCACCAGCGCGCGCAGGTCGATCATCGCATGCCAGGCGATCAGGCAGGCAGCCCCCGAGGTGAAGCCAGTCAGCACCGAGGGTGAAATGAAATTTGCCACCGAACCGATTCCGGTCAGGCCGGCAAGCAGCTGCAGCACGCCGACCATGAAGGTCACGGTCAGGGCCAGCGCGATGTAATGTTCGCTGGCCGGCATCGCCAGCGGCGACAGCATGGCAAAGAGCGCCAGCGAATTGGCATTGGTGGGGCCGGTGACCACATGCCGGCTGGAACCGGCCAGGGCCGCCACGATGCAGGGGACGATCGCCGCATACAGGCCATAGGCCGGCGGCATGCCGGCCAGCCTGGCGAAGGCCACCCCCTGCGGCAGCACCAGCAGCGCCCCCAGCAGTCCGGCCAGCAGGTCGGCACGCAGCGTGCCGGCCGACAGCGCTGACCACCAGGGAGCTTCGTCGATAGCCGGCCTTTCAGTCCGGTGCGCTGCCGAAGAAGACGTCTTCATCGACACAATAGCAGGGCAGCGCCGTCAGCTTCATGCCCAGGCACGGTCCCTCGGTACACAGCCCATCCTCGAAACGGAAGAAGGCCGTGTGGTGGGCGCAGACGATCATCGAATCCATCACCAGAAAGGTCTGCGGCTTGAAATTGAGCGGCAACGAAAAATGCGGACAGTTGTTGGTGTAAGCCCAGATCTCGTCCTCCTGCCTGAGCAGCAGCACGCGGAAGGCCTCGCGACCACTGCCAAAGCATACCTCGAAGCCCCCGTCATCGGGAATGTCGCCCAGCTGGCACAACCAGGTGCCGTCGGCCGGACAATCCGGATGGGTCTTCCAGTCTTCCATCATCCTCGCTCCGGTTGGCCCAGACTCCAGGACCACGGACGGATGTCCACCGCCCGGAAGAGCCCGGCCCGGGTGTAGGGATCACCGGCCACGAAACGGTGCACGGTCTCGAGCGCATCGGCCTCGACCACCAGCAGCGTACCGTTCATCGCCTCGCCATCGTCGGCCAGCGTCGGCCCGCCCATCAGCACCGTCAGGCCGGGCACACCGTGGTGGCGCAGGTAGTGCCGATGTTCCGGACGGATCCGGGCACGGATCGCCACCCCATCCTCGCCATCACTGCCCAGGATCATGAAGTACATCACGCCCCCTCGTGCCCTGGCGGCAGCGCTTCCAGCACGAAGTCGTAATCGACCCGCCAGTCGTCACCATCGGGCCGGTAATCGACCTTCAGCGACTCCTTGACGCCGAACACGGCATCCGAGCTGATGTACTCGTCGTCACGGGTAAAGAGCTGCGTCACCACCGGCTTGAAGCCCGGGGCCGAGACGATGAAATGGATGTGCGCCGGCCGGTATGGGTGGCGCCCCAGCCGCTCCAGCAGCTTGCCCACCGGCCCATCGGTCGGAATCGGGTAGGCCACCGGCTTCAGTGTGCGTAAACGGTAGCTTCCGTCGGCACCGGCCTGCACGCGGGCGCACAGATGGAATTCCTCCTGCCCCTCATCCTGCATGTGATAGAGGCCGTTCGGGGCCGTCTGCCAGACATCCAGCAAGGCATGCCCGATCGGTTCACCATCGACCGTCAGCACCCGTCCGCTGACGGTGACGCCGCCGCGCTCGCCCTCGGCCAGATCACAGCCGCTCTCCATCTCGGGCGCGCCCTCCATATAGAAGGGCCCAAGCACGCTCGACTCGGTGGCTCCCTGCGGCTTGCGATTGTTGATCGCGTCGACCAGCATCGTCACACCCAGCGTGTCGGACAGCAGGATGAATTCCTGCCGCTTGTCGTCACACATATGGCCCGTGTCGGTCAGAAAACGGATGGCCTCGAACCATTCGGCCGGCGTGGGCTCGACATCCCGCACGAAATCGTGCAGGTGTCCGATCAGCGAGGACATGATCTCCCGCAGGCGCGGGTCATCACACCCGTCGAGCCGCGCCAGTACCGCAGCCGTCAGCTGCTGCTCCTGTTGCAATGACATGATCGCCTCCCATCAGACCCGTTCCAGCAGCACGGCGATGCCCTGACCGACGCCGATGCACATCGTGCACAGCGCATAGCGGCCACCGCTGCGCTGCAGCTGGTACGTCGCGGTGGTTGCCAGGCGCGCGCCACTCATGCCGAGCGGATGCCCCATCGCGATGGCGCCTCCCAGCGGGTTGATGCGCGGATCATCGTCGGCCAGGCCCAGATCGCGCGTCACCGCCAGCGCCTGCGCGGCGAAGGCCTCGTTCAGCTCGATCACGTCGATCTGGTCGAGCCCGACGCCGGTCTGCGCCAGCAGCTTTTTCACCGCCGGTGCCGGCCCGAAGCCCATGATCGACGGCCGCACGCCAGCGGTCGCCATCGCCACGACGCGCGCCTTCGGCGTAAGTCCGTGCTGCCCGGCGGCAGCCTCCGAAGCCAGGATCAGCGCGCAGGCCCCGTCGTTGACGCCCGAGGCATTGCCGGCCGTCACGCTCAGATCGGGGCCGTTGACCCCCTTCAGCCGGGCCAGCTGCTCGAGCGTGGTCTGCGGACGCGGATGCTCATCGGTGTCGAAGCAGACGGGATCGCCCTTCTTCTGCGGCACCATCACCGGCATCAGCTCGTCCCGGAAATGGCCCGCCTCGTTCGCGGCCGCCCATTTCTGCTGCGACCACAGCGCAAAACGGTCCTGATCCTCGCGGCTGATGCCGAATTCGGCCGCCACGTTGTCGGCGGTCTGCGGCATCGAGTCGACGCCGTGGGCCGCCTTCATGCGCGGATTGACGAAACGCCAGCCGATCGTCGTGTCGTAGACGGCATTGCTGCGCGTGAAGGCGGTGTCGGCCTTGGGCATCACGAAAGGTGCCCGGCTCATGCTCTCGACGCCACCGGCGATCATCAGGGCCGCCTCACCGGCCTTGATGGCCCGTGCTGCCGTACCCACCGCATCCAGGCCCGATCCACACAGGCGGTTGATGGTGGTGCCGGTCACCTCGACCGGCAGCCCGGCCAGCAGCAACGACATGCGCGCCACATTGCGGTTGTCCTCGCCGGCCTGGTTGGCGCAGCCATAGATCACGTCATCGAGCACCTGCCAGTCGAGATCCTCATGGCGCACCATCAGGGCCTGCAGGGGCAGCGCCCCCAGATCATCGGCCCGCATGCCCGACAGCGCACCGCCGTAACGGCCGATCGGCGTGCGTACCGCATCACAGATGAAAGCTTCGTTCATGCCATCTCCCCTCAGGCGCCCTGGCCAGCGGCCGGGGGCACACCCTGCCACGCATCACGCAGCAGGGCCAGGATCGCATCCCGTTCGATCGGGCGCGGGTTGTAGTAAGGATTCTCGGTCGCCAGCGTCGCAGCGCGTTCCAGCCCATCCTCGGGCATGCCGATGTCCTTCAGGGCCAGCGGCACGTTCAGCCGGCGTGCCAGCTCGTACAGCCCCACGGCCGGGTCGCCCCCGCCCAGCGCCTGCGAGATCCGTGCCATCGCTTCCGGCGCCGCCTCGCGGTTGTAGGCCACCGCGTGCGGCAGGACGATGGTGTGCATCTCGGCGTGCGGCAGGTTGAAGGTGCCACCCAGCGTGTGACAGAGCTTGTGATGGATGGCCATGCCGACTGCGCCCAGACAGGCCCCGGCCAGCCAGGCACCATACAGCGCCTCGGCATTGGCCCCGGCATCCCTGCCCTCGCTGTCGACCAGCCGGGGCAGGCTGCGTGCCAGCGCGCGGATGCTTTCCTCGGCCATCAGGCTGATGATGGGATTCGCATCCTGCGCATAGAGCGCCTCGACCGAATGGGCAATCGCATTGATGCCACTGGTGGCCGCGATGCGCGGCGGCAGCGTGGCCGTCAGCGCCGGATCGTAGATAACGCTGCGCGGCAGAACCTGCGGGTCACGGCCGGTACGCTTCAGCCCGCCCTCGGTGATCCCGTAGATCGGGGTCATCTCCGAACCGGCGAAGGTGGTCGGGATCGCGATGATCGGCAGGGGGGAGGTCATCGCGATCGCCTTGCCCAGCCCGATCGTCGAACCACCGCCGATAGCCACACAGCAGTCCGCCCCCAGATCGGCTGCCGCCTGACGCGCCGCCTCGGCCGTCTCGATCGGCACATGCATGACGGCGCCGTCGAAGATGCCGGCTGCGCGGTCACCCAGTGCCTTCATCACGGCTTCGGCACTGTCTCGCTGCTGCGGCGTGCACAGCACCAGCGCTGCCTTCGCCCCCAGGTGCTCGACCTCTTCGGCCACATGCGCCATCGCCCCCTCGCCGAAGCGGACCCGCATCGGCAGGCTCTGATAGAAAAACGGCTTCATGCCTGTGTCTCCTTCAGTCTCAGCTCGACACCGGTCAGCTGGCGCAGGGTGTCGATGTCCATGCCCTCGACCATGTCGATGACGACCGGGGGACCGTCCTGGCTCAGTTCCATCGTCGCCATGTCGGTGTAGAGCCGGTGCACGCAACCGATCCCGGTCAGCGGGTAGGTGCAGCGCTCGACCAGCTTGCTCTCGCCCTGGCGCGTGAGCAGATCCATCATCACGAAGACCTGCTTGGCCCCGATGGCCAGATCCATCGCCCCGCCGACGGCCGGGATGGCGTCGGGCGCCCCCGTGTGCCAGTTGGCCAGATCGCCGTGCACCGACACCTGGAAGGCGCCCAGCACACAGATGTCCAGATGGCCACCCCGCATCATGGCAAAGGAATCCCCATGATGGAAGAAGGCCCCGCCCGGCAGCAGCGTCACGGGCTCCTTGCCGGCATTGATCAGTTCCGGGTCTTCCTCGCCGGACGCCGGCGCCGGGCCCATGCCCAGCAGACCGTTCTCGCTGTGCAGGAAGATCTCGCGGTCGGCCGGCAGATAGTTGGCCACCCGCGTGGGGGCGCCGATGCCCAGGTTCACATAGGCCCCTTCCGGGATGTCGCGGGCCACCCGCCGGGCCAGGTCCTCCCGGCTCAGCCGCCTGATGTCATTGCTCATGCTCTCCTCCTTCAGGCAGCCTGCTGGCCATCCTGGCGCGGCACATGCACCACGCGCTGCACGAAGATCCCCGGCGTGACGATCGTCTCGGGGTCCATCTGGCCCAGTTCGACCAGGTGATCGCTCTGGGCCACGGTCAGCCGTGCCGCCCGGGCCATGATCGGCCCGAAATTGCGCGCCGTCTTGCGGTAGCTGAGATTGCCCCAGCGATCAGCCCGGTGGCACTTGATCAGTGCCACATCGGCATGGATCGGCATCTCCAGCACGTACTGGCGGCCACCGATCTCCCGGGTCTCCTTGCCCTCGGCCAGCAGGGTGCCATAACCGGTGGGCGTGAAGATCGCCCCCAGCCCGGCACCGGCCGCCTCGATGCGACAGGCCAGATTGCCCTGCGGCACCAGCTCCAGCTCGACCTTGCCGGCCCGATAGAGCTCGTCGAACACGTAGGAATCGGCCTGACGCGGAAACGAGCAGACCATCTTGCGCACCCGGCCGGCCTTCAGCAGTGCCGCCAGACCGGTATCCCCGTTGCCGGCGTTGTTGCTGACCACGACCAGATCACGTGCATCACCGGCGATCAGCCCCTCCACCAGCTCCGCCGGCATGCCGGCGGTGCCGAAACCACCGATCATCACGGTGGCGCCATCCTCGATGCCGTGCAGGGCCTCGGCCACGGAATCCACGATTTTGCTGATCATGGCCGGGCCCTCAACGCTTGAAGTGCGGCGGAATCCGCGCATCGACATTGACCCAGACCGACTTGGCCTCGGTGTAGTCGTGCATGGCCTCGAAGCCCATCTCACGGCCGTAGCCCGACTGGCCGACACCGCCGAAGGGCGAGCCCGGATTGACCCGCTTGTAGCTGTTGATCCACACCATGCCGGCACGCATCGCCCCGGCCACCTTGTGGGCACGGGCCAGATCGCGCGTCCACAGACCGCTGCCCAGGCCATACTCGGTACCGTTGGCGATGGCCAGCGCCTCCTCGTCGTCGCGGAAGGTCAGCACGGTCACGAAGGGGCCGAACACCTCTTCCTGAGCGACACGATCGGAGGGCTTCGCACGCACCACGGTCGGCTCGACATAGCAGCCCGCGGCCAGCGCCTCGTCGGACGGCGGCTTGCCACCGGTCAGCACCTCGCCGCCCTGCTCCTTCGCCACATCGACGAAGGACAGCACGCGGTCACGGTGCACGGCCGAAGTCAGCGGGCCCATCTCGGTCTGCGGATCGAGCGGGTTGCCCAGACGGATGGACTGGGCCAGCGAGATGAAGCGGCTCATGAAATCGTCCAGCACCCGCTCATGGATGATCAGGCGCGAGCCGGCGATGCAGGCCTGGCCCTGATTGTGGAAGATCGCCCAGGCCGAGCCGTTGACGGCCGCCTCGATGTTGGCGTCCTCGAAGATCATGTTGGCGCCCTTGCCGCCCAGCTCCAGCTGCACGCGCTTCAGGTTGCCCTTCGAGGCCTCGACGATGCGCCGGCCCACGTTGGTCGAACCGGTGAAGGAGATCTTGCCGACCTTCAGATGCTCGGCCAGGTGCTGGCCAGCCGTGTGACCATAGCCGACGACGATGTTGACCACCCCCTCGGGGAAGCCCACCTCGGCCATCAGCTCGGCGATGCGCAGCGTGGACAGCGGCGTGATTTCCGAGGGTTTCATCACCACCGTGTTGCCGGCGGCCAGCGCCGGGCCCAGCTTCCAGCTGGTGAACATCAGCGGAAAGTTCCACGGCACGATCTGCCCGACGACGCCGATCGGCTCACGCTGCACATAGTTCAGGAAGCCTTCCTCGACCGGCACCACGCTGCCCTGGAACTTGTCGGCCATGCCCCCAAAGTAACGGTAACAGGCGGCGGTGCGCATCACGTCGATGTTGCGCGCATCCCGGACCGGGTGACCGGTGTCCAGGGCCTCAAGCCTGGCCAGCTCGTCAGCCTCGGCCTCGATGCGGTCGGCCAGCTTCAGCAGCAACCGGCCGCGCTCGGCTGCCGGCATCCGTTTCCAGGCCGGAAAAGCCCTGGTGGCCGCCTCGACCGCCAGGTCGACATCGGCTGCCTTGGCTTCGGCCACCTTGGTGATCAGCGAATTGTCGTGGGGGTTCAGGACATCGATGGTGGCGCCATCCAGCGCATCCACGAACTTGCCACCGATGAACAGCTTGTTTTGGATCGGCTTCACGATCTTCTCTCAATCAGGAAATTCGTCGGTCCGGCCCCAGGGGAGCAGGACCGGAACGGCGCGCATGCCGGCACACGACCCGCACGGGACATCCACCGGCAGCACGCCACGGAAATTGCCACCGGCCTGACCGGCCGGCGGCACGGCAGTCTCAGAAGGACACCGGATGCGGGGGCAGCTCGCCCGACGCGTACTTCTCGACGATCTCGGGGCTGGCGTTCTCCCAGACCAGCAGCATCGAGCGCTTCTGCGAGAAGCCCTGATGGGCAATGTTGGCCGGCATGGCAGCCACGTCACCGGGTTTCATCACCACCCGGGCCAGCGGACGGCCGGTTTCCTTGTCGGTGATGTTCCAGGTGATCTCGTCGGACAGCTGCATGAACCACTCGACCCGGTCGTTGCCGTGAATGATCGGCAGGATGTATTCCTCGGTGGTCGGGCAGAACAGGCTGTTGCGGCAGACCGAGGTCACCGACGGGT
>JAUNLD010000086.1 GCA_030532425.1 Lautropia sp. | reverse complement strand
GCTCGATCAGCGTGCCGGCCGAAGCCGACAAGGCCGCCATCGAGGCCATCGCGGCCGCAGCCCCGGAAGTGGCCCGCATCGGTGAGGGCAAGACGCCGAAACGGATCATCGTCGTGCCCGGCCGCCTCGTGAACGTGGTGCTGTGATGAGCACGCCGGTGAAGACAGGCGGCGCCGTCGGCCACGGGCAGCCGGCCAGCCCCGGCCCGGTTGGCCGGGTTCAGCGGCACATCCCGGCCGGGGCGGCCGGAGTGCCCGGGGCGGCCGCCTCGGCACCAGCCCACCGCCCCCGCCTCGGCCGCCGTGACTGGCTGCTGCTCACGGGCGGCCTCAGCCTCGCGGTCGCCGGCTGCGGCTTCCGGTTGCGGCGCAGTACCAGCCTGCCCTTCGACCGCCTCTACACCAACCTGGCGCCCAACGGCAGCATCGGTCTGGCCCTGCGCCGCGAGATGGCGCACGTCGAGGGCACCACGCTGGTCAGCAACCCCAGACAGGCCGATGTCCGCCTCATCATCACGCAGGAAACCCCCGAACGTGAGGTAGTGGCCTATTCGTCCGAAGGCCGGGCCCGCGAGTACGAGCTGCGCCTGCGCCTGCGCTTTCGCATCCTCGACGACAAGGGCAACGATCTGGTGCCCGAAAGCGAGATCGTCCTGCGCCGCGACATTTCCAATGCCGACAACCAGCTGACCGCCCGCGCCGACGAAGAAGCCATGCTCTACAAGGACATGAGCACCGACATGGCCCACCAGCTGATGCGTCGCCTGGCTGCCATCAAGCCCCCTGGCTGAGGCCATCGGCATGGCCCAGCGCATCAGCACCCCGGCACAACTGCGCCAGAGCATCGGCCGTGCCCTGCCACCGCTGACCTGGATCAGCGGTGACGAGCTGCTGCTGGTCGTCGAGGCCACCGACCTGCTGCGCCAGCAGGCACGCAAGCAGGGCTTCGAGGAACGCGAGGTGCTGGAGATCGACCACCACTTCGATCGCAGCCGCCTGCTGGAGGCCACGCAATCACAATCGCTGTTTGCCAGCCGCAAGCTGGTCGATCTGCGCCTGAACACCAAGCCCACCCGCGAGCTGGGTGATGCGCTGCGCGAGCTGTTGCCCCGGCTGGGAGATGATTGCCACATCGTGCTCGCCAGCGGCCGGCTGGAGCGGGCCACCACGGGCACGGCCTGGTTCGAGGCGCTGGCCCGCGAGATGCTGTGGATGGACACCCCCCGCGTCGACGCGGCCACGCTGCCCCGCTGGATTGCCGAACGGCTGGCCGCCCAGAAACAGCAGGCCTCCCCTGCCGTACTGGCCCTGATCGCCGAACGCACCGAAGGCAACCTGCTGGCCAGCCACCAGGCGATCCAGCGGCTGGGCCTGCTGCTGCCACCCGGCGAGCTGCCAATCGACGCCGTCACCGAGATCGTGATGGACAACGCCCGCTTCGAGCTGTTCGGCCTGGTCGACAGCGCCCTGGCGGGCGACACCGCCCGGGCGATGCGGATGGCACAGTCGCTCGAAGCCGAGGACGCCGCCCTGCCCCTGCTGTGCTGGGCCCTGGCCGATGCGTTGCGCAAGCTGATGCGCATCCGCGAACAGATGGGTAGCGGCAAGCCGATGCAGGCAGCGATGCGTCAGGCCGGCGTCTTTGGCCGCCGCGAGCCAGTCATGCGGCAGGCCCTCAACCGGCTGGACGACACGACACTCGCCCATTTGCTGCGGCAGGTGGCCCGGCTGGATAGAATCGCCAAAGGCATGGCGGGCGGCAGCAGCGTCGCCAACCCGTGGTTCCATGCCTGCACCCTGCTCATCGCCCTGTCGGGCGGGCGCCTGCCCGGCCCGCCCGACCTTGCCGCCTCTCTGGTGGATGCCTGACCATGAACACCCTGAACACTGCCGACTACATGCGTGGCCTGGGCCGCGCCGCCCGTGCCGCCAGCCACGAGATCGCCCGCGCCAGCGCCACCACCAAGAATCTTGTGCTCAAGACGCTGGCCGAACGCATCGACCGCAACCGCAGCCTGCTGGTCACGGCCAACGGCCAGGATCTGGCCACCGCCAGCGGGGCCGGTCATGATGCAGCCTTCATCGACCGACTGCGCCTGACCGAGGCCAACATCGACACGATGATCGAGGGTTTGCTGCAGATCATCGCCCTGCCCGATCCGGTGGGCGAGATCACCGACGTGCGCCAGCGCCCCAGCGGCATCCAGGTTGGCCGGATGCGCGTTCCCCTGGGCGTGATCGGCATCATCTACGAATCCCGTCCCAACGTCACCGTCGATGCCGCGGCACTGTGCCTGAAATCCGGCAACGCCGCCATCCTGCGGGGCGGCTCCGAAGCCATCCACTCCAACCGCACGCTGGCCGCCCTGATGACCGAGAGCCTGGCACGCGCCGGCCTGCCGGCCGCCACCGTCCAGCTGGTGGCCACCACCGACCGGGCCGCCGTCGGCCATCTCATCCGTGATCGCGACTCGATCGACGTCATCATCCCGCGCGGCGGCAAGTCGCTGATCGAACGCATCACCGCCGAGGCCCGGGTGCCGGTGCTCAAGCACCTTGACGGTGTCTGCCACGTCTACATCGACGAGAGCGCCGACATCGACATGGCGATCCGCATTGCCGACAATGCCAAGACCCAGCGCTATGCCCCCTGCAACACGATGGAAACGCTGCTGGTGCATCGGGCCGCCCTGCCCGGCATCCTGCCGCGCCTGGGCGAGATCTATTACCGCAAGCAGGTGGAGCTGCGCGTCGATGCCGACTGCGCCGAAATCCTCGCCGCCGCCCAGATCCCGACCATCGCAGCCACCGACGACGACTGGCAGGCCGAATACAACGCACCGATCCTGGCAGTGAAGGTCGTCGAGGGCCTGGACGAGGCCATCGCCCACATCAACCGGCACGGCTCGAAACACACCGATGCCATCATCACCAACAACCACAGCCATGCGATGCGCTTCCTGCGCGAAGTCGACTCCTCCTCGGTGATGGTCAATGCCTCGACCCGCTTCGCCGACGGCTTCGAGTACGGGCTGGGCGCCGAGATCGGCATCTCCACCGACAAGCTGCACGCCCGGGGGCCGGTGGGTCTGGAAGGCCTCACCAGCCAGAAATACGTGGTCTTCGGCCATGGCGAGATCCGTGGCTGACGTGCCTGTCAGCACCTTCATGCCGCAGCCGGCATGCGGCTGCGCCACTTCTGCCCCGGCGGCACGGCTGCACCCGTGCAGCGCCGGTCCTGCTGCCCTGCGCAGCCTCTTTATCCCGCCATCATGGGTACCGACATCTATCTCTGGACCAAGACATTCCACATCGTCATGGTCGTCAGCTGGTTTGCAGGACTGTTCTACCTGCCGCGCATCTTCGTCAACCTGGCACAGGTGCCGGCTGATTCAACGGCCGAACGGCAACGGCTGCTGGGCATGGCCAACCGCCTCTACAACTTCATGTTGCCGCTGGCCATCCTGGCCGTCATCAGCGGGCTGTTCATCATGATGGGCTATCGCATCGGCCTGGGCGATGGCTGGATGCACGTCAAGCTCACCTGCGTGGCCCTCATCATCGGCTACCACCACGGCTGCGGCCGGCTGCTGCGGCGCTTCGAACGCGGTGAATCGCGCCGCTCCGAACGCTGGTTCCGCGTCTTCAACGAAGTGCCGGTGATCCTGCTGCTGATCGTCGTCATCATGGTGGTGCTGAAACCCTTCTGACCCCCTGCCCCTTTCATGAACGCGTCCGCCTCCTCCCCCGACCACGCCTTCCACTTCTTCTGCCCCTGCCCGCGCGGGCTGGAACAGGCGCTGGCCGACGAGCTGAGCGCCCTGGGCGCCGGCGAAACCCGCACCGTTCCCGGTGGTGTCGAATGCCGGGGCACGCTGGAAACCGCCTACCGCATCAACCTGCAGGCACGCATCCCCAGCCGCGTGCTGCTGCGCCTGCTCGACCGGCCCTGCCGCGACGAACGCACCCTGTACCAGCTCTGCCGCGACACCCGCTGGGAAAACTGGTTCAGTGCCCGGCAGACCATCCGCGTCGACGTGGTGGCCATCCGCTCGCCGCTGAAGAGCCTGAACTTTGCCACCCTGCGCATCAAGGACGCCATCGTCGACCGCTTTCGCGAGCAAGGCGGCACTCGTCCCTCGGTCGACACCCACCAGCCCGATGTGCGCATCAGCGCCTTCCTGACGGCCGAGCGGCTGCAACTCTATCTCGACCTTTCGGGCGAACCGC
Source organism: Lautropia sp. (assembly GCA_030532425.1). GTDB lineage: Bacteria > Pseudomonadota > Gammaproteobacteria > Burkholderiales > Burkholderiaceae_E > Lautropia. Next base: position 4,876 of record JAUNLD010000086.1, on the reverse strand, counting down.
TGTTCAAGCGCGGCTGGCGCAACCACCAGGACCGCCGCGTCTCGGCCCCGCTGAAGGAAAACCTGGCCGCCGGACTGCTGGCATTGTCGGGCTGGAGCCAGGCGGTGCGGGCAGCACGCCAGGCCGACAGCCCGCCCCCCCCGGCCGTCGGCACGCCCCCCCTGCTCGACCCCTTCTGCGGCTCGGGCACGATCGTCATCGAGGCCGCCCAGATCCTGTGCGACTGTCCACCGGGCCTCAACCGGAGATTCGGCATCGAGGCCCTGAAGATCCACGAGGCCCCACTATTTCTTGAGATCAAGAAAGAACTACGCTGCCGCGCCGACGAAGGCATCGCCCGTGCCCCCCGCGGCCAGCTGGCCGCCAGCGACCTGGACCCCCAGGCCGTTGCCCTGGCACGCGACAACCTGCAACTGGCCGGCCTGCCCGCCGACCTCATCCGTTTCGACCAGGCCGATGCTGCCGACATGCGCCCGCATCAGGACGCAGCGGGTGTCATCGTCACCAACCCACCCTACAACGAGCGCGTCAGCATCCCGGTCGAACAGTGGCGCGCCATCGGCGCCACGCTGCGCAACCACTTTGGCGGCTGGCAGGCCTTCCTGCTGACCAGCGACCGCGGCCTGCCCGGCCAGCTCGGCCTGCGCGAAAGCCGCAAGACTCCACTGTTCAACGGCGCCATCGAGTGCCGGCTGTTCCAGTTCTCGATGCGGGTGAGACCGATCAGCCCACCTGACGCCCCGGCTGACTGAGCGAAGAATCCTCACCCCGGCTTCTCGTTCTGGTTCCCCTGCTTCTCGCGCAGCCATCGGGCACGCGAAGGCTCGACGTCACTCGACGTTCTTGCGCCGTGGCAGACGCGCCGTCGAACTGGGCTGACAGTACACCCCCGTGCTCCTTACCCCGTACACGAAATGACCGTCCGCACGCACGTCACGCGCCCGCACCGCTTCCCAGCGTGCATCCTCAGTGTCGTAGCTATCTCCCGCCGCCATGCCATGCCCTCCTCGACAGCCATGCCACCAAGAATAAACCGGCCACCGACGCGATCAATCCGGTTCTTGCGCTCGAAGTTCCTTGTCACCCCTACAAGGTCGTTCCCAGCAGGCATCAGGGCATGGCGGACCGGATAACGGACGGCTCAGCTTTAGCCAGTCACGCCCGGTCCGTACCACCCCAGGTGCGCAACCAGCCCCCAGTCACCATGGGCGGACCGTGCGGTCACGACGTCGAAAGCGGTGCGCACGATCGACCCTAACACCCGCCCGACATCGCATCGGGGTCAGCCCGCGAAAGGCGGCTCCGTGCTTTGCTGCTGAAGCAGTGCGGCGACGAAACGGGCAAAGGGGCCGATATCCCCGGCAGAGCTGGCGGCCTCCAGCGCGTCCATGTACGCCTGACGCTGCTGGACCGGGATGATGGTCCAGCCATAACCGCCAGTCACCAGCATCGCGTTCATCAGGAAACGCGCCAGCCGGCCATTGCCGTCCATGTAGGGATGGATGAACACGAACAGGAAATGCCCGAGCACCGCCCGCACGGCCGGATGCGGCTCGCTGGCAATCAGCTCGAAGAGCACCGGCATGCATTCACGCACCGCCGCGCTCGGGGGCGGCACATGCCGTGCCCCGCGAATGAAGACCTGGGTGTCGCGCCAGCCCGCCAGATCTGCCGCCTGCAGCAGCCCCGCCTGCACACTGGGCGAAAACAGGGCCAGATACCACTGCCCCAGCGCCACATGCAACGTATCGGCCCGAAGCGCTGCATCACCTTCGTGCAGTCCGGCCACAAAGGCCCGCACGCGCGAATACGCATCGAAGTACCCGCGCGCTGCCATGGCATCGCGCCGCTCCCGGTCTTCTCCATCCGGTTGCCATTGACCACGGCGCACCTTGTCGATCAGGCCCACCGTCACCCGATATCCCTCGATCGACAACGAATGGTACGCATCCGCCACATGACGTGCGTCGATCTCCTCCAGCAGGGCGCTCCCCTGAGGCCCGCCAGCAGACGGCGCCGGAAAAGCCGCCACCACCGTCTCGCGCATGGCCGCCCAACTCAGGCGCAAGCGCTGCACATAGGGCGACTCCGGGCGCGACGCGAGCGCCGCAGGCTGGCTTTCAAAGGGAGACATGGCCTGCACCACATACCCGGCCCCCTGCATGGCGGCAACGATTCGCTCGGCCATGCCTGATCTGCCCACCGCCCGCAACGCCCCCACGAGACGGCCCGCCACCACGGAATGCCCGCCCTGCAGCAAGCTGCGCAGCAACGCGCTTTCATCATCCAGCATGCCCAGCACCACCCGGGCGGCCAGCGGCTGCTGACTGTAGAACGAAGCCGGAACCGCCACCAGACCCTGCACCAGATTCACCAGACGGATGCCCTGGTTGTCCGGGTCGGGCACTGCCGGCAGCAATGTCCTGGCCCGGTAAACGAACAGCGAGCAACCGTGCGGCAAGGCAACCAGCTGGTTGTTGCCTGCAGTGGCCCAGACCTGCAATTGCCTGGGCAGCGTGCACTCGCCTCCACGCAGTTGCAATGACTGCTCCGGTGCCAGATGCCACTGCTCACCAAACCGGGCGCTACAGTACCCCACCACGAAATCACGCATGCCGGCATACCAGGCTGCGGTACTGCCATCCAGCGGTTCGCCGGCCTCCGGCCGTGCCGGCAGATACCAGCCCTTGAGCACTTCCTGCAGATAACCCGCCCGTACCAACCGCTCCCGATGCAGCCTGCTCAGATCCGCACTGCGAATCACCCGCTGTCCTGCATCCTGAAGCGCCTTCAGACTGGCCAGCGCATCAGCCAGGCGTTCGCTCACCATGCCCCTTCTCCCTTCACACGAAGCGTGTACCGTAGCAGGACACGACCCGTGTGCCCCATTACCACACTAGTATTGCGTCATATCATCACACTAGTATTATGTCATGCCATCACACTACTATCGTGTTTCAGACGGGCTGTACAACCCGGCATGGCTACGGGGAAAGAGGACCTCTGCGCCCCAAGCAGCAGCCCCCAAGGAAGAAGCGCCTGCAACAAGATCACGCGACCCATGCGGCCTTCGCGGCATCGAGGCAGTCGCTGAACGGCCATCCACGATCAGGCTGGCACATCTGCAGATCGAGCACCACACCAGCAGTGGATCACTCGTCCCGTGCGGCCTTTGCGGTATCGGGAAAGTCGCTAAACAGGCCGTCCACACCCAGCTCGTAGGCACGGCGGTATTCGGCCTTCGGGTCGCCCCTGTCATCCGAGACCAGCCGGCGTGGCTCGTTGCGGAAGGTGTAGGCATGCACCATCAGCCCCGCCTTGTGGGCATTGGCCACCACATCGGTGGGCGGCATGGCGATGCGGTCACGCTGGTCGATGGTGCCATCGCCATTCAGGTCCACCGGCTGGCCCTGGGCATCCAGTTTCAGCCGCGACGGCAGCAAGAAGGCCTTCCAGGGGCCGATGCCGTCGGCATAGGTGCGGATCTCGGCCAGACCGGCCGGCGTCAGCATGTCGGCATAGGTGCGCCTGTCTCCTGCACGGGTCAGATCGAAGGCCTGGCCATCGGGCAGCGTCAGGTCGATGCTGCCATCGGGGTTCTGGTCGGCCCCGCCGATCAGCTGCACCAGCCGCACCTGTGTCTTGCCGCGAAGATACTTGAGATTGCCGGTCTCGAAAGACTGGACGATTACCGGCGAATCCTTGCGGGTCAGGCCAAAGCGCTCCAGCAGCGTCAGCAGGCGGTCTTCCAGCGGCAGCTCCAGCTCACGGTGCCAGGTGGAATGCTTAAGCTCGGGGTAGACGCCGATGACACGGCCGGTGCGGGCCTGCTCGTCGCGCACCAGCGTCAGCACCTCCTCGAAGGTGGGCACCTGATACTTGCCATTGTGGCTCTGGTCGCGCTCGGCCAGCGGCTGCACGGCACGCAACTGCTTCAGCTCGGCCAGCGTGAAGTCGCTGACGAACCAGCCCTCCTCTTCCACACCGTCGATCACGGCCTTGCGCTTGCGGCTGGCAAACTGCGGCAGCTGGGCCACGTTGGTGGTGGTGCTGATGTTGGGTTCGTGGCGCACCACCAGCACGCCATCACGGGTGGAGACCAGATCGGGTTCGATGAAATCGGCCCCCAGTTCGATGGCCCGACGATAACCTTCCAGGGTGTGGTCCGGCAGATAGCCGCTGGCACCGCGGTGGCCGATCACCAGCGGCTGCCTGCCATCGAGCGTGGCCCACTGACGGGCCGACGACGCCGTGGCGGCCCCCTGCGTGCCGGCAGCCCCGGCAGACGATGGCCCTGCGCTGCTGGCGCAGCCCGCCAGCCCCAGCGCGGCGGCCAGCGCCACCACCGACCAGGAAAATCCTTGTGCACCCAAGCTGTGCGACATGCTGTGTCTCCTTCATGGTCTGGAAAAATCGTGTCCAGACCATTCTACCCACAAGCATGTCGGGGGGCGGCAGATTCCCACTGCGGCCCTGTGCATGCGTCATCCACCCAGGGCCTACGCTGAAGACGGGAGCAGGTTCAACCTTTTGCAGACACGATGCGGGCAAGGCCGATCTAAAGATGCTGATGATTGCCGATGCGCGCATGCGCCAGCGCATGGCGGGATGGGGCAGGAGCAGTTGCCCGTCCTGTCGAGGCCTGCCATCACGCCCCCGCTGCCGGGATGCCCCGGCATGAATCAGACGATCCCCAGATTGCTCATGCCGTTGGCGGCCTCGCCTTCGGGCTTGCGCTTGCCGTTGAGCTTGATGTTCAGGCGCAGGTCGTTGACCGAGTCGGCGTTGCGCAGCGCGTTTTCGTAGGTGATCAGGCCCGCTTCGTAGAGGTCGAACAGGTGCTGGTCGAAGGTCTGCATGCCCAGCTCGCGCGACT
>JAUNLD010000085.1 GCA_030532425.1 Lautropia sp. | reverse complement strand
TCGAGCTGTCGCCCACCAACGAGCTGCTGATCGAGGAAAGCCTGATCGGCTGGAAAGAGTTCGAGATGGAGGTGGTGCGTGACAGCAGGGACAACTGCATCATCGTCTGCTCGATCGAGAACCTCGACCCGATGGGCGTGCACACTGGCGACTCGATCACCGTGGCGCCTGCCCAGACGCTGACCGACAAGGAATACCAGCTGATGCGCGACGCCTCGATCGCCATCCTGCGCGAGATCGGCGTCGACACCGGTGGCTCCAACGTCCAGTTCGCCATCCATCCGCAGACCGGACGGATGATCGTCATCGAGATGAACCCGCGCGTGTCGCGTTCGTCGGCGCTGGCCTCGAAGGCCACGGGCTTCCCGATCGCCAAGATCGCGGCCAAGCTGGCGGTGGGCTACACGCTCGACGAGCTGAAGAACGACATCACCGGGGGCGCCACGCCGGCTTCGTTCGAGCCGACCATCGATTATGTCGTCACCAAGATTCCGCGCTTTGCCTTCGAGAAGTTCCCGCAGGCCGACAACCGCCTCTCCACCCAGATGAAATCGGTGGGCGAGGTGATGGCCATCGGCAGTACCTTCCAGGAAAGCCTGCAAAAGGCCATGCGCGGCCTGGAGATCGGCGTCGACGGCCAGAACCAGATGACGACCGATCTGGAAGTGATCGAGAAGGAGCTGGGCGAGCCGGGCTCCGAGCGGATCTGGTATGTGGGCGATGCCTTTGCGCTGGGCTTCACCATCGAGCAGGTGCATGCGCTCACGAAGATCGACCCGTGGTTCCTGGCCGAGATCAAGGAGATCGTCGACATCGAGCTGATGCTCGACAAGATGACACTGGGCGATCTGGATGCCGACACGCTGCGCACCCTCAAGAAGAAGGGGTTCTCCGACCGCCGCCTCGGTTATCTGCTCGAAACCACCGAACACGAGATCCGCAAGCTCCGTCACCGTCTGGGGGTGCGCCCGGTCTACAAGCGGGTCGATACCTGCGCGGCCGAATTTGCCACCAACACCGCCTACCTCTATTCCACCTACGAGGACGAATGCGAGGCCGCGCCCTCCGACCGCAAGAAGGTCATCGTCCTGGGCGGTGGCCCCAACCGCATCGGTCAGGGCATCGAGTTCGACTACTGCTGCGTTCATGCCTCCTTCGCGCTGCGCGAGGACGGCTACGAAACCATCATGGTCAACTGCAACCCCGAGACGGTCTCCACCGACTACGACACCTCCGATCGTCTCTACTTCGAGCCGGTCACGCTCGAAGACGTGCTTGAAATCGTCGAGCTGGAAAAACCGGTCGGCGTCATCGTCCAGTTCGGTGGCCAGACCCCGCTGAAGCTGGCCAAGGCCCTTGAAGCGGCCGGCGTGCCCATCATCGGCACCTCGCCTGATTCGATCGACATCGCCGAAGACCGCGAGCGCTTCCAGAAGCTCCTCAACCGCCTGGGGCTGTTGCAGCCGCCCAACCGTACCGCCCGCACCGAAGCCGAGGCCATCGCGCTGGCCAACGAGATCGGCTACCCGCTGGTCGTGCGCCCCAGCTACGTGCTGGGCGGCCGGGCGATGGAAATCGTTCACGAGCAGCGCGACCTCGAACGTTACATGCGCGAGGCCGTCAAGGTCAGCAACGATTCGCCGGTGCTGCTTGACCGCTTCCTCAACGATGCCATCGAGGTGGATGTGGATTGCGTCTGCGACGGCGAGCGCGTCGTCATCGGCGGGGTGATGGAACACATCGAACAGGCGGGCGTGCACTCGGGTGATTCGGCCTGCTCGCTGCCGCCGTGGTCGCTCTCGCCAGCGCTGATCGCCGAGATCAAGCGCCAGACCGTGCTGATGGCCAAGGCGCTGAAGGTCAATGGCCTGATGAACGTGCAGTTCGCCATCCAGAAGGCCGACGGCGACCACAAGCCGGCCGGCCCGGCGACCGCCACCGAGGCCGGTGACCGGGTCTACGTGCTGGAAGTCAACCCGCGCGCCTCGCGCACCGTGCCCTTCGTCTCCAAGGCCACCGGCGTACCGCTGGCCAAGGTGGCGGCCCGCTGCATGGCCGGTACCGCCCTCGATGCCCAGGGCGTGACCGAAGAAGTCATCCCCGACTACTACGCCGTCAAGGAAGCCGTCTTCCCGTTCAACAAGTTCCCTGGCGTCGACACCATCCTCGGGCCCGAGATGAAGTCCACCGGCGAGGTGATGGGCGTCGATTATTCCTTCGATGCCGCCTTCATCAAGTCGCAGGTCGGGGCAGGGGTGCATATCCCGGAAGGCGGTACCGCCTTCATCTCGGTCAAGCACGTCGACCGGCCGCGCGCGGTCCAGGTGGCCCGGATCCTGCACGAGATGGGCTTTACCCTGGTGGCCACCAGGGGCACGGCCTCGGCCATCGCCGAAGCCGGCCTACCGGTCACGCCGGTCAACAAGGTGCAGGAGGGCCGCCCCCACGTCGTCGACCTGCTGAAGAACGGCGAGATCTCGCTGCTCATCAACTCGGTCGAAGAGCGTCGCAGCGCGATCCAGGACTCCCGTGCCATCCGCACCACCGCCCTGGCCCAGCGTGTCACCTTCTACACCACCATCGCCAGTGCGCTGGCCACGGTGAAGGGCATGCGCTCGCTGGCCGCCCCGGATGTCTATGCGCTGCAGACGCTGCATGCCGGCCTGAAGCAGAAGCGGGTGCAGGGCGCCGGCTGAGCGTGGGCGGGCCCGCCGTCCGTCTTCGGCGGGCCCACTCGCCCAGCCAGCACCTGCACTCGGGCGACACGCGCTGTTGCAATGTCCGCTTCCCATATCCCGGAAAGTCGCCCGGGTGGGCTGCCTTCGTGTAAACTGGGCCTAACCAAACAACACCCTCAGACCCCGGGCTTTCTCCGCCCGGGGTTTTGTCTTTTTTCGGGAGATTGACCGACATGTCCTCATCCGTTCCCCTGACCGTCCACGGTGCGCAGCTGCTCAAGGAAGAACTGCAGCGCCTGAAGTCGGTCGAGCGTCCGAATGTGATAAATGCCATTGCCGAGGCGCGTGCCCAGGGAGATCTCTCCGAAAATGCCGAATACGAGTCGGCCAAGGAGCGTCAGAGCTTCATCGAGGGCCGCATCGCCGAGCTGGAAGGCAAGCTCTCGGCCGCACAGATCATCGACCCCGCCACGCTCGATGCCGATGGCCGGGTAGTCTTTGGGGCCACGGTGCAGCTCGAGGACATCGAGTCGGGCGACAAGGTGACCTACCAGATCGTCGGTGACGATGAAGCCGACATCAAGCAGTCGAAGATCTCGATCTCCAGCCCGCTGGCACGTGCCCTGATCGGCAAGTACGCGGGTGATGTGGCCGCGTTCCAGGCGCCGGGCGGCGAGCGCGAGTTCGAGGTGCTGGAGGTGCTGTACCGCTAAGCCGGCGGGCCGCCCGGTCGGGGCCGTGTGGGCGCTGCGCCGTCGCCGCCGCCGGCTGATGCGGCCCGGGCCGGTGGCGCCCAGGAGGCTGATCCCGCTGGCCACGCCGCCCGGATTGGCCGACCCTATGGCGGCCATCAGAAAAAATCAGCCCGGCATGCCGGGCTTCATGAGACCATCAGGCATCATCCTCATCCGGAGCCGGGCGGTACAGCACCAGCACGTTGCCGATCAGCTGCACCGGCGCGCACGACAGGGCCTCGGCGATCTGTTCGGCGGCCTGGGGGCGGGCATCGCGGTCCAGGCCGGTCAGGCGCACCTTGATGAGTTCGTGGGCCGTCAGCGAGCGGTCGATCTCCTGCATGACGCCAGGGGTCAGGCCGGCGGCGCCCAGCAGTACCACCGGGTTCAGGGAATGAGCCTGCGCGGCCAGCGCCTTGCGCTCGGCCTTGTCGAGAATCAGGGAAGGCATGGGAGTGGCTTGTATCCGATACACAAAAGGCGATTCTACGAGGGCAGGGCGCCGTGCACAGCAGCAGCAGTAAAAAACTGAACAAGGCCTGGCTTCACGATCATCTCAACGATCCCTACGTGAAGCTGGCCCAGCGGCATCAGTATCGTGCGCGTGCGGCCTTCAAGCTCATCGGCATCGATGAGCAGGACCGGCTGATCCGGCCGGGCATGACGGTCGTCGACCTGGGGTCGGCGCCCGGCAGTTGGTCGCAGGTGGTGCGGCGGCGGCTGTCCGCGCCGCATCTGGCGCCCGATGTCCGCAAGGCCGACGATGCCCGCAGCGAGGGCGTGCAGGTGCCGGTCGATGGCCGGATCATCGCGCTCGACCTGTTGCCGATGGAGCCGATCCCCGGCGTCGAGTACTTTCAGGGCGACTTCCGCGAGCAGGCGGTGCTCGACCAGCTCGAGGCGCTGCTGGCGGGCGACAAGGTCGACCTTGTTTTGTCGGACATGGCCCCCAACTTGAGTGGGGTGGGGGTGGCCGATGCGGCCCGGATGCAGGATCTGGCCGAGCTGGCCGTCGATTTCGCCAGCCGCTGGCTCAAGCCCGAGGGGGCCTTGCTCATCAAGGTCTTTCACGGCAGCGGCTACAGCCAGCTGGTGCGTCTGTTCAAGGATCACTTCGTCACCGTGCAGCCCCGCAAGCCCAAGGCATCGCGTGACCGCTCGGCGGAAACCTACCTGTTGGGCCGGCGACTGAAGCCAAACAGATGAAACACCGGGCCAAAAGCACGGATAATTGTCATCAAGAGCGTAGAATCGTGCGGCACTCGGCTGACAGCCCGTGCGCATCAAGAGGAAATGGCAGGTGAATAACGCGTTTTCCAAGGCAGCAGTCTGGGTCATCATCGCCCTGGTCCTGTTTACCGTGTTCCGGCAGTTCGAGACACGGCAGGCACGGGTCGGCGACATTCCATACTCCCAGTTCATGAAAGAGGCCGAGAACGGCCAGGTCGAGAGCGTCCAGGTCGATGGCCGCTCGGTGCGCATCCGCACACGTGACGGCCGCACGCTGTCCACCTATGTGCCGTCCACCGGCGACATCTGGATGGTCGGCGACCTGATGAAATACGGGGTACAGGTCAATGCCAAGCCGGAAGAAGAACAGTCCGTGCTGATGCAGATCTTCATCTCGTGGTTCCCGATGCTGCTGCTGATCGGGGTCTGGATCTTCTTCATGCGCCAGATGCAGGGCGGGGGGCGCGGTGGTGCCTTCTCCTTCGGCAAGAGCCGTGCGCGCATGCTGGACGAGAACAACAACCAGATCACCTTTGCCGACGTGGCCGGGGCCGACGAGGCCAAGGAAGAAGTGCAGGAGATGGTCGAGTTCCTGCGTGACCCCTCCCGCTTCCAGAAACTGGGCGGTCGCATCCCGCGTGGCGTGCTGATGGTCGGCCCGCCGGGAACCGGCAAGACGCTGCTCGCCCGTGCCATCGCCGGCGAGGCCAAGGTGCCGTTCTTCTCGATCTCGGGTTCCGACTTCGTCGAGATGTTCGTCGGTGTCGGTGCAGCCCGCGTGCGCGACATGTTCGAGAACGCCAAGAAACACGCCCCCTGCATCGTCTTCATCGACGAGATCGACGCCGTCGGTCGCCAGCGTGGTGCCGGTCTGGGCGGTGGCAACGACGAGCGCGAACAGACGCTGAACCAGCTGCTGGTCGAGATGGACGGTTTCGAGACGGGTCAGGGCATCATCCTGATCGCCGCCACCAACCGCCCCGACGTGCTCGATCCGGCGCTGCTGCGGCCTGGCCGCTTCGACCGCCAGGTGGTCGTGTCGCTGCCCGACATCCGTGGTCGTGAGCAGATCCTCAACGTGCACATGCGCAAGGTGCCGGTGGGGCCCGACGTCAAGGCCGATGTCATCGCCCGCGGCACACCCGGCATGTCCGGGGCCGATCTGGCCAACCTCATCAACGAGGCGGCGCTGTTTGCAGCCCGTCGCAATGCCCGTCTGGTCGAGATGGTCGACTTCGAGCGCGCCAAGGACAAGATCCTGATGGGCGCCGAGCGCCGCTCGATGGTGATGACCGAGGATGAGCGCCGCAGCACCGCCTATCACGAGGCCGGCCATGCCGTGCTCGGCCGCCTGCTGCCCAAGTGCGATCCGGTCCACAAGGTCACGATCATCCCGCGCGGCCGGGCGCTGGGCGTGACGATGTCGCTGCCCGAGCGTGACCGCTACAGCTACGACCGGGTCTACATGCTGAGCCAGATCTCCATGCTCTTCGGTGGCCGCATCGCCGAGGAGGTCTTCATGGACGAGATGACGACCGGCGCGTCCAACGACTTCGAGCGCGCCACCCAGCTGGCCCGCGACATGGTCACGCGCTATGGCATGAGCGACCGTCTTGGCCCGATGGTCTATGCCGAGAACGAGAGCGAGGTCTTCCTCGGCCGTTCCGTCACCAAGACCAACAACGTCTCCGAAGAGACGATGCGTCAGGTCGATCAGGAAATCCGCCGCATCATCGACGAGCAATACTCGCTGGCCCGCCGCCTGATCGAGGAAAACGCCGACAAGATGCATGCCATGGCCAAGGCGCTGCTGGAGTGGGAAACCATCGGCATCGAGCAGATCGATGACATCATGGCCGGCCGTCCGCCGCAGCCGCCGAAGGAATACACCCACCCGCCGGTCGGCAACGGTCCGCGCACGCCGCCCACCCCGCCGGCGATCGAGTCCGAGCCCAAGCCCAATCCGGCCACCCCGGCCTGATGCCGGCGGTGTTTTCTCTCCCCGGTGCATGACACCCGCAACCGGCCCGCAAGGGCCGGTTTGCGTGTGGGGCCCGCCAACCGGGCCTGCGCTGCCGGTTCCTGCCGTTTCAGGCCATATCCACCCGCGCATGTCACCACGCGCTTCCTGATGTCTGCATCCCCAGCTCCTTCCTCCCCCGCATCGTCCACCCCGCATCGTGCCGGCCAGCCGGGCCTGTCCGGCGAGACCACGACGGCCACGTCTGCATCCATGCCGGCCCTTTCCCCGGCTGCCCAGGCGGTGCCCACGCACTGGCAATGCGGGCGCTTTCGCCTGTCGCTGGTGCGTCCGCTGGTGATGGGCATCCTCAACCTGACCGAAGATTCCTTTTCCGACGGGGGCCGCCACCTTGATCCGGCCGTGGCCATCAGCGCGGCCCGGCAGATGGTGGCCGACGGTGCCGACATCATCGATATCGGCGCCGAATCCACACGCCCGGGTGCGCGAACGGTCCCTCCCGAAGAAGAATGGGCACGGCTGGCCCCGGTGCTGGCGGCTCTGGCTCCGCTTGATGTGCCGCTGTCGGTCGACACCCGCAATCCCGGGGTGATGCGTGAGGCCATCGCGGCCGGTGCCAGCATCATCAACGACATCAGCGGCTTTCGCCGGGCAGAATCCCGGGATATCGTTGCCTCCCATACGGTCGGACTGGTTACCATGCACATGCTGGGTGATGATCCGGCTACCATGCAGGCCAACCCGGTCTATGCCGATGCCTGTGCCGAGGTGGGGGCCTTCCTCGTTCAGAGCCGACAGGCGCTGCTCGATGCCGGTGTCGCTGCCGAGCGCATCTGCCTGGACCCCGGCTTTGGCTTTGGCAAGACGCTGGCGCACAATCTGGCCCTCTATGAGGGTATTGCCACCTGGGCCGGGCTGGCGCCGGTGCTGATCGGCGTCTCGCGCAAGTCGATGATCGGTGCCATCACCGGTCAGCCGGTACACGCCCGGCTGGCAGGCAGTCTGGCGGCCGCACTGGCTGCCGTGCAGCGTGGCGCCCGCGTGGTGCGCGTGCATGATGTTGCCGAAACCGCGCAGGCACTGGCCGTCTGGACGGCCACAGGAATGCTGGCTCCCGAGGGCCGGTAACGTTGACATTGCAGGTGTTCCACATGGGGTGGGGCATCTGCCGAGGAGTGAAACCAAGGATCATGGGACGTCGATATTTCGGGACGGATGGTGTCAGGGGCAAGGTGGGCGAGCAGCCGGTCACCCCAGAATTCGTGATGCACCTGGGCTATGCCGCAGGGCGGATCTTTGCCCAGGGGGCCCGCGGCAAGCCGGCGGTGCTGCTGGGCAAGGACACCCGCATTTCGGGTTATCTGCTCGAAGCGGCACTCACGGCCGGCTTCACCGCGGCCGGGGTCGATGTCCATCTCACCGGCCCGATCCCGACGCCGGCCATCGCCTATCTCACGCGCGGTCTGCGCCTGAACGCCGGCGTGGTGCTCAGTGCCTCCCACAACCCCTACGAAGACAACGGCATCAAGTTCTTCTCGGCCGATGGCAACAAGGTGCCGGACGAGATCGAGGAGGCCATCGAGGCCTTGCTCGACGAACCCATCGTCTGCGTCGATTCCGACCGCCTGGGCAAGGCGCACCGCGTCGAAGGGGCTGCTGGCCGCTATATCGAGTTCTGCAAGAGCACCTTCCCCTACAGCCTCGATCTGAAGGGCCTGAAGCTGGTGGTCGACTGCGCCAACGGTGCGGCCTACCACACCGCGCCTCACGTCTTTCACGAGCTGGGCGCCGAAGTCATCGCGCTGGGCACCGAACCCAACGGCACCAACATCAATGCGGGCGTGGGCGCCGTTCACCCCAAGGCGATGGCGGCAGCCGTGCTCAAGCACGGTGCCGACATGGGCATCTCGCTCGATGGTGATGCCGACCGTCTCATCATGTGTGACGCTTCCGGCCGGATCTTCGATGGCGACGAGCTGCTCTACGTGATGGTCAACGACCGCCTGGCCCGGGGCAAGGTTGATGGCGTCGTCGGTACACTGATGACCAACTATGCCTTCGAGCGCGCCATGGCCCAGCGCAACATCCCCTTCGAGCGGGCCAAGGTGGGCGACCGCCACGTGCTGGAGCTGCTGCAACAGCGTGGATGGCTGCTGGGGGGAGAAAACTCCGGCCACCTGCTGGCGCTCGATGCCCACAGCACCGGTGATGGCACGATCAGCGCCCTGCAGGTGCTGTCGGCCGTGGTGCGCACCGGCGCGTCGCTGTCCGAGCTGGTCAGCGGCCTGAACCTGATGCCGCAAAAGATGATTAACGTCCGGGTGGCCAAGGGCTTCGACTGGCAGGGCCACGAGGCACTGCAGGCGGCCATCACCGAGGTCAAGGCGCGCCTGGGGAGCGAAGGGCGGGTGCTGATCCGGCCTTCGGGCACCGAGCCGGTGCTGCGGGTGATGGTCGAAGCGCCCTCGGCCCAGCAGGCCAACGAGCTGGCGCAGCTGATGGCAGGCACACTGAAAGACTGATGGCGGGCGTGTCCCTGGCGCCGATGGCCCGGACGATGTGTTCAGGGGCACGGCGCTTGCCGAGGGGCTTGCTTTGACTGTATAATTCGATCTTTCGGGGTGTAGCGTAGCCTGGTAGCGCGCCTGGTTTGGGACCAGGATGTCGGGAGTTCGAATCTCTCCACCCCGACCACTCAACAAAAAGCAGAATTCGATATATAATGTTGGCTTCTGCTCAGGTCTGTAGCACCCCGTGTGCGGTCGGCCGGATAGAAACTGCCCGTAGCTCAGTTGGATAGAGCATCAGCCTTCTAAGCTGGCGGTCACAGGTTCGAATCCTGTCGGGCAGGCCAAATGCTTCATCGGTGGTGGCTGTAGCTCAGTTGGTAGAGTCCCGGATTGTGATTCCGGTTGTCGTGG
>JAUNLD010000084.1 GCA_030532425.1 Lautropia sp. | reverse complement strand
GGGTGCTCTCCTCGTAACACTAACACCTGAGCAGGTTTCTAGTGGGTCATTACATACCCGCCAGCTCGCCAGGGACGCGCGCAGCCTCGTCCGAACCCTGACGACACTCCAGGCCCTCATCGAGGCCGACAGCCCCGCCTGGCAGGCACTCCGGCAGGAAGCTGCCGACCACGCCCCCGACGGCCCCGTTGCCGCCCTGATAACCGCCCTCGGCACCAGCGCGCTGCCCGCCCTGATCGAGCGCACTGAGCAGCTCTCGGCCTGCACGCCGACCCAGCGCGGCCGCCCCGCCGACACGGAACGCGAACAACGCATGCAGCTCGTCCGGGACATTGCCCGCATCGCCGAAGCCCACGGCCTGCACGTCGCCCGCCTCGCGCCCGGCTTTACCGAGCTGCTGGAGATCGTCTTCGACCTCGCCTACATCACCGGCATCTCGGTCGATACCGCCATTCGCGACCTACTGGATGAACGCTCAGCCCAGGCCCGCCAAGGCGCCCGACGGATACGCAACCTCACGTAGAACTTTAAGTGCGAAGCGGTGGGGAAAAATCCGACAAAAATTACATTTTTCCCCACGTTTGTTTCTTTTCTAACTGTTGGCAAACATACCGACTGCGTGGCCTAGTCAACCGACGCACAAAGGAAAAACCAACAACACCAACACGAGGGAAGAAACACCATGACAGCCGAATGCGCGCCAGAGGCCGAACAGCCCGACGATCAGGATCAACCGATGGTCTTCGGCATGACCGACGACAGCGATCCAGCCGACAGCCTCGATGCGCCCGAAGCCGATGAGCCCACATCCGATGACGGGAGGCCGCCGCGGCTCAGCGCCATCGCCGAATCGCTTGCCGACGAGGCACCGCCAGAAGCAACGCCCAAAGAGGCCGAACCCGAACCCCGCTCCCCTCTGGACAACATCCTGAGCCTGCAGGGCTTTATCGACACCCCCGATGGTCGGCGGTTCTTCCCCACCACCGATTCGCTGCGCTGGTTCCTGCGCACCCACTACCGGGCACTCGCCCATGCCGGCGCCATCGTGAAGATGGGCCGCCGAACCCTGATCGTTCGCCCTCAGTTCGACCAGACCATGATCGACATCCTGCAAACCCAGGCACGGGCGTCGCTGGCTGATTGAAGGCCAAGCTTCTTCCGGCGCCGACAAACGGCGCCGGAGGACCAGCATAAGATCACAGACGTAACTACAAAAATCCATTATAGTGGTGCCCATACAGACAGGAGCGCACATGGACTACCGCTGCTTTGAGTGGGATGACGCCAAGGCCAACAGCAACCGCCTCAAGCATGGCATCTCCTTTGAAGAAGCAGCTCAGGTGTTCGCCGACGAGTTCCGGATCATGCAGCAGGACCGGATCGAAAACGGCGAAGCGCGCTGGCAGACCCTGGGTCAGACCAACGGCGCCGTGGTGCTCCTGGTGGCGCACACCGTATGGGACGACGAAGAAGGCATCGAGGTCGTCCGCATCATCAGCGCCCGCCTGGCAACCCGTGCAGAAAGGAGGCACTACCATGACCATCGTGCGAAAAACCTTGGCTGATATCCCGCCCATCACCGAGGCCAGAGCAGCCGAGCTGCGTGCCCTGGCCGAACGCCCCGACAGCGAGATCGACTACAGCGACATTCCCCCCGCTCCCGATGGGTTTTGGGACAACGCCATCCACGGCCGCTTTTACCGCCCGACCAAGACGCAGATCACCGTGCGAATCGACACCGACGTGCTCCACTGGCTCAAGGCCGGCGGCAACCGTTACCAGACTCGCCTGAACGCCATCCTGCGCGAGGCGATGCTGCGCGACCTTCAGCAGTCCCACTCCACCAGCCAGCCCGCACCAGCCGACCAGAAAGAGCCCGCCGCATCCGATGCCTGACGCCCCTACGCCCACCCGCTGGGCAGCCCTACTGCCGCCCCTGTCCTGCCTCGTCGGTGCCAGCCTCGTGGCCCTTGTCCTGGTCTGGGCCTGGCACCTGCTCACCCCCGAGCGCTGGCACTGGCTGAGCGCCGATGGGCGCGGCGACATCGAGGCCGAGGGCCTCGGCCTGATGGCGACCCTCGCGGCGCTACACGCACGGATGCGCCGCACGGGCGCTTTCCGCGCTTAACGGCACATAACCGCGCTTAACCGTTCGCCCGTTCCCCCTCGATGCTGCTGCTGAACCCGCTCGCATCCAGACTGTGCTCGGCCCGCGTCACGATCCACTCCCCGTCCACGCCCTCGCGGAACCCCGCCAGCACCACCCGGCCCTCGGCCTGCACCTCCATGCGCCCAGGCATCGTCAGCGACAGCGTCGCCTGCCGGCGCACCCGGCGGTCCATCTCCGCATGCGCCGCCGCCTTGGCCATGTCCAGGCTGGGGTAATAGCGCTTGATCCGGAACACAGGCTCCCCTTCACCCACCTGCACCTCGTGCCGCCGGCTCTGGCGCGTCGCATGCCAGTACGCCACCACCGTCCCCGACTGCTCGCGCCGCGTGATCGACACCCGCCAGCTGCTCACCTCATCAGGTGCCAGCACCACCGCCGGCAGCACCTGGCCGCTGGCGCTCTTGGCCTGCCCCCGCTTGGCCAGCACCAGGCGCCCGCCCGCCGGCTTGACCAGCGCGTCATAACGCCCTGCCACCCGCACCAGGAAATTGATGTCCGACTCATCCAGCTGGTCCAGGTGCGGCAGCCGGATATCCTCCAGGCCCGCCCCGATGACCGGTTGCAGCCCATGCTCGGCCGCAACCTTGCGCACCACCTCCGCCAGTCGCGTGCCCTTCGGCCAGGCCCGGCGCTTCTGCGTCTGCAGCTGGCTCAGGCCACCCCGGCTGCGCTCGAAGGGCGCCGCCCGCGCCCGGATCGTCATCACGTCCGGCGGCCCACCCATCTCCAGCTCGTCCACCACAAAAAGCCCCACCCGGGTCAGTGCCCCGGCGTACCCCAGCGACAGCTCCAGCTCCGCCCCCGACGCCGGCAGCCGGATCGGCGCGTCGGGCACATGGTCTGCCAGCGCGATCTCCAGCACATCCGACGCCAGCCCCGCCTCGTCCGTGTAGCGCAGGCTGACCAGCCGCTCCGCCACCAACGCCGTGATGTCGGCCCGGTTGGCCAGCAACTGCCAGGCCGGGCGCACCCCCTGCCCCGGCCCGCTCAATCCCACAGCCGCACCCCATCCGTGCGCCCGGGCCGCTCCATCACCGGCAGCCATACCCGGGTGCCGGCCGGCAACCGCGGCCCCAGCGCCGCCAGCCCCGGGTTGGCCGCCAGCACCTGCTCCACCACCTGGTTGGCGGTGGCGCCATAGTGGCGCCAGCAGATGCGGTCCAGCGCATCCCCTTCGGCCGCCATGATCGTCACGCCCCCGCGCCGACCGTCCTGCAAACCCGCCCCACTCATCCCTGCCCCCCAGCGATGCGCGCCGCCTCAGTCGTCGCCTGCCGGCACAGTGCCGCCAGCCGCCCCGCGCACTCAGCCCCGGACACAACAGCCCGCACCGCCTCCTCGGGCGCACCCTCGATCGTACCCAGTGAAGCCCGCAACAGCCGCTCCGCACTCTCCGCCTGGCGCCGCAGGCCCGCCCCGCGCTCACCCAGCCGGGCCGCAATCCGGGTCGCCCCATTGTCCCGGCCAGCCACCGCCAGCAGCCGCCCCGCCTCCTCAGCCGCCCCCTGCAACTGCTGCGCCCCATCCGCACAGCGCCGCACGGCGCCCGCCGCATCCCGCAACCCCGCCACGGCCGGGCTGGCCTGCAACGTGCGCCAGGCGCTGGTGGCGCCGGCCAGCAGCGGCCGCACGCCCTCGATGAGGCTGTCGGCCAGCGTGCGCGTGCGTGTTGCCGGCGCCCCGCCGCCCGCCGCGACTGGCCCGGCGGCCACCGGCAAGGGCGGCAGCTGCGGCACCGGCCCCATCACCGCCGCCGAAAAGCGCTTGAGCTGCAAGCTGAACTCGATGCGCCGCGCCACCCCGCCAGCCGCAAACGTGCCCTGCGTCTCGCTCACGCTCTCCACCACCCACATGCCCAGCGCCTGGCCACGCCCATCCACCAGCACCAGCGGCTCACCCCGGCCCGCCTGCGCACGCATCGCATCCAGCTGCCCCAGACCGCCGCGCCACTCCGGATAGATCACGCCATCGAGCGTGATGCTGCTCTCACCCGGCCCCAGCGCCTGCAGGGCCGCCTCCTGGCCGATACGCTCCTGCGCCGGCCATCGCCAGGCATCCGAGCGCGCCAGCCCCTGATAGGCAGCCGTATTGATCCCAAACTGAAAATCCCCCAGCTGCATCATCACCGGGGCGGCAGTGGCGTAGGTGACGGTCATGCCGCACCTCCCCGCGCCAGCACCCCGTCAATGGCTTCGGCGATAGGCTTCTCTGGCTTCTCCGATGCAATCAAGGGTTGCCTGTGGACCGCATGCCTGCATGACAGCCTCGCCCTCGGCAAAGTCCGCGCGGATCCAGCAAACGAACCAAGCGACCCACGCAACAAAAAGTACGTTCGTAAGCCATGTGGCAATACGTTGACGCCGCAG
Organism: Lautropia sp.; assembly: GCA_030532425.1. Classification (GTDB taxonomy): domain Bacteria; phylum Pseudomonadota; class Gammaproteobacteria; order Burkholderiales; family Burkholderiaceae_E; genus Lautropia. The sequence goes on along the minus strand of JAUNLD010000084.1, from coordinate 5,029 downwards.
CCAGCGCGCAAAGGCTTCATCGCAGCTTCGTTCGGGGTCGTAGTCGTTGGCCATGCCTGTGCTCCTCGCATTGCGTCCTCCAAGTATCCCTCAGCCCACAGGCACCGCAGCGCGCACAATCGCACAGTCTGCATCCGTAGCCGACAATCGGCCAACCACCGTTCAATAAACGACCGCTGGATCATACAGACCTCCCCGATTGCGCACGGCCAGGGCGCGTTCCTGCGCCTGGGCGACGCGCTTTGCCAGCGCCTCCCCACTCTCGCCCGGCTGCTGGCTGACGTTGATGGTGACGGTGTTCTGCATGTGCTGAGTCACGCGGGACATGCGCTGCTGCAACTGCGCCAACTCCGACGCATCCACCCCCAGAACCCGCGCCGCCGCCTCGGGTTGCGCAGGCTTGCTGTCGCCCCCAAACCAGCTGCCCACCCAGTTCAGACCATCCGTTACCGCCCCCAGCGCCTTGTCGCGCATCGCCGTCACCGGGGCCAGTTTTTCGCCAACCCAGTCGCCCGCCTTCTGCACGCTACCCAGCACCCAGTCGATCTTCTCGCCCAGCCAGTCAAAAATCCTGCCCACGCGCTCACGCAAGGAATCAAAGAGCGCCACACCCGCATCCACCCACCCCGCCAGCCACGCCCGCAGCTCCCCGAACTTCGTCACCGTCCACTCGATGCCGTCGCCGATACGCGCGCTCACGCTGTCCCAAACCCCGGCAAAAAACGCCTTGATCGGTTCCCAGTTGTTGCAGACCCAAATCGCGGCCATAGCCAGCAGTCCCACCACCCGCAGCAGCGGATGCGCCATCACCAGCTTGCCCAGCGACACAAACACCTTGCCCAGCACGCGCAGCTGCCCACCAACGCCTCCCAGCATAGGTACCAACGACATCAACATGGGCGCCACCGTCAGCACCCCCCCGCCCATCGCCACAGCAGAATCGCCCAGCCCGGCAAACCACTCCCCCACCCTGGCCAGCATCCCGCCGATGACAGGAAAATTCTCCTGAAAGAACGCCAGGATCGAATCCCAGTTCCGCCGAATCAGATACGCCCCGCCCGCTACCAGGGCTGCCAGCGTCATCAGCGGATGGCGCCGCACCAGACCGATCAGCCCCCGGCCAACCCGGTTTGTGTCGGCAGCCACCCCACGCGCTTCGCGCCCCATGCGCCCCAGCAGGCTGATGTTGTCACGGGTTTTCCTGTTGTTCTCGTCCAGCGCATCGCCCAGCCGCTTCAGGTTTTCCCTCATCATAGACCAGCCCGATGCCACAGACCCGATCGCATAACGCGCCGCCCCGAAGGCAAACATGGCCATCTTGGCAGCTACGAATGCACGCACAACGCCAGACGCAATCCTGAACACCCCTTGCAGCAGGGTCGAGTTCTCCTTGGCAAAGGCCGACACATCACGAAGCAGGTCCACGATGGTTTTCATCCCCTCCCGCGCCACCGGCATCAACTGATCCCCGATGGCCACCATCGCCTCCTGCGCCTGGTTCTTCACCAGCTGCCACTGCGCCGACATGGTCTGGTCGCGGGCCTCGCTCTCGCGCTTCATGCTGCCCTTGGCCTTTTCGCTATTGGCCAGCTTCAGCTGTCGTCGGTACTCCTCGATGTTGCCCGCCAGCTTGGCGGCATCGTCGCCAAACTCCTTGCCAAACAGCTGCGTGGCCACCGTCAGGCGCTTCTCCTCGCTCAGGCCATTGAGCTTGTCCAACACCATCTGGATCGTGCCCGTGGCATCCTTGGCCATCGCTGCCTGAACCTCCCTGGACTTCAGGCCCAGCGCCTCCATGCCCAAATGAAAGCGCTTTGGCTGGTGCGCAGCAACCGACAGCTCCCGCATCATCACGTTCGACGCCGTGGCCGCCACCTCGGCACTCGCCCCCAGCGACAGAAAGGTCGAGCCCAGCGCCGCCGCATCCTTGGCCGACATGCCCACCATCGTCGCCACACCGCCAATACGCTGCAACACGTTGATGATGTCGCCGCCCTTGGACTGGGCATTGTCATCCAGGTAATTGACGGCATCGGCCAGCGTATCGATCTCCCTGATCGGGATCTTGTAGACACCAGCAATCTTGCCCATGTCTTCCGCCAACTGCCCTGCCGGCATCTCGAAGGCCGCCGCCATCATGGATGAGGACTTCACAAAATCCAGCACCTCATCCTTGGCCACGCCCATGCGCAGGCCCGCCGCCGTCATCTCCGCGATGTCCTTGGTGGCCATCGGAATCGTGCGCCCCAGGGCCTGGACCTGCTCGCGCATCTCGTAGAACGCCGGCGTGAGCTTGCCCTGCGCATCCCGCGCCCCGTCCAGCTGCTTGGCCACGCCCAGCATGGCATCCTCGAAAGCGCTGGCCGCCTGCACCGGTTGCAGAAAGAGCTGGCTGCCCGCCCACAGCGCACCGATGCTCTTGAGCGCGCTGCCCATCATCTCCTTGCCACTGGACATCCGCTCGAAGGACTTTTCCAGTCGCCGCTTGCGCGCCTCCAGCTCGTCGATCTGTTGCATGATCTGACCGACTTCCTTCGTCACCAGCGCCCCCTGGCCGGCGCCAAACAGACGCCCGCCCGTCAGCGAACGCTGCTCACGCCGTAGGCGGGCCAGGCTCTCGCCCAGGCGGGTGATGTGCGACTGCGCGCGCCCCGTCGTCCCCAGAAAGGTGGCCGACAGGGCCGCGCCAATCACCAGATTCACCGAGCTGTTCGCCGCCATCCGCCTTCCCTCACCCCCTGTCCGCCCTCACGGCACCTGCCGCCGCTCGGCGCGGCCTCACTGCCCATCCCGCGGCAACCCCTCCAGCCACCACACAAACCGCCCCGTGCCCATGGCCAGAATCTCCGCGCACGACCAGCCCGTGTGCGAAGCCAGCGCCAGCACGCCGGCCCGCACATAATCACTCGTCAGTCCAAAAAACCCGCAAACGCCTGCTGCACCTTGCGGTAATCGCGCAGCGTCAGCCGCTTGATGTCCTCCGGCGTCATCTCACACAGGTTCGCCACCAGCGTCACCTCCTTCGTCGCATCACCGCCCTTCAGCTCATCCAGCATCAGCTGGTCCGCCACCGTCGGCTCGCGCATGCGCAGCACCGTCACCTGCGCGCCGTCAATCTCGATCGGCCGCGACAGCTCAACATCCACAAAGCCGGCCGCTGCCGGCACCACCTTCCTTGCCATCCGTCACCCCATCAAATGCCCAGCGCCGCGCGCGTGCTCGCCAGCGCATCCACCCCGTTAATCACCCGCACCATGTTCTCCACATCGATCTCGTGCACCACGTCCTTGCCGTGCTGCAGCTTGTAGTAGGTCAGCGCCACCGTGATCTTCAGGCTGATGCGGTCGCCCGGCTTCACCGTGCCCGCATCGATCTCCCGGATCTTGCCGCGCATGCTGTGCACCACCGGCGTTACCGTGCCGTCAAACGACTCCAGCGCCTCACGCATCGTCATCGGCAGCACCGATCCCTCGCTGATGCTGAAATGCTTGAGCAGCGCCGCGTCATACGCCAGCAGCGAAAAACTCGCCTCCAGCTTTTCCAGCCCCATCGTCAGCTCGATCGGCGCATCCATGCCCCCGCCGCGGAACTCCTCCGTCTTGAGCGTCAGCTTCGGCGGCGTGAACTCCTCCACCTGGCCGGCATAGCCCCGGCCGTCAATGAACAGGTTGAAATGCTTGCGAACATCACGCGCGGCCATCAGAAAATCTCCGTCAGATACTTGTTGGTCAGATGGCTGCGGAACGTCACGTGCTCAGCCGGGTAAACGGGGGTGAAATCAAAATCGAAATACACCTTGCCCTGCGCGATCTGGTCCGGCGTATTCAGCTCCGGGTCCGCCCAGCACTCGCCCTTGATGATCGCGCCCTTGGCCGCCAGGCTGCGCAGATACGCATTCACCCCTTCCGTCACATCCTCCAGATAGGTTTTCGTGATGCCCCTGTCCACCGCCCACAGATGGCCGCGCAGCAGCGACTCGTTAATCATGTCGGCCGTGCGCCGCACGCACAGAAACGCCCACTTCGGATCACTGGACAGCGACCGGTTGCCCCACAGCCGGTAACCCTCCTGGCGCACGATCGTGGCCACCTTCTTCTCGTTCAGCAGATTGGCACGCGCATTGGCATCCCCCAGCGTGAAATCCACCGGCCGCACCGTGCCCACGATCCCGTTGATCGTCCTGTTGGACGGCGACACCCAGAACCCCTCGTCGTTGTCCACCTTCGCAATCAGCCCGGCCACACAGGGGCTGGCCGGCTGCGGCTCCGTCACCCCCTTGTCGTTCACCTTCAGCACCCACGGATCCACCACCATCACCCGCGCACTGCCAAAATCCCCCGCATAGGTCGTCACCGCCTCATCCGTCTTGTTCGGGCCGTCCGCAATCACCACCGCGCGCAGCCGCTCGGCAACGCCCACCAGCTCCGACACCACCGCATTGGCCGTGCTCTCACGCTGGTGCGTGAACCCCGGCGCAATCAGGATGCGCGGCACCACTCCCAGGCGCGACTCCGCCCCCAGCAGCGCCTTCACCCCCTCATAATTGCCGGTCCGGGCATTGACACCACCAATCACGTTGGCCAGCGTGGCCGAATCGTTTTCCCCCTGCTCGACCCGGATCACCACCACTACCGCGCCCGCCTGGTCAAAAATCGAATCCAGCGCCGCCGGCAGCGTGCCCGCCCCCTTGCCAGCACTGTCCTCGCGTGCCACCAGCCTGGCCGCCTCACGCAGGCTGCCCGCCACCAGCACCGGTGTATTGAGCGGAAACGCCGCCTCATCGGCCAGCGGCGCCGTACCCACGATACCGATCACCGACGATCGTACCGTCTGGATCGGCCGCGGCCCCGCGTCGATCTCGATCACCTCGACGCCATGAAGAAACTTGTCGGACATGGAAAATGGTCCTCGGTTGAACGCAACGGCGCAGACTCTGCACCCACACCCCCGCCCTGTCCTCTTGTGGTCTTTCCAGAATCGGGATAGGGGGCTGCCCCAGGCAGCACCCCTCCCACACCACCCGGCATGC
>JAUNLD010000083.1 GCA_030532425.1 Lautropia sp. | reverse complement strand
TGTGGGCCGACATCCTGCTGCACAACCGTGAGCACAGCCTGAAGGCGGCCGATGCGGCGCGCGAGCAGCTGATGGCCGTCGAGCAGGCGCTGCGCGATGCCGACCGCGCGCGTCTGACGGCCCTGTTCACCCAGGGGGCCGACTGGCGCCGGCGATACTGAGGTGGGCCGCCGGCCTGTCAGCCGGGCTTTCGCAGGTGGTCGAAGCGCACGATCAGGCTGGAGGTGTCCCAGCGCTTGCCGCCAAGCGCCTGCACATCGCCATAGAACTGATCGACCAGGGCCGTGACGGGCAGCGTGACCCCGCTGCGTCTGGCCTCGGCCAGGCACAGGCCCAGATCCTTGCGCATCCAGTCCACGGCAAAGCCGAAGTCGAACTCCCGGTCCACCATCGTCTTGCCGCGGTTGTCCATCTGCCACGACTGGGCTGCACCCTTGCCGATCACGTCGAGCACCTGCTTCATGTCGAGGCCGGCCACCTCGCCGAAATGGATGGCTTCGGCCAGCCCCTGCACCAGCCCGGCGATGCAGATCTGGTTCACCATCTTGGCGAGCTGCCCGGCACCGCTGTTACCGACGCGGGTGATCATCTGCGAGTAGGCGGCCGCCACGGGCTGCATCTGGGCGACGTCTTCCTCGCGTCCGCCGCACATCACGGTTAGCCGGCCGTTCTCGGCACCGGCCTGCCCGCCGGACACGGGCGCATCGACGAAGCCCAGGCCGAGCCCGGCGGCCGTGGCGGCCAGCTCGCGTGCGACCTCGGCCGAAGCCGTGGTGTGATCGACGAAGAGGGCGCCGGGCTTCATGCCGGCAAAGGCACCGTCGTCTCCGAGCACGACGCTGCGCAGGTCGTCGTCATTGCCCACGCAGGCAAAGACGATGTCGGCGCTGGCGGCGGCCTCGCGGGGGGTGGGGGCTGCCGTCGAGCGTTCCCCGGCGCCGGCGGCCTGGCGCTCGGCAACCCACTGGTCGGCCTTGGCCCGGGTGCGGTTGTAGACACGGACGTGATGACCGCCCTCCGACAGGTGCCGGGCCATCGGATAGCCCATGACACCGAGGCCGAGGAAGGCGACATGGTGGGGCTGGTTGGTCTGTTGTGCGGGCATGGCGGATGTCTCGTTGTCGTTTGGGGGATGGGGCATGATGCCACAGGGCCGCGTCAGCCTCACAGTGGGGCCGGGCCGTCACCGCGCGCTGCCCGCCGTGCTGGTCCCCTTGGCGGTGGCGATCCCTGCGGATCAGGAATGGCCCGATCTGCAACGGACAGGGGTGGCTTCCGGACCGGGCGCAGGAGATTCGCCTTTCTGAGGCGTGCCAAGCCCCATGCCCCTTCGGTAGAATCAGCGATCTTTCCAGAAAGCCCACCCCGCGCCCATCATGAAGTCTGCCGAGATCCGCCAGCAATTCCTGAAGTATTTTGAATCGAAGGGCCACACGATCGTGTCGTCGAGCCCGGTCGTGCCGCACGAAGACCCGACACTGCTGTTCACCAATGCGGGCATGAACCAGTTCAAGGACGTGTTCCTGGGCTTCGACAAGCGGCCCTACAGCCGCGCCACCACGTCGCAGAAATGTATCCGGGCCGGTGGCAAGCACAACGACCTGGAAAACGTCGGCTATACCGCACGGCATCACACCTTCTTCGAGATGCTGGGCAATTTCTCGTTCGGCGACTACTTCAAGCAGGATGCCATCCGCTTCGGCTGGGAGCTGCTGACCAGGGTGTTCGGTCTGCCGGAAGAGAAGCTGATGGTGACGGTGTATGCCGAGGATGACGAGGCCTACGAGATCTGGAACCAGCAGGTGGGCGTGCCGGCCGACCGCATCGTGCGCATCGGCGACAACAAGGGCGCTCGCTATCAGTCCGACAACTTCTGGATGATGGGCGATACCGGCCCCTGCGGCCCCTGCACCGAGATCTTCTACGATCATGGCCCCGAGGTGGCTGGTGGCCCGCCGGGAAGCCCGGACGAGGATGGGGACCGCTTCATCGAGATCTGGAACATCGTGTTCATGCAGTTCAACCGTGACGAATCGGGTGAGCTGCATCCGCTGCCGCGTCCGAGCGTGGACACGGGGATGGGTCTGGAGCGGATCGCGGCCGTGCTGCAGCATGTCCATTCCAACTACGAGATCGACCTGTTCGTGAACCTGCTGAAGGCCGCCGCCGACGTGGTGGCCGAGGCAGGTGGGCAGCCCGAGGCCGGCAGCCCGTCGCTGAAGGTGATCGCCGACCATATCCGCGCCTGCTGCTTCACCGTGGTCGATGGTGTCGTGCCGGGCAATGAGGGCCGTGGCTATGTGCTGCGCCGGATCATCCGCCGTGCCGTGCGGCATGGCTACAAGCTCGGTGCCCGCCGGCCCTTCCTGCACCGCCTGGTGCCGGCGCTGGTGGCCGAGATGGGTGAAGCCTATCCCGAGCTGGTCAACGAGCAGGCCCGCATCACGGCCGTGCTGGAGGGCGAGGAGTCGCGCTTCTTCGAGACCATCGCCAACGGCATGGCCCTGCTGGAGCAGGCCCTGTCGGCGCTGAAGGACGGTCAGGCACTGGATGGCGAGACGGCCTTCAGGCTGCACGACACCTATGGCTTCCCGCTCGACCTGACGGCCGATGTCTGCCGTGAGCGCGGCGTGACGGTGGACGAGGCCGGCTTCGACCGGGCGATGGATCGTCAGCGTGAGCAGGCGCGCGCGGCTGGTCGGTTCAAGGGCGGCGTGGTGCTCGATTACAGCGGTGCACCGTCGACCTTCATCGGTTACACCGAACTCAGCGGCCAGGCGAAGGTGCTGGGGCTGTTCCGGGATGGCAAGGCCGTCGATCGTCTGGCGGCCGGCGAGGATGGCATCGTCGTGCTCGATCGTACGCCCTTCTATGCCGAATCGGGTGGTCAGGTGGGCGACCACGGCCTGCTGACGGCTGCGGGCGGCCTGCGTTTTTCGGTCACCGACACCCAGAAGATCCAGGCCGATGTCTGGGGCCATCATGGCCGGCTGGAGGCTGGCTCGCTGGCGGTGGGCGATGTGGTCGAGACGGCCGTCGACCGTGAGCTGCGTGCCCGAACCACGCGGAATCACTCGGCCACCCACCTGCTGCACAAGGCGCTGCGCGAAGTGCTGGGCGATCATGTGGCGCAGAAGGGCTCGCTCGTCGATCCCGAGCACACCCGCTTCGACTTCAGCCACAACAAGCCGATGACGGCCGAGGAGATCCAGGCGGTCGAAGCCCGGGTCAACGCGCAGATCCGGGCCAACGTCGAGACGGTGATCCGCGAGATGTCCTATGACGACGCGATCCGGGCGGGCGCGATGGCGCTCTTCGGCGAGAAGTACGGTGATGTGGTCCGCGTGGTGGAAGTGGCCGACACGCGCGAGCTGTGCGGCGGCACCCATGTGGCCCGTGCCGGTGAGATCGGCCTGTTCAAGATCATCTCCGAAGGCGGGGTGGCAGCCGGTATCCGCCGCGTCGATGCGCTGACGGCCGAGGGCGCGCTGGCCTGGATCCAGCAGCAGCTGGGTCTCCTGAACCAGACGGCCGCTGCACTGCGCGCACCGGTGGCCGAGCTGCCCGAGCGGGTGGGGCAGCTGCAGGCGCAGGTGAAGGACCTGGGCCGCGATCTGGAGCGGATGAAGGCGAAGGCTGCCAGCAGCCAGGGCGCCGATCTGGCCGCGCAGGCCATCGCCCTGGCAGGTGGCGCCCATCTGCTGGTGGCCCGTCTGGATGGCATGGATGCCAAGGCGCTGCGCGCCACCGTCGACCAGCTGAAGGACAAGCTGAAGTCGGCCGTGGTGGTGCTGGCCGCGGCCAACGAGGGCAAGGTGCAGCTGGCTGCCGGTGTGACGGCCGATCTGGTCGGTCGCATCAAGGCTGGTGAGCTGGTGGCCAGCGTGGCGGCCGATGTCGGTGGCAAGGGCGGTGGCAAGCCGGACTTCGCGATGGCCGGTGGCACCGATGTGGGGGCGCTGGAGGGCGCGCTGCAATCGGCCCGCGAGCGTGTGCGGCAGCAGCTGGAGCAACGTTGAGCATGTCCGAATCTTCCGTCCCTGCCGATGTGCCGGCACCTGGTGCCGGCGACCTGCCTCACGTGGATGTGACCGTCGATGCGCGCGGTCTGAACTGTCCATTGCCGATCCTCAAGGCCAAAAAGGCGCTGGCCGGCATGGCCAGTGGCCAGGTGCTGCGTATCGAGGCCACCGATCCGGGCTCGAAACAGGATTTCAGCGCCTTCTGCCGGCAGACCGGCAATCCGCTGCTGGCGCAGATCGACGAGGAGGCCGTGTCGGTCTTCTTCGTGCAGCGGCGCTGAACAAGGGGCTTCGTCCCCCCCGGTGATCTCAATCGGCTGCCGTGCTGGTCAGCAGGCCCCGGCGATGCAGCAGATGCTGCGTGTCAGGCCGGGCGCCGCGCCAGGCTTCGTACATCGTCATCGGATCCTGGGTGTTGCCACGGGACAGGATCTTCTGGCGATAGTCGTCGCCCGGTTCGCGCCTGAGTCCACCCTGTCGCTGCACGTGGGCAAAGGCATCGGCAGCCAGCACTTCGGACCAGATGTAGGCGTAGTAGCCCGAGGCATAGCCACCGCTGAAGACGTGCGCAAAGAAGGCGCTGCGATAGCGGGGCGGTACTGGCGCATAGTCGACACCGTATTGGGCCAGGGCGGCCTTCTCGAAGGCTGCCACGTCATCGACCTGGCTGGTGGCCGGGCGGGTGTGCCATGCCATGTCGAGCACGGCGGCGGCCAGATACTCCAGCGTGTCAAAGCCCTGGTTGAAACGGTTGGCCTTGAGCATCTTGTCCATCAGTTCGGCAGGAATGGGCTCGCCGGTCTGGTGGTGACGGGCGTAATGGGCCAGCACCCCGCGGTTCTGGTTCCAGTCCTCCTCGAACTGGGAGGGGAACTCGACGTAGTCCCGTGCCACCGACGTTCCCGACAGCGACGGGTAGCGCACCCTGGAGAACAGGCCGTGGATGGCGTGGCCGACTTCATGGAACATCGTCGTGACCTCGTAGAAGCTCATCAGCGTCGGCTGGCCATCGGGCGGTTTGGGGATGTTCATCACGTTGATGACCACCGGTTTCTGGTTGAGGAGTTCGCTCTGGTCACGGAAGGATGACATCCAGGCGCCGCCGCGCTTGCCCGGGCGGGCGTGGTAGTCGGCGTAGAACAGGCCAAGCTGGGTGCCGTCGGCATCGATCACGTCGAAGACGCGCACGTCGGGATGGTAGACGGGCAGATCCTTGCGCTCGTTGAAGCTGATGCCGTAGAAGCGTTCGAGGGTGTAGAACACGCCGTCCTTCAGCACACGGTTCATCTCGAAGTAGGGCCTGACCGATTCGGGGTCGAAATCATGGGTGCTGGCACGGACCTTGTCGGCGTAGTACTCCCAGTCCCAGGGCTGCAATTCGAAGTCATGGCCTTCGGCCTTGATGGCAGCCTGCAGCAGCCCGGCCTCGCGCCGGGCGTTGGCCAGGGCGTTCGGGATGAGCGCCTTCAGCATGTCGGTGACGGCCTCCGGCGTAACGGCCATCTGCGTGACCAGGCGGTAGGCCGCGTGGCTGGGATAGCCGAGCAGGGCAGCGCGTTCGGCACGTGCCCGGGTCAGGTCCAGCACGATCCTGCGGGTGTCACCATCCCCGTTCGTCAGGCCACGCTGGGCGGAGGCCTCCCAGACGCGCTGGCGCAGTGCACGGTTGTTGAGCCGGGCAAGCACCGGCTGGCGCGTGGTGTTGGTGATGCGCAGCAGCCATTTTCCGTTGTGTCCGCTGGCGGTGGCGTCCGCTGCGGCAGCCGTGATGGCAGCCTGATCCAGGCCGTCGAGCTGTGTCACGTCGTCAACGATCACGGCTGCGGCATGGGTCTGCCTGAGCAGGGCCTGCTCGAAGGCGGTCGTGAGGCTGGCGATCTGTTCGTTGAGCTTGCGGATGCGCTCCTTGTCCGCGTCCGCAAGCTGGGCGCCGGCGAGCACGAAGCGCTGATGGGTCACTTCCAGCAGGCGCAGGGTTTCGGCGTCGTGGCCGGCGCTGGTGCGGGCATCGTGCAGGTGCTGGATCCGGGCAAACAGTTTGGGATCGAGCAGGATCGCATCCTCGTGGGCGGCCAGCCGGGGCGAGAGTTCGGCGTCGATCCTGCGCAGCTGCTCAGTGCTGTCGGTGCCGGTCAGGTTGTTGAACACGTCCCGGGCACGACGCAGCAGCTCGCCCGAGCGTTCCATCGCATCAAGCGTGTTGGCCATGGTGGGCGGCTCGGGGTTGTCCGCGATCACACGAATTTCTGCCCGCTGCTGCTTCATGCCCTCTTCGATGGCCGGCAGAAAATGCTCCTCCCTGATCGCCGCGAAATCAGGTGCCTGGAAAGGCAGCGGGCTGGCTGTCATCAGGGGGTTGGTGTGGGTGCCGGCGTTCTTGCCGGAGGCGTTCTGTGGGTCGGCGCTGGCCGCCGGCGAGGCAGGATCACTGTCGGCGCAGGCAGAAAGGCTGCAGGCCAGGGTAGCGGCGCTGGCAAGCGTGACGTGAGTCAGGGTCATGAGAGGCTTCCGTGCAGGTGGGGGCGGGCTCGGCCGGTGCAGCAGCTGCTCACCGGTCAGCGCGCGTCAGTCGATATTTTTTTCAAACGGATACGCAGTATTCCACACGCGGGTCATGGGCCTTTTTCGGATGTCGGGGCCCTCCGGTCCGGGTGGTAGGTGTAGCGGATGGATTCGTCCTTGCGGGGACCCGTGATGCGCAGCGTCAGCGTCAGGGTGTCGTCAGCCAGTGTCAGGCAGCCATCGTAGCGGTCGGGCGGGCAGGAGAAGGGCGCCTGGGCGGACAGGTGCAGGGCCGACGCGGCCAGGGGCGTGGCGGGCAGGGAGGCGGCCTGCCGGGGAAATGCTGGCCCGGAAAGCTCAGGCGCTGCAGGGCGCGGGCCGGGGGAATGCAGGGGGGGCCGGGTGCCCGCGTGAGCGGGCAGGACGGGGGTGCCGTCGGCCCCGGTGGACAGCCGCGGTTGCAGCAGCAGAATGTCCTGGAAGCGTTGCTGACGGAAATGCCGGAAAAGGATGCCGGCGGGTGTGAGCTGCCAGCACTTGCGGTCCTGGCAAGGCAGGCCGTTGTCCAGCAGGAAGTGCTCGGTGAAATGGAGGCCCTCGTCATCCAGGCTGACCTGGACGTGACCGGTGCCATCATGGTTCCACTGCATCTGCGAGCCGGGGCCGCTGCGGGCATGAAAATCCAGCCGGCTGACCTGGCGCAGCCGCGCCAGGACGACGGCGAGCAGCGGGCCGGCATCCTCGCTCACGGGGCCAGTGTCAGCGTCAGTGGGGCTGGGTCGGTCTTGCGGCGGCGCGGAGTCGCCTTGGCCGGGGCGCGCTGGCGCAGCACGTCCTCGATGAAGCGCCAGGTCATCAGCGAGGCATCCGGCCCTTCCGGATCGCTGTACTTGAAGCGGCCATCACCGCCACTCCAGGCATGGCCCAGTTTCTTCACCTGGCACAGGCGCGCGCGCACCCGGCCTTCAGTCACGTAGTCGGTGATCGTCACCGGATAGCGGTTGCCGCGTTGCGACACACGGCGGGGTGTGGCGTGGGCCTCGCAGGCATTGGCCCACTGCCGGGCAGCATCCTCGCCATTGACCGGATCGACGACCTTGTCGGCCATGCCCTGTACCACCAGCAGGGCGGGCAGGCCCGCCTCTTCGTCCCGGTGCAGGACGGCTGGCGATCCCTCGCCCTGCATGGCGGCCAGCGCCGAGCTGACACGACGGGCGCTGCCGGGCGGCACGCCGGCGTGCATGGCCACCGCGACAAATTCGGCGGGATGGCGGCTGGCCACCAGGGCGGCCATGCTGGCTCCGGCCGACAGGCCCACCAGGGCGACCGCGTCCGGATTCACCGGATACTTGCGGCACACCTGCCGGATGGCGGCACGGATGATGGCGATTTCGGATTGCGCCTTGCCGGAATCGAGGGCGAACCAGTTCCAGCAGTTCATCGGGTTGGCCAGGCGCTCCTGCTCCAGATAGAGCACGCAAAAGCCTGCCTTGTCGGCGATGCGGTTCATCCGCGTCGAGCCGCGGAAGCTCTCGATGTCCTGCGAGCAGCCGTGCAGCATCACCACCAGGGGCAGGCGCTGGCGGGCCCGGGTACCCGGTGGCACCCACAGCTCGAAGCGGCGTACGCCGCCGGTGCTGACGGCGCGCCCCAGGTGGGGTTCACGCGGCTTGATCCGCGAGGTCGAGCTGCGTGCCCGGCTGGCGGGCGGCAGGGCCGGTGCCCGGGCGGGGGTCTTGGTGCCCGGCTTGGCCTGGGCGGGGGGGCGACTTTCGGCGCGGCGGGTGCGCAGGGCGTTGCCACTGCCGGCCAGGGCGGCACTGGCCGACATCGCCGAGGCCACCTGACGCCGGGCAGTCTTGAGTGCGCTGGTCATCATGTTGTTGACCATCTGGGTGCCGACCCCGGTCATGACGTTCATCATGCGCTGCATCGAGACACCCCAGGCCTTGGCGGCCTTGCGTCGGCGTTTGTAAGCCATCAACTTCTCCGTTCCGGACCGGGCAGCGCCCGGCCTGCCGAGTGACGGGCGGCCCAGGGCATGACGCGGGGTTCGGCCCGTGGGCAGCTCCGATGATAACGGCGAGCCTGGCAGGATGCTGCCAGCAGGGGGACAGCAGGGCGCTTCATTCAGGATCAGCCCAGCTTGGCCCGCTGCGCCTCGACCTTCTCCAGCGTGGCCTCGAACTGGGCCAGGCGCTGGCGTTCCTGTTCGACGACGGCCGCAGGGGCCCGTTCGGCGAAGGACGGGTTCGACAGCTTGCCGCCGGCCTTGGCGATCTCGCCCCTGAGGCGGGCGATTTCCTTGTCCAGGCGTGCCTTTTCGGCGGCCACGTCGATCTCGACCTTCAGCATCAGGCGATGTTCGCCGACGATCTGCACCGGGGCCAGCGTGTTCTCGGGCAGGGCCTCGACCCGCTCGGCGCTGGCGAGCTTGGCCAGCCCGGGCAGGAAGGGCAGCATGTCGTCCAGACGCGGGTCGTTGCTGGCGATCAGCAGCGGCACCCGCTGCTGCGGGCCGATGTTCATCTCGCCACGCAGCGCCCGGCAGGCGTCGATCAGGGCGCGCACCTCGGCCATCCAGGCTTCGGCCTGCCCGTCGATCTTGCCCGGTTCGGCCTGGGGCCAGGGCTGCTGCATGATCGAGAAGCGCCGCTCGGCCAGGGCCTGCGAGAGGGCTTCACCCGACAGGCTCTGCTCGCCACGCTCGCCATAGCGTCGGGCCAGCGGCGCCACCTTCTGCCACAGCTCCTCGGTGATGAAGGGAATGATCGGGTGGGCCAGTCGCAGGATCGCCTCCAGCACGCGCAGCAGCGTGCGGCGGGCGCCGCGCTGACGGGCCTCGTCCGGGTGGTTCAGCTCGACCTTGGCCAGCTCCAGATACCAGTCGCAGTAGCTGTTCCAGGTGAAGGCATAGAGGGCGTTGGCGGCCAGGTCGAAGCGATAGTCGGCCAGTGCGCGGTCCACCTCGGCTTCCACGCGCTGAAGCTCCGAGACGATCCAGCGGTCGACGGGGCTGAAGTCCAGGTAGGCACCGGGGCCGCAGTCTCCGGCGCAGGGGCGCTCGAAACCGTTGTCCTTGCCCTCGACGTTCATCAGCACGAAGCGGGTGGCGTTCCAGAGCTTGTTGCAGAA
>JAUNLD010000013.1 GCA_030532425.1 Lautropia sp. | reverse complement strand
AGTCAGCCAGGAAGCCAGCCGATCGAGATGTCGGTGTTGCGCCTGCTGGACGACGCGCCCCGGTCCACGCTCGACATCGCCCAGGCGCTGGGCAAGTCCAAGCCTAGCCGGCATGTGCGGGACGTGGTACGCCGGCTGGTGGCAGCGGGTGATATCGCCTACCTGGTTCCGGATCGGCCCCGAAGCCGTTTCCAGCAATACCGCCTGACCGAGCAGGGCCTGAGGCGTATCGGCAGGGGATGAGAGGCCGGCTGCCGGGGACGGCAGCCAGACGTTCGGACGGGGCGGCCAGACGTGCCGAGGCGTCACAGGGGGCACAACAAATTACCGGTCCGCCTGCATTTGTACTGAGCATGGGATGCCGTGGATCGGTTAATCTCTCCGGTTTGTCGTTACAACCTCTGGAATCATCCCCCATGTCGGATCTGCTTGCCGCGACCCTGCTCGGCATCATCGAAGGACTCACCGAATTTCTCCCCATCTCCAGCACGGGCCACCTGCTCATCGCCCAGCACTGGCTGCCTCGCCGCTCCGACTTCTTCAATATCGTGGTACAGGCTGGCGCCATCCTGGCGATCACGCTGGTGTTCCGTCAGCGGATCTGGTCGGTCATCACCGGTCTGAATGATCCGAAGAACCGTGATTACGCGCTCAAGATCGTCGTGGCCTTCCTGGTCACGGCGCTGGTCGGTCTGCCGGTGCGGATGCTGGGCTGGGAGCTGCCCGAGACCGTCACCCCCATTGCCTGGGCGCTGATCATCGGTGGCTTCTGGATGATGGTTGCCGAGCACCTTGCCGAAAAGCGCGGCGATGACAACACCGTCGTGACCTGGAAGGTCGTGGTGCTGGTGGGGCTGGCGCAGGTGGTGGCCGGTGTCTTCCCCGGCACCTCGCGCTCGGCGGCCGCCATCTTCATGGCGATGCTGGCGGGCCTGTCCAATCGCACCGCGGCGGCCGAATTCGTCTTCCTGGTCGGTATTCCCACCATGTTCGCCGCCAGCGCCTTTGCCTTCCTGGAGCTGTTCATGGATGGCAACCTGGCCAATGAGGACTGGGCTGGTGTCGGGGCAGGCTTCCTGGCCGCCACCATCACGGGCTTCATCGTCGTCCGCTGGCTGATGGGCTTCATCAAGAAGCACCGCTACACGGGTTTTGCCATCTACCGCATCCTGCTGGGTGCCGGGCTGCTGTTCCTGCTGCCGGGGCAGTGACACCGGCGGCATCGCTCCCCTTGGGGGGCGGTGCCGAAGGCCTGCCACCGTGCAGGCTGTCTGCCAGAAGGGCCGCAACAGCGGCCCTTTCTGCGTGCGTGATGGGCGGGTGTGCCGGGCAGCCGTGTGTGCCGTGGGCGGGCTGTCGTCCGGCGGGGATGTCGTCATGATTCTGCAGGACGGGCGTGCCTACAGCACGCCGATGCCATGCAGGAAGACGAGCAGGATCGCAACGGGGGCGATGAAGCGAATCAGGAAGAGCCAGGTCCTGAAGACGATGGCGGGCAGGGTGCTGCCGGTGGTCACTTCCGCGTGCACGGCATCGCGTTTCCAGAACCAGGCCACGAACAGCGCAATCAGCAGCGCGCCCAGTGGCATGCTCCACGCCGATACCAGATGATCGAGGCTGTCGAAGATGCCGCGCTCGCCGATCAGCTTCACATCACGCCACGAACTGAACGACAGCGCCGACGGGATGCCGGCGATCATCACGGCGAGGCCGACACCGAGGGTGTAGCGGGGGCGGCGCTCCGCGTGGTCGCCAATGAGGGCGGCCGTGGTGGTTTCGAGGATGGCAAAGGCCGAGGTCAGCGTGGCAAACAGCACCAGCACCATGAAGACGGCAAACAGCACCATGCCGAAAGGCAGCTTGGCAAAGACGGCAGGCAGCACGGCAAAGATCAGGCCCGGTCCCTGATTCGGCTCGAAGCCCAGCGCAAACACGGCCGGAAAGATCACCAGCCCCGCCAGCAGCGAGATCAGCAGGTTCATCCAGACGATGATGTTGGCATTGCGGATCAGGTCGTTGTCATTGCGCAGGTAAGAGGCGTAGGTAATCATGGCCGATACGCCCAGACTGAGGGCAAAGAAGGCCTGACCCAGGGCGGCCAGCATCGTTTCGCCATTCAGGAAGGACCAGTCGGGCTTGAGCAGGAAGCGCACGCCTTCCATTGCGCCATCCAGGCTGAGCGAGCGGATGGCCAGCACGATGAACATGATGAACAGGGCAGGCATCATGTAACGGTTGGCGCGTTCGATACCGGTGCTGACTCCCGAGCGGACCACCCAGACAGTGATGAGCATGAACAACGCCTGAAAGGCGATGACCTCGCCGGGTCTGGCGATCAGCTGCTCGAACAGGGCGCCGAAATCGGTGCCGGCCGAGAGCTGCCCGCTGATGGCATACCAGACGTAGGCCATCACCCAGCCACCGACCACGCTGTAGAAGGACAGCAGCACAAAGCAGGAGATGACCCCCATCCAGCCCACCAGGGGCCAGGCGGAATGGGGGATGATCTGGCGAAAGGCCTGGATGGCGCTGTGCCGGGCATGGCGGCCGATGGCAAATTCGGCCACCATGACGGGGGCCGCCACCAGAAAGGTGAAGATCAGGAACAGCAGGACGAAGACGGCACCGCCTTGTGTGCCGGCCGTGTAGGGAAATTTCCAGATGGCGCCAAGCCCGATTGCCGAACCGGCGGCGGACAGGAGAAACCCCAGTTTCGACGACCACGTGTCGCGTTGACTCATCGCTAGACTCCAGGTGTGCTGCCCATGACCCTGACCCGGGCAGTGGCTTCAGGGCAAACGAAGACAAGCCCGCCGTCCGTTCGCGCAGGCCTGTCTGGGATCAAGGGCCGGGTGTTCGTGCGATGGGGCGGAACCGGCTATTCTATTTAACCGGCCTGCGTCTGTACTGGCGCTATCAGCTTTGGTAGGGCCGTTCAGGCCTGTTCCCGTGCCTGTCCCCGCACCCCTTGGGGAAATCCCCGATGCCTGATGAGCCTTGTCCGGGCCGAGGCCTCTATATACTGGCGCCAGCTCCGGGGAGCCCTGTGCTGAGATGGCCTTCTGGCCGGACCCGAGAACTTGAACCGGTTAGTACCGGCGGAAGGAGAGCCTTCGATCCGTTTCATGATGCCCGTCGGCAGACGCGGCATCGCCAGGCCACTGGCCCACGGTACAGTCCGTCGGCGCCGGCAGGCGGAGGAGACCGACGCAAGGTGGCTGGCCACAGGCCGGTCGCCCGGGCGTTGCCCATCAGCTCCGGCAACGGCATCGTCCCGTCCTGCTTGCGCCCGGTCTGATGGTGCAGCTCTCGTCCCTTGATGCCGCCTGGTGCCGCGGTGGTGGCTGGCCGTGCGGGCTGCTTCGCCCTGCCACCGTGCCGTCCGGGTCGTTGCCTCCGTGTCGTGGTGGCCTCCGATCAGGCAGGTGTCTTCCCGGTGTCTCAACATCCAAGCAGATACGGGAGACCGACCATGAACGCACCCATCCGCCCCGACGCCCTGGCTTTCGCCGAACGCCTGGCCCGCTCGTGTGAGCCGCTGCCGGCTTCCACCAGGATTTACCAACCCGGTCAGATCCACGCCGACCTTCAGGTGCCGATGCGTGAGATCCGGCTGACCAATGGTGAGCGTGTCACCGTCTACGACACCTCGGGCCCCTACACCGATCCGGGTGTGTCCATCGACGTGCGCAGCGGCCTGCCCACTCCTCGCGCGCCGTGGATCGAGGCCCGTGGCGATACCGAATGTTATGAGGGGCGCGCCCCGCAGGCGCTGGACGATGGCGTGAAGGGCGAGGTGCAGGACAACAGCCGCCAGCAGGAGCGCATCCAGACGCTGCGCCAGGAGGCGGCCGCGCTGCAGCGCCGGCCCCGCCGGGCGAAGTCGGGCCAGAACGTCACGCAGATGCACTATGCGCGTCGCGGCATCATCACGCCCGAGATGGAATATGTGGCGATCCGTGAGAATGGCCGGCGTGAGTGGATGGCCGAATACCTGAAGGACCAGGCCCGCGAGAAGCGGCTGGCCGGCAACGGCCTGGGGGCGGCGCTGCCGCCGCTGATCACGCCCGAGTTCGTGCGTGACGAGGTGGCCCGCGGTCGGGCGATCATCCCGGCCAACATCAATCACCCGGAAGTGGAGCCGATGGCGATCGGGCGCAATTTCCTCGTGAAGATCAACGCCAACATCGGCAATTCGGCCGTCACCTCCAGCATCGAGGAAGAGGTCGAAAAGCTCGTCTGGGCCATTCGCTGGGGCGCGGACAACGTGATGGACCTGTCCACCGGCCGCAACATCCACACCACCCGTGACTGGATCATCCGCAATTCGCCGGTGCCGGTTGGTACGGTGCCTATCTATCAGGCGCTGGAAAAGGTGGGGGGCATCGCCGAGGATCTGACCTGGGAGATCTTCCGCGACACGCTGATCGAGCAGGCCGAGCAGGGCGTCGATTACTTCACGATCCACGCCGGCATCCGTCTGCCCTTCGTGCCGATGACGGCCAATCGCGTCACCGGCATCGTGTCGCGGGGCGGCTCGATCATGGCCAAGTGGTGCATCGCCCATCATCGTGAGAGCTTCCTCTATGAACATTTCGAGGAAATCTGCGAGATCATGAAAGCCTATGATGTTGCCTTCTCGCTGGGCGATGGCCTGCGGCCGGGCTGTGCGGCCGATGCCAATGACGAGGCGCAGTTTGCCGAGCTGCGCACGCTGGGCGAGCTGACGCAGGTCGCCTGGAAGCACGACGTGCAGACGATGATCGAAGGCCCGGGCCACGTGCCGATGCACATGATCCAGGCCAACATGGACGAGCAGCTCAAGCACTGCCACGAGGCGCCGTTCTACACGCTGGGGCCACTGACCATCGACATCTCGCCGGGCTACGACCACATCGCCAGCGCCATCGGTGCGGCGATGATCGGCTGGATGGGTACCTCGATGCTGTGCTATGTCACGCCGAAGGAACATCTGGGCCTGCCCAACCGCGACGATGTGAAGGCCGGCATCATCGCCTACAAGATCGCCGCCCATGCTGCCGACGTGGCGAAAGGGCATCCGGGGGCACGTGCGAGAGACGATGCGCTCTCGAAGGCCCGTTTCGAGTTCCGCTGGGAAGACCAGTTCAACCTGTCGCTCGACCCGGACACGGCGCGCGCCTTCCACGATGAGACGCTGCCGAAGGATTCGGCCAAGGTCGCGCATTTCTGCTCGATGTGCGGGCCGAAATTCTGCTCGATGAAGATCACGCAGGAAGTGCGCGACTATGCCGCCACCCAGGGGGTCAGCACCGCCGAGGCGCTGGAAAAGGGCATGGCCGAGAAGTCGGCAGAGTTCCGCAGCAAGGGCGGCGAGGTCTACATCCCGCTGGTGCGGGAGGGGTGAGATCAGTACATCTCCATCCGGATGTGCCGGGCACCGCGGCCGATCAGCAGGGCCCGGCAGTCGCTGACCATGCCGGAGGCGCCGCACAGGTAGAAATCGGTGTCGTCCGGCGTGAAGGGCAGCTGCTTCAGGGCGTCGGTCACGCGGCCGTGCAGGTGCCGGTGCCCCATTTCATCGCGGGGCGGTTCGTCAGAACGGCTGTAGCAGCGGATGACCGTGCCGGGTAGTGGCATGTCGGACAGGTGGGCGATCAGGTCGTCCCCGGCGTGCCGGCAGCCGAAGATCAGCGTTGCCTGCTGGCGTTCGGTGTCATGCAGGGCGGCGAACATCGGCAGGAAGGGGGCCAGCCCGGTGCCCGTGGCCACAAAGATTTTCCGGTGTGCGTTGGGAGCCAGGACGTACTGCCCCAACGGCAGTTCGACCTGGGTCGTGCTGCCCAGTGGCGTGCGGGTGATGAAGCGCGAGCCTTCTCCACCGGTGCGGGTGCTGACGAGCAGCGTCAGGATCGAATGTGCCGGGTTGTCCGGGTCGGCATGCAGGCCGGCAATCGAATAATCGCGCCAGTGATGCTGGCCGACATGCAGCCGGGCAAATTGCCCGGCCGTGAAGGTGTCGACCGGGCCTTGCAGGGTGAACTGCACCCGATGGATCGAGGGCGTGAGTGCCACGCGGCGGAGCAGGGTGGCGTGGTGCTTGTTCCGGGGGAGCGAGGGCTTTTCCACCTCGTCATGCACAGGTGCCGGCGAGGAGGCGTGGCTTTCGTGTCCGGGCCAGTCTGCTGGGGAGGGGCGTCGATCCGACGCGCGCCGGATGGCTTTCTGGATCATCGGATAGCCGCGCGCAGGCCCAAGCACCTGGCAGGCGGCTGCCATGCCACCCATCATCGCCCCGATGATGCCCAGCAGGCAGGCATCCTGGCCCGCCAGAAAGAGGCCATCGACGGGCGTACGGGCGCGGATGGCAGGGGGGGCCAGAAAGCGCTCGGGGGTGGCGGGCAGACCATAGAAAGCGCCGTGGGGATGTCCGGTGTAATGCTCGACGCTCAGGGGCGTGGACAGCTCCTGATGGATCACCGCCTGTGCCAGGCCGGGCAGTACCTTGTCGGCTGCTGTCAGCAGCCCTTCGCTGATGCGTGCCTTCAGGGCTTCGTAATCCTGTCCGCGCTGGCGGTGGCGGGTGGTCTGCCAGCGCTCAAAGGCGCCCGGATCGACGAAGGCGAGGATTTCCACGGTATGTGCCTGCGTGTGCCCGGCCTTGATCGACGGAAACGAGACGTAGAGATGGCGGGCCTGTCCCTGCAACAGGGCATGTGTGGCGCCATTCAGATCGTCGTGGTCGAGGCTTGTGTTGATCCAGAGATTTTCGCCGTCCACGCCCAGGTGGCGGGGATCGGTGTTCAGGCGCAGGTAGAGCACCACCGCAGACAGGCCGTGTCCGAGCGCCTGCATGTGCTGACGAAGCCGGGCGGTGCGTTGACCCACCGGTCCGTCGGTGGGCAGCAGGCGCTCGTAGGTGGGCCGGGCGCCAATGGCCGAGATGATGACGGGCGCCCTGAAAACCCGTGTCCGCGGTTCTGGCCCGCGGTGGTCTGTCACCTGCACACCGCAGGCGCGGCCGTGTTCATCCAGGATGATGGCCGTGGCCTCCTGTCCCACGCGGATGGCGCCGCCGTGCCTTTCCAGGACGGCCTCGATCGTGCGGGCGATCTGCGCGCTGCCACCGGCCGGAAACCACGCGCCCTGCAGGTAATGGGTGACGATGGTGGCATGTAGCGCCAGAGGGCTGCGCGCGGGCGGCAGCCCGTAATCCCCCCATTGGGTGGCGAGCAGGGCGCGCAGGGCGGGGGAGCGGATGTGCTGCTTCAGATACTGGCCGGTGGTCTGCGAGCCGAAACGCCGGTCGAGGCGTTGCAACAGCCGGAGCACGGGCACGAAGAAAGTCGGCACCATGTCCTGCATCAGATGCCAGCCGGCCCAGCGGGCTGCACGGCGTACATCCCGAAAATATCTGTCGATGGCAGGGCGCTCATCGGGGAAGGCGTCGATCAGGCGCTGCCGATAAGTGTCCGCGTCCGATGGCACCCGAAAATCCAGGCCCGGATACACGAAGCGCTCGAAGTCGGCCGGCATCTGATGCCAGCGCAGCGCGCCTGCCGAGAGGTAATCGAACAGCAGGCGGTGGGGGCTGTGCTCACCCAGCTGGCCGAGGTAATGCACGCCCACGTCCCAGCTGGCGCCATCGCGCCGGAAGCTGTGGGTCAGCCCACCGGGTTCCAGATGCCTTTCCAGCACCAGTACCCGCTTCTGGGCGAGCCTGGCCAGCAGGCCTGCCGCCGTCAGCCCGCCGATGCCGGAGCCGATGACGATGACGTCGTAGTCGGGGTGCTCGGTGTCGTGATGCTTCGAGGTGGGCATGGCCTGCTCCTGAACGAGGTGGCGATGAGGCGATTCTAATCTTAAAATAGACAGTGTCTATATAAATCTGCTGATCGGAGAGGGCTGCTTCGGCGAGCGATGCTTCGGGGGTATGCGGCTCGATGGGCTGTCGGTGGGGCAGTGGTGGCAGAATGTGGTGAGTCCTGCCTGCGACTGCGGTGCCATCAGGCCCGATCCGGGGCACGATCCCTGGCACGAGAGGTACGAGAGGCACGCGGTGGTGCGTGGTGCACGGGGGCAGGCGATCTTCAACCAGCAGGAATTCAAGCAAGATGCCGGGTGAGCAGCGAAGGGCAAGGGGCAGGCCAAGGGCCGATGAAGCAGGAGATTTGCGGGCGACATTGCTCGACATCAGCCGTCGCCTGCTCGATACGGGTGGGCCGTCGGTATTGAGCCTTCGGGAAGTGGCCCGGCAGGCCGGTTGCACCCATCAGGCGCCTTATCATCATTTTGAAAGCCGTGAGGGCCTGCTGGCCGAGCTGGTCAGGCTGGGCTTCGAGGATCTCCGCCTTCGGCTGAAAGCGGTGCATGACCGCGCCGATCAGCTCACCATCGAGGCCTTGCTGACGGCATCGGCTGACAGTTATCTGGCTTTTGCGTGGGCCAACCCCGGTGTCTTTCGCATCATGTTCCGGCCGGACATGTGCAACCCCGAACATTTTCCGGCTGTGGCCGAGACGGCGCAGGCAGCGCGTGCGGAGCTGTTGCGTCTGGCCTGCCGGGTTCAGGTGGGTCATGGGTCAGAGGGGTCAGCGGAGGGGACGGTGGATGAAGTCCTCGTCAATATCCTGTGGGCGCATGTGCATGGTCTGGCCACGCTGATGCTGGATGGCCCGCTGGCCGGGCAGTATGCCGATGAGGCCCATCGTCAGGCCATGATGGGCGCTGTGTCACGCCGCTTTGCGGCGATGGTGGCGGAGGCCGGGGGCGAATCCGTTCATGACACGCGCTAGCCCCGGGCCAGCGGCATGGACTGGATGTGCGCCTCGATCCGTTCGAGAAGGGGCGCAGGCACGTCGGCGGCCCGGAAGGCTTCTTCCCAGGCGCTGCTCACTTGTCTGGCGCTGATCCTGACCGTCTCCAGCAGGGCGGCCTGCGCGTGATCGGTCAGGCCGATGCGCCGGAACAGACGGGCAAAGCTGTCGAGCGAAATGTCGGCAAAGGTGCGAACGCCGCTCAGGTTCAGCGCCAGTGACGTATCCCGTGGGTTGTAGGCCACCGTGGACACCAGATCATAGGCGGGCGCCAGGCGTGGGCGTTGCGGATCATCGTAGATCAGCGACCAGTTTTTCAGGTGGGCATCCCCATTGCCGAGCAGCACGTTCAATACCAGACGCCGGCTCATTTCCTCGAGGTCGGCGAGGCCGCCTGCGTGACGCAGCAGGGTGGCCGCAATCATGTCGTGATTGGCGCGATCGTATTTCTGTGACGGGCGAAGATTGAAGACTTGCGCAAAATCCTCGATATGAATGCGCTGGCCCTGCCGACGGTCGAAACGCTGGATGGCATAGAAGGGTTCATCGGCCAGATGGCCGGGCAGGGCAGGCAGGCCGTCGATCTGTTCAGCCGACAGCAGGAGCACTTCGGGCACCTCGATGCCAATGGCGTGTGCGGTTGCCATCATGGCGGCCTCCACCCGCGGCAGCGCAGGAAAATCGGCCGAGGGTGGCTTGATGATGTAATCGCCCAGGGCGCCGGCGGTGTGCAAGGTGTAGCGCTGGCCCTGTCTCAGCATCGAGAATTTGAGCTGCATGCCGCCGAGTGAGAAACGAAGCGCAGAATCATCGCCTGGGGTGGGCCTGCCGGACGCCACGGGGGTGTGGACCGATGTCGGCATCAGGGTATCGGATGGCGGCTCCGGCTGTTCCGACAACAGCTCAGGGGGCGTCAGCTCGACGGCGCCGGGCAGATCGTGGCCGAGGGCAGCCAGCAGCAGGAACTCCCGTGCCTCATGCACCTTCAATTGTCTGGCGATGCGGGCACGCAGGACACCTTCGGGTAGCAGGTTGGAGAAGAAAGGCGGGGCATTCACATGCGCACTTCGGTGCCGCTCGTCACGCAGCAGCGCCAGGGTGTGCGCCTCATCGTCGGGACGGGCCATCGACAGGGACAGGACAGGACGCTCCGGCCCCAGCTCGATGTAGGACTCGCTGATGTCGAAGCGGGTTCTTTCACTGTCGTCATGGCTGAGATGTCCGACCAGCTGGCCGGCCAGCCGAACGGCCAGCATCCGTGTCGCTGTCATTCCGGGTCTCGCAGGAAGTCCAGCTCTTCGAGCAGGTCGAGCGCTGGTGGGCCGGGTGGCGGGATGCGCCGAGGCCGGTGCTGCGGGTCCTGCTGCTGGCGGATGAGGGAGGCCTGACCGGGCGTGACCAGCACCAGCTCCAGCCCCAGCGCAGCCGAGCAGCTGATGAAGGTGTCCAGATTCACATCGAGGCCGTTCTCGATCCGGGAGACGGTGGCTTGCCGCATGCCGCCGACCCGGCTTTGGGGCAGACCGGCAGCCTGCCGGGCGCGGCGCAGCTGCTGGCCCAGCAGGGCCAGGGCCTGGGGATTGCGGACGCGGGAGGCGGTGGGCATGATGGTGGGAGTTGGCCTTGATGAGCATCATGGTTGATGCCGGATGGGTCGGATTATACGCTTTATCGTATTGAATTGAAGCGTTGATACGATAAAAGGTATTGAACCGAATGCCCTGGCAGGCTCAGCCTCAGGGAAAATCAGGACAAGAGCGGGTCATGAACGTATCCCTCCCGCGAAAGCGAATAAGTTCATGACGCGCGTCAGGGAGGAAGCGCGCATGCAAGCACGAAGCGATCCGATGAGCCTCAACCTGCACCGCAGGCCGACAGGGGAGGTGGCAGCGGGGCCGACGGTGGAAGCGACCGTGCAGCCGGCACGGCGGCCGGCACAGGCAGCCACCCGGGTGTTGTCGGTGCTGTCGGTGTTGTCGGTACTGCTTTGGGCCTCGGTTGCTGTCGCTGCCGAGGGGGGCGACAGGGCCTCCGGGGGCGAGGGTGCCGAGAGTACCAGGAGGGCCGATCAGGGAGGGCGTTCTCGGGCGGCAGGGAGCGAGCGCCCGGGCGGCTCGGGCGCACCGGCGCAGCCCGACGGGCCGCCGGCCCAGCGGGCAGATCCCCGGGACAGCCGCACGGCCTGGCGATGGCAGACGGTGGCCCGTGGCCTGCATCATCCGTGGGCGCTGGCCTTTCTGCCGGATGGCCGTTTTCTGGTGACGGAGCGTCGGGGCACGATGCGCATCGTCGGCCAGGACGGCACGGTCGAGCCTCCGATCGGCGGCGTGCCGGCCGTGCATGCGAAGGGTCAGGGTGGGTTGCTCGATGTGGCGGTGCCGGCCGATTTTGAAGAGACCCGGCAGGTGTATGTCTGCTTTTCCGAAGCCACGCCCGGTGGATTCAGCAGCACGGCGCTGGCCGTGGGGGAACTGTCGGCGAACGAACGGCGGCTCAACCGTGTCAGGGTGCTGTTCAGCCAGCGTCCCAGGGTTGCCAGCCAGCTGCATTTCGGCTGCCGGATCGTCTTCGATGGCGACAGGATCTTTCTGACGCTGGGCGAGCGCTATCACGAGATGAAACAGGCCCAGTCCCTCGACAACCATCTGGGCAAGGTCGTGCGCATCAACCGCGATGGCAGCGTGCCGGCCGACAATCCCTTCGTGAAGACGAAGGGAGCGCTGCCCGAGATCTGGAGCTATGGCCACCGCAACCCGCAGGGTGCCACGCTGGGGCCGGATGGCCAGTTGTGGCTGCACGAGCATGGCCCGCAGGGCGGTGACGAGATCAACCGGGTTCAGGCAGGTGCCAATTACGGCTGGCCGGTCATCAGCTATGGCGAGCAGTATGGGGGCGGGCCGATCGGTTCGGGCAGGCCCGCTGCACCGGGCATGGCGCAGCCGCTGTATTACTGGCGTCCTTCGATTGCTCCGTCGGGCATGAGCTTTGTGCGGGGTGATCGTTACGGGCGTGACTGGCGCGGCAACCTGTTGGTGGGTGCATTGAAATTCATGTACCTGGCGCGGCTTCGGCTGGGGGATGATGGCCGGGTGCTGTCTGAAGAAAGGATCCCCGTGGACGAGCGCGTGCGTGATGTGCGTGAGGCAGCCGATGGCCACATCTACATCCTGACCGACAGTGATGATGGCCAGCTGCTGCGGTTGCAGGCGCCCTGACACGGGCCGACCGTCAGCCAGCCTGTGCCTTTCCGACGATGGTGAATGACAGCCGGGGAGCGGGCATCGACACTGGACGCCGGGCAGGATGGCTGCGGCCGGAAGCCGTGGCGCCTGCCCGGAGTGCTGCGGTATTGTTGCGCCGGTGACGTGACCGGCGATGTCCTTCTTGTGCATCTCGTCATGACTGCTCGCCACTGTCTGCTGGCCCTTGGGCTGATGCTGGCTGCTTCTGCCTCTGCCGTACCGGTGCAGGCCGTCCTTCCGTCGTCCGTGTCTTTTGCATCCGTATCCAGCGCGGCACCTGCATCCGCATTCGTGATGGCAGCGGCTGACCAGGTCGAGGCTGGCCCGGCGGGAGTACTGGTGGCGGGGCGGCGCCATGCCGATTTGCCGTGGCCCGATGGGCTGGCCTTTGGCATGCGGCAGAGCGAGGTCGAAGCGCTGTCGCCCGCAGCCACGCCCCGGAAGAAGGCGCTGGCCTGGGCCACGCTGCCCGAAGACCGGATGGCGGTGCAGGTGCTGACCTCGATGGTGGCCGGCCCTGAAGGGGCGGGCGGCAAGCGCCGGCTGAGCGAGCAGGTGGCGGTGGGCGGCGTGGCGCTGGAGGCGCATTATCACTTCGTGCTGAACCGGCTGACGGCGGTGCTGGCCATGCCCGAAGAGGGCTGGCGCCCGCATGCCGTGGCCCGGGAGGAACACGCCGTGCTGACGCGCTGGCTGACGGCGCGGCATGGCCCGCCGCGGGTGGTTCCCGGGTCGGGCCGGGGCAAGCGTGTGCGGACGCTGCACAGCGAGTGGTCGTTGCCCGGGGGCGGCACGGTGGTGCTGGTGTTGCTGCGGGGCGGCGGAGATACATCATTGCTGGGGTTGGGCCTGCGGCTCTAGCCAGTTCACCGGGTTTTGCATGTCGGTCTGCCTGCCATCTGTCACAATCCCTGTCTGTTTCTGAACGGATGGGAGAAAGTCCGATGGCTGTTGCTGCCGCAAACATGATGCGCCGTCCGGTGCGTGCTTCGCTGCTGGCCCTGGGATTGGGGCTGGGGGGGCTCGGCGTGATGACGCTGCCGATGCCGGTGCATGCGCTGAATCTGTCGGCGCTGACGCAGACCGACGCCACGGCCGGTGTGAAGGCGGCCTTGCAGAAAGGGGCCGAGACGGCGGTGGCCAGCCTGGGCAAGGCGGATGGCTTTCTGGGCAATCCCGAGGTGAAGATCCCGTTGCCGTCGAGCATGCAGAAGGCCCGCAAGCTGATGAAGCTGATGGGCAGGGACAAGGAGTTCGATGCCCTGGAAACCGGTATCAACCGGGCGGCCGAGGCGGCCGTGCCCGAGGCGAAGACGCTGCTGGCCCAGTCGATCAAGTCGATGTCGGTGCAGGACGCCAAGGGGATCCTGTCGGGCGGGGATGATTCGGTCACGACATTCTTCCGTGACAAGACCCAGAGCGAGATGTTCAAGAAGTTCCTGCCGATCGTGTCGCAATACACCAGCAAGCTGGGGCTGGCCAGGCAGTACAACGCCCTGGCCGGCCAGGCCAGCAAGCTGGGCGTGCTGAAGTCGGAAGATGCCAACATCGAGAATTACGTGACCAACAAGGCGATGGATGGTCTCTACAAGATGATCGCCACCGAAGAAAAGGCGATCCGGGCTGATCCGGTGGGGACGGGTTCGGCCATCCTGAAGAAGGTGTTTGCCAACTGAGGCCGGCGTCCGGCGTCGGGACGCCGGGGGATGAGGCCCGGTGCGGACGGTGGCGGCGTCGTCCGGGCATCGGCCATTGGCGGCCTGCTGGCGGCTGGTGTTTCCGGGGCGCAACAGGGCGGGGTACAAGGGTTTCCAGTACAGTCAGTCGACGATGGAGGCCACGGTGCAACGCAGGGGATTCGGGCTGGGCGCAGCGATGATGCTGGCCATGCTGGCGATGGCGCCGGCACCGGCGGTTTCGGCCTCGGGCGCTGCCGCACAGGCCGGAAGCCAGGCATCGGTCAAGCACCCGAAGAAGGCGCAGGCCGAGCGCATACGCAAGGCGGCACGTGGCGGTGCGCCTGCTGCCAGCTCGCCGGCCGGGAGCCGTGCAGGTGCCGGCAGGCAGCGGGCCCGCGCCAAGGGTCAGGCCCGGCAGGCGACCGGCACCGGTGCGGCGGGGCGGGCAGCCGGTGCCATGTCGGCGACATCGGCGCTTGCACCGGCCGCTTCGGCGAAGCCGGCTGCGCGTCCTTATCCGTGGAGCGGGTTGGCACGTGGCATCAGCGTGCGGCAGGCGATGGCGTTGTTGCCACAGGCGGTACCGGCCGAGGGAGGGCGCCTGATCAACGGGGCCGAGGTACGGCTGGTGTGGCTGGATGTGGAACTGGCCGGGCAGGTGTATCGTGCCGATTATTATTTTCAGGAGGACGCCTTTTTGCAGGTGAGCCTGAAAACCCCGGATGGGCTGCCACGCGACAACGATGAAGTGCGACGCGGATTTGCACATCTGGCCGGTGTGCTGACGAAGATGCTGGGCGCGCCGGACCGCAACCGGCCGGTGGTGCAGGATCTGTTCAGCCTCAATGGGGGAATGGAGTGGGATCTGCCGGGCAATGACAAGGCCTGGCTGGCGATCGTGCCGGTCAACCGGCGTACGGCGCATCTCACCTTCGGTTATCGGCCCGATAACGATTGGGTCCTGAAGCACCAGGGCCCGCTGCGACGGGCCTGGGGGAGCTGAACAGGGCCCCTGCGGCCAGGAAGGTGCTGGCGGAGCCGGCCCGAATGGTCTGCTGATGCCCGGGTGATGGCCGTGACGGGCTGGATGCGCGGCCCGGGGGAAAGGCTGGGGGAAGGGGCGGTGGTGAGGATGGAAGGCGACGCGTCCGTACTGCCGTTCACTGAAACTCGTGACGCAACGTCCTACAATAGAGACAGTTCAAAACCAGGAGACATCTCCATGAAAACCCTGGGCGAGTTCATCGTCGAGAAGCAGGCTGAGTATCCCCACGCAAGAGGTGGTTTGAGCGGCATTCTGGCGGCCTTGCGGCTGGCAGCCAAGGTCATCAACCGTGATATCAACCGTGCCGGTCTGGTGCACGACATCCTGGGCGATGCCGGCGGCGAGAATGTGCAGGGCGAGCGCCAGATGAAGCTGGATCTGGTGGCCAATGCTGCCATCAGCAATGCCTTCTTTGCACGCGATGACGTGGCCGGTTTTGCCTCGGAAGAAGAAGAGAACTTCATCGCTTTTGACAGCGACAAGAACCGCAATGCCAAATACGTGGTGTTGACCGATCCGCTCGATGGCTCGTCCAACGTCGATGTCAACGTGTCGGTGGGCACGATCTTTTCGATTTACCGCCGGGTCACGCCCATTGGCACCCCGCTGACGCTGGAGGATTTCCTGCAACCGGGGCGTGCCCAGATTGCAGCGGGTTATGTGGTGTATGGGTCGTCGACGATGCTGGTCTACACCACCGGCAATGGTGTCAATGGCTTCACCTATGATCCGTCCATCGGCGTGTTCTGCCTGTCGAACGAAAACATCCGCATTCCCGAAGATGGCAAGATCTATTCGGTGAACGAGGGGCAGTACCTGAAGTTTCCCAATGGCGTGAAGAAGTACATCAAGTATTGCCAGGAAGACAGGGCCGAAGAAGGCCGTCCCTTCGCATCGCGCTATATTGGTTCGCTGGTGGCGGATTTTCACCGCAACATGCTCAAGGGTGGCATCTACATGTATCCGCAGGGCAGCAACTACCCCAAAGGCAAGCTGCGGCTGCTGTACGAGTGCAATCCGATGGCCTTCCTGGCCGAGCAGGCAGGTGGCATGGCCACCGACGGCACCCGTGCCATCCTCGACATCAAGCCCGAGACGCTGCACCAGCGTTCACCGTTCTTTACCGGTTCACGCAAGATGGTCGAAACGGTGCACGAGTTCATCCGCCAGTATCCGGGCTGACGGCGGCAGGACGGAGGCGCCGACAGGCGCCCCGGTACGTCATCCGCCCACGCGCCTGACCGTGGTGGGCGCTGGATGTCATGCAACGCAAGGGCTGGCCGACGGGCTGGCCCTTGTGCGTTGTGGGCGCTGCAGCAGGAATCAGGTGCCGCGGGCTACCGGGCGGTTGCGGTCATGAATCCAGCCACTCCACGACGGCGGGTAGACACGGCTGCCGGTCAGCCCGGCAATTTCCATGGCCAGCAGGTTGTGGTTGGCCGTGACGCCCGAGCCGCACTGGTGGACGATATGTTCGGGAGAGCGGCCGGCCAGCAGGGCTTCCCATTCCTGGCGCAGCACTTCGGCGGGCTTGAAGCGGCCGTCGGGGCGCAAATTCTGGGTGAGCGGGCGGTTGATGGCACCGGGGATGTGGCCGGCTACCGGGTCCATCGCGCCGTTCTCGCCGCTGAAGCGGTCGGCGGCACGGGCATCGACGATCTGGACGGCATCGTTTTCCAGTTCGACCATCAGCTCGTCGGTGGACAGCATGCCGACGAGGGGGTTGCGATTGGTGAGCCGGCCAGGCGTGGGCTTGCGCAGTTCGGTGCTCAGCGGGTAGCCGGCGCGCTGCCAGGCGTCGATCCCGCCATCGAGCATCGCCACGTTGCGATGGCCAATCCACCGGGCCAGCATCCACAGGCGCCCGGCCATCGCACCGCCCTGATCGTCGTAGACGACCAGCTGGGTGTTGTCCGACAGCCCCAGCGATTGCAGGCGCTGTCGCAGGGTGTCGCGGTCGGGCAGGGGGTGGCGGCCCAGTGCGGGGTTGCTGGGCCCGCTCAGATCATCATCCATCGATAGGAAATGGGCCGAGGGGATGTGGCCTTCGAGATAGGCGCGCAGGCCGCCCTTGGGATCGGTCAGTTGGTGACGGCAGTCGACGACCACGCAATGGTCGAGGATCAGTGCCAGTTCTTCGACAGAGATCAGGGTGGTCCAGCTCATGGCGATACTCCGTTAAGACCGTGCCCGCAGGCGATGAGGTGACGCGTCATTGTGCTTTGCAGCAGCGCTGACAGCAAGGAGGGGAATGAAAATGGCGGGGGATTGGCGGATTTTTGTGGGCTAATACATTCACTTTAACAGTGTGGTGGCTTGCGGGGGCTTAACCGCAGACCGTGGCAGGGGATTGGGGGAGGCCTGCTTGGGCCTGGCCGGGCAAGGGGCAGGGGGAAGGTGGTGGCGGCCAGGGAGGACGCGGCAGACAGGTAGGGTGGCTGTGGCCGGGTCGGGGAGGACGTGGCAGGCGGAAGGGGGCTGGCCGGGCCGGGGGATGCAGACGGGCGGTGAGCCGGGCGGGCAGCAGGCAGGCCTCGACGGGGACTGGCTGTTCGGGGGCAGGCGCCATGCGGCCGGGTGCCAGGGGCCGACCGGACCGCCGGAAAAACGCGCGCGGCCTTGCTGCCCCGGCCCTGAATGGGCCGGGGGCTGGCGGGGCGTCGGCGCCCGGCTTGTTGACCGAAGTTATTGGCCGAAGCTGAGGGCGCTGCGGCGCGGGTGCGTGGTGATGGCGTGGTTGGGGGGTGGGCAATCGGCGTCGCCCACGTCCTGCAGTTCACGGCGGAGGAACTCGTGGAAATGCTGCATGCCGTCTTCCATCGGGCTCTGGTAGGGGCCGGTCTGGTTCTCGCCGCGTTCGTAGAGTGCCTTGCGGCCGGCGTCCATGCGCTCGCCGATCTCGTCGTCCTCGATGGCGGTTTCCATGTAGGCCGCGCGTTCGGCCTCGACGAACTCGCGCTCGAACCAGACGATTTCCTCGGGATAGTAGAACTCGACGATGTTCGTGGTGTGGCGCGGGCCACGCGGCACCAGCGACGATATCACCAGCACGTTCGGGTACCACTCGACCATCAGGTTCGGATAGTAGGTGAGCCAGATCGCGCCAAATTTGGGCAGGCGGCCACCATTGAAGCGCAGTACCTGGTCGTGCCACTTGCGGTAGGCGGGCGAGCCGGGTTTCTTCAGGTCGCGGTGCAGCCCCACGGTCTGCACCGACCACCAGTCGCCAAATTCCCAGGTGAGGTTGCCACAATCGACGAAGTGCCCGAGGCCGGGGTGGAAGGGCTCGACGTGATAGTCCTCCAGATAGACCTCGATGAAGGTCTTCCAGTTGTAGTTGCACTCGTGCACTTCGACGTGATCCAGCCGGTAGCCGCTGAAGTCGAGTTCGGCCGCACAGGCCATGCCGGCGAGATCTTCGCGGATGTTGCGCGGCCCCTCGAACAGCAGCCCCTGCCATTCCTGCAACGGATAGCGTGGCAGGTTCAGGCACGGCTGCTGGTCGAAGTGCGGGGCGCCCATCAGTTCGCCCTTCAGGTCGTAGGTCCAGCGGTGCAGCGGACAGATGATCGAGTCGGCGTTGCCGGCCCCCTTGAGCATCACGGCCTGGCGATGTCGACAGACGTTGGAGAGCAGTTCGATGCGGCCTTGCGGATGCTGGGCGTCAGGGCGCTGGTTGACCAGCACGCGCCCTTCGTTTTCACCGGCCAGCGTGTGGTAGTCGCCGGGTTCGGGCACCATCAGCCGGTGGCCGCGGTAACCGGGGCCGTTGTCGAAAAGGTGGGAGATTTCGTGCCTGTAGAGCGATTCGCTGAAATAGGCCGAGACCGGCAGCTGCGTTGCAGGCCGTTGGATGTGCGCCAGGCGCCCGATATCCGTCATGATGGACTCTGAGTACCTCCGACGAGAGGAGAGCCGCGCCACGCGTGGCCCTGTGAATGGATGGTTGAACGGCCGATTCTACTGGTAAACCCGGGGCGGGGGCAGCGATTTCCGCGGGGCCGGCTACCGGAATGAGGCCTGGACGGCATGTGGGAAGCACTTGTTTACAGCGGGGGTGGGCAGGGACCACGGCAGAGGGCAAATGCGGGCTAGAATGCGGGTCTGACAAAAACCGGGTCGGGCGCGCGGGCGGGCGGCGGCTGCCGTGCGGCGTGCCCGGCCGGTTTGAACATGCCGAGGTGACGTGATGAGTCGGTCCGCCCGCGCGGAGAAATCAGCCCCACTGCCCGCAAACTTCGAGGAGGCGATGCTGGAGCTGGAATCGCTGATCGAACAGATGGAGACCGGGCGCCTGCCGCTGGAGGCCTCGCTACAGGCTTATGAGCGTGGGGTGGGGCTGGTGCGACATTGCCGGGACAAGTTGGCTGCCGTCACGCAGCAGGTCGAGGTGCTGGACGCCGGCCTGCTGGTGCCCCTGGCGGGCGTGCAGGACGAGGCCTCTGGAGAGCCGATGAATGATTGAACACGAGCTGTCTGCTGCCATTGGCAGGACGCCGGCTGCGGTGGCCGGACCGCTGTCGATGCAGGATTGGATGCACGAGCGTGCTGCCCATGTCGAGCAGGCACTGGAGGCCTGCCTGCCGCCGTCCGCCTCGGGGCTGGCGCCGGGCATGGCGCCCGACCGCCTGCACGAAGCCATGCGCTATGCGGTGCTGGGCGGGGGCAAGCGGGTTCGGCCGTTGCTGGTCTATGCCGCGGGCGAACTGGTGGGGGCGCCGCAGGCCGTGCTCGATGGGGCCGCCTGTTCGGTCGAGCTGATCCATGCCTATTCGCTGGTGCATGACGACATGCCGGCGATGGACAACGACGATATGCGGCGGGGGCGCCCGACCGTGCACCGGCAGTTTGGCGAGGCCACGGCGATGCTGGTGGGGGATGCGCTGCAGGCACTGGCTTTCGAGGCGCTGGCACTGCCCCTGCTGCCGGGGTCAGGGGGGCCGACGGTGGCTGCCGGAGGGCTGCCGACGGCCCGGATGGTGGCAGCGCTGGCCCGTGCAGCGGGATCGCGCGGCATGGCCGGTGGCCAGGCGCTTGACATCGAGGGCGTGGGGGTGCGGTTGTCGCGCCCGCAACTGGAGAGCATGCACCGTCTCAAGACCGGCGCGATGCTGGCGGTGTCGGTCGAGCTGGGTCTGCTGGCAGGCGGTGAGCCCTCGCCGGTGCTGATGCAGGCCATTCATCGATATGGTGCCGCCATCGGCCTGGCCTTCCAGGTGGTCGACGACATCCTCGACGTGACGGCCGATTCGGCGACGCTGGGCAAGACGGCCGGCAAGGACCAGGCCCAGGACAAACCCACCTATGTGTCGTTGCTGGGGCTGGACGAGGCCCGTCGGCTGGCACGGGAACTGCATGCCGAGGCACATGCCTGCCTGGATGGCCTGGGTGCAGGGGCCGATCGCCTGAGGGCGCTGGCCGATTTCATCGTCGACCGTTTCCACTGAGGCGATCCACCTTCATCGAGACCCTTGCGGCGGGTACCCATGGGCCATGCCTCATGCCACCGACCGCCCCCCAGAACATCAAAAGCACTCCGACTTGCCGGAAAAGTCATGACCGAAGACCTCAAGCCCCAGGAAGACGCCCTGTTGTCGCGCATCGATAGCCCCGACGACTTGCGCAGGCTCGATCGAGAGCAATTGCCGGCACTGGCCGACGAGCTGAGGCAGTTCATTCTCAACGCCGTGTCGCGCACCGGTGGGCACCTGTCGTCCAACCTGGGCACCGTCGAGCTGACGATTGCGCTGCACTATGTCTTCAACACGCCGCGTGACCGCGTGGTCTGGGACGTGGGGCATCAGTCCTATCCGCACAAGATCCTGACGGGGCGGCGTGACCGGATGAACACCCTGCGCCAGTATGAGGGGCTGTCGGGCTTTCCGCGGCGCAGCGAGAGTGAGTACGACACCTTCGGCACCGCGCATTCCTCCACCTCGATTGCCGCGGCCCTGGGCATGGCCGTGGCTGCGCGCAACCTGGGCGAGGGGAGTGGCCCTGAGCGGCGCCGCCATGTCGCGGTCATCGGCGATGGGGCGATGAGCGCCGGCATGGCCTTCGAGGGGCTCAACAACGCCGGTGTCACCAAGGACATCGACCTGCTGGTGATCCTGAATGACAACGACATGTCGATTTCGCCTGCCGTGGGGGCGATGAACAGTTATCTGTCCCGCATCCTGTCGGCGCGCTCGCTCATCAAGGCGCGTGATGTGGCCCGGCAGGTGCTGTCGGTGATGCCGCCGGTCTACGAGCTGGCCCGTCGCCTGGAAGAGCACGCCAAGGGCATGCTGATGGTGCCGGCCACGCTGTTCGAGGAGCTGGGCTTCACCTACTTCGGCCCCATCGACGGTCATGATCTGGATGCCCTGGTGCCGATGTTGCAGAACCTGCGCGAGATGTCGGGGCCGGTCTTCCTGCACGTCATCACCCGCAAGGGGCAGGGCTACAAGCTGGCCGAGGCCGATCCGGTGCTCTACCATGGGCCGGGCAAGTTCGATCCGGCCGAGGGGATCAAGGCGCCGGCCACCCCGCCCAAGCCCACGTACACGCAGGTGTTCTCCGACTGGATCTGCGACATGGCCGAGCAGGAACCGGCTCTGGTGGCCGTTACGCCGGCGATGCGCGAGGGCTCGGGGCTAGTGGCTTTCGAGCAGCGTTTCCCCAAGCGCTATTTCGATGTCGGCATTGCCGAACAGCATGCCGTGACCTTTGCTGCCGGCATGGCCTGCGATGGCCTGCTGCCGGTGGTGGCGATCTATTCCACCTTCCTGCAGCGTGCCTACGACCAGCTGCTGCATGATGTGGCGCTGCAGAACCTGCCGGTGGTGTTTGCGCTCGACCGGGCCGGTCTGGTGGGGGCCGACGGGGCCACCCACGCCGGCATCTACGATTACGCCTTCCTGCGCTGTGTGCCCAACATGGTCGTGATGGCGCCGGCCGACGAGAACGAATGCCGGCAGATGCTGTATTCGGCCGTGCAGTACCGGGTGCCGGTGGCGGTGCGCTATCCGCGTGGCACCGGGCCGGGCGTGGCCGTGCAGCAGGCCTTCACCCAGCTGCCACTGGGCAAGGCCGAGCTTCGCCGGCAGGGCCGGCGCATCGCCATCCTGGCCTTCGGGTCGATGGTGACGCCAGCCGTGGCTGCCGGCGAGGCGCTCGATGCCACGGTGGTCAACATGCGCTTCGTCAAGCCGGTCGACCGCGAGCTGATCGTGTCGCTGGCGAAGACACACGATGCCTTCGTCACCGTCGAGGAACACGTCGTGATGGGAGGGGCCGGCAGCGCCTGCCTGGAGGTGCTGGCCGAGGCCGGGCTGGAGCAGCCGGTGCTGACCCTGGGCCTGCCCGACCGCTACATCGACCACGGTGACCATGCCCGCCTGCTGCAGCTGGAAGGGCTCGATGCCGCCGGCATCGAGGCCAGCATCCGTGCGCGCTTTGCCAGCCTGCTGGTCTTGCCCATGGACAGTGCCGCTGCCTGAGTCTCAAAAAAGAACCCCAAGATCATGCCATGGCCGGTCTTGGGGTGAAGAGAGGAGACTAAGGAGACTGAGACAGCCGACGAACCCCGGTCAGCTGTCCGGGGGCCCATTCCGTCGTTGTCTGAAGGGATTTTCTCACGGGGGCGCGTCGTGTGGTTGACCGTCTGTCGGCGGCAGTCAACCGTTGGTGCCCCTGTCCGGCCGCTGACGGTTGTTTGTATCAAACGTGACATACCTTTCCTGCCGGAATTGTGGCAGTCATCCGGCTTCATCGGACGCCAGCAGGGTGCCTGCGCCTGCAGGCAGGAGGGCCAGCGCCGTCAGGCTCGGCCGGACATGATGAGGAAGCCGGCCCGCCGCAGGCATGCTTCCTGAGTCTGGAGGGGGCCGGGCACTCAGGCTTTCCGGGGCGTGGTGGCGTGCGGGGGGCGGCGTGGGCGCAGGCTGCCGGTGTGGTAGCGGTGGACGAGGTTGACGCTGGCCCAGGCGCCCTCACGGGTCCAGTGGCCGATACGGACCAGCGCCAGCACCTGTTCCGGCGAGAGCAGGGCAGAACCGCTGCTTTCGCCATCGGGGTGGCTGGGAACATAGTCGGGCGGCACCTGTACATCGAAGACGTGCATGCGCTCGCGGTGCAGGACCGGGGCGCCATTCTCGTGATCGAGGCTGCTGGAATCCATGATGGCCGAGGGCACGGCCTGGCGACTCAGCCGGACGGGCAGGGCGGCTTCTTCGGCGGCTTCCCGCAGCAGCGCATCCAGCGGGGTTTCACCACGGGCGATGCCGCCTGCCACCAGCGAATCGAGCAGGTTGGGGTCGACGGCCTTGTGGGGGGCACGACGGGCAGCCCAGACCATCAGCCGGCCTGCCGCCCAGGTGTGGACGTTCAGCTGCACGGTGCGCAGCAACAGCCCCAGCGGACGCAGCAGGCCGCGCTCGATGCAGAAGAGGGGGGCCGAGGGATCTGGTCCGAAGATCTCGACCTGCTCGCCCCGCCAGCCGGGCATCTGCCCGCGCGCATGCAGCTGCCCGGCCCAGGCCTGCAAGCGTTCGTCCAGCGAGGGCAGCGGTGCGGGGCCCGGCGTGTGGCGGCGGGTGGTGACAAGATGCACCTGCACGTGCGAACCCATGTCACGGATGTCGAACAGGGTGGGGTCAAGTCGGGGCAGCCAGGCCGGCGAGATGGCACCCAGCCGATGATGATGCAGCCATAGCGGGGCAAAACCGTCGGGGATGTCCGCCAGCGAGCTGTCAAGCAGGGCTGGGGCCGCGACGATGCGGGCCTGGGTGTGCTTCATCGGCAGGGCGCGTGTCAGTCGCGGAAGTTGTTCATCACCAGGGGCAGCTCGGGGACGCCGCTCTTGATGAGGCCGATGGCGGTTTGCAGATCGTCGCGCTTGCCGCCGGTGACCCGTACCGAATCACCCTGGATCGAGGCGCTGACCTTCATTTTCGAATCCTTCAGCAGCTTGACGATCTTCTTGGCCACGTCGGTGGGCACGCCGTGGCGCACCGTGATCTGCTGCTTCATCTTGTCGCCCGAGATCTTCTCGGCCTTGCCGTCATCCAGAAAGCGGACATCGACATTGCGCTTGGCCAGCTTGGCCACCAGCACGTCGCGCACCTGGCTCAGCTTGAAGTCGTCATCGGCAAAGGTGGTCATCACCTTGTCCTTCAGTTCGACCCGAGCATCCGAGCCCTTGAAGTCGAAGCGGTTGGTGATTTCCTTGTTGGCCTGGTCGACGGCATTGCGGATCTCGACCATGTCGGCCTCGCAGACAACATCAAAAGAGGGCATTGTGAAAGACTCCTTTCCCGGGCAGAAAAGCGCGCAGGGGCCGAAAAGGGGGCCTGCGGATGCCCGGATCGGTAAAAAACTTATTCTATTGTGCGAAACAGCGCGATGCTGGCGGTCAGTATGCAAGGATGTCGCCATCGGCGAACGGCCGCCGGTGTAGGATACACGGTGTTGCCCCCGGCGGGCACCGGGGCAGGCTGGCCGCAGGCGCCGTCCGGCTGCGGTCCCCATGCCTTTTGGGGCAGGACACACGGAGGATGAAAACAGGCATGCCGCACTCAGATGGCCAGAACCCCGGACAACCGCTCGCTTCCTCATCGCTCGAACAGCTGCGCCGGCTGACCACCGTCGTGGCCGATACCGGGGATTTTCATGCGATGGCGGCCTTTCGCCCGCAGGATGCCACCACCAACCCCACACTGATCCTCAAGGCTGTCCAGAAACCCGAATACGCCGGGCTGTTGCAGCAGGTCAAGGCCGCCCATCCGCAGGCGCCGGTCGATGAACTCACCGACCGCCTGCTGGTGGCCTTCGGCCAGCAGATCCTGGCCATCATTCCGGGCCGCGTCTCCACCGAGGTCGATGCCCGCCTTTCCTTCGACCGCGAGGGCACGGTGCGCCGGGCGCAGCGGATCATCGAGCTGTACGAGGCTGCCGGCATCGACCGCAACCGCGTGCTCATCAAGATTGCCGCCACCTGGGAAGGCATCGGTGCGGCCGAACAGCTCGAACGCGCCGGCATTCACTGCAACCTGACGCTGCTGTTCGGCTTTCCGCAGGCCGTGGCCTGCGCCGATGCCGGTGTCACCCTCATCAGCCCCTTCGTCGGCCGCATCTACGACTGGTACCGCAAGCGCGATGGCATCGACTTCGGTGCCGAGGATGATCCGGGCGTGCAGTCGGTCCGGCGGATCTACAACTATTACAAGCGATTTGGCTATCCCACCGAGGTGATGGGGGCCAGTTTCCGCAACATCGGCCAGATCCTGGCGCTGGCAGGCTGCGATCTGCTGACGATCAGCCCCGATCTGCTGAAGCAGCTGGAAGCCGCCACCCAGCCGGTCCAGCGTCACCTCGACGCCGGGCTGGCCCGTCAGACCGGGATCGCACGGGTGCGCTTCGACGAAATCCGTTTTCGTACCGAGATGAACGACGACGCGATGGCCAGCGACAAGCTGGCCGAAGGCATCCGGGCCTTCGTGGCTGATGCCAGTGCGCTCGACGCCCTGCTGGCCCGTCCCATCTGACCATGCCGACCGTGTCTGCTTTCCGTCTGCCCGTGTCTGGTGCCCGCCGGGTGTCTGCCCGTCTGTCCCGTGGCGCCGTCCGCAGCCGTGCCGCTCTGCTGGCCTGCCTGCTGGCGGGGGCGCTGGCCGGCTGCGCCAGTACGGCCTCCCGTGGGCCGGCTGGGCTGCCGCCGGCAGGGGGCTCTGCGGCCGCTGCACAGGGTGGCACGGCCAGCAACTTCGGACCGCAGTATTGCCGCAATTTCTACGAGGTGCTGGAGCGCCAGACACGGGCACGGCAGGTGCTCGATGCCGGCCAGCATCGCCTGCCTGGCTACCTGTTCCTGCGCAGCAATCGCCTGCTGTCCTCGTTTGGCGATGATTTCGAGCAGGCGCTGGCGCAGGCGGCGCCGGATCGTGAGGCCCGACAGGACGCCGTGGTGGCACTGGCCGGCAGCGAATCCTTCCGGGCGTGGCTGGAGCAGCTGCGCCGGCTGGATGCCACGGTGCGCCGCCACGAGATCGAGCGCCTGCCCGATGCGGCGCTGCCGCTTTATCACCACCATGATCGTCAGGCGATCATCACCGATGTCGAGCGTTGCAGCCAGGTGCTGATGCGTCAGCTGGGTCAGGCCGACGTGCCCGAGCTGCTGCGCCAGGCCCATGTGCCCGACGAATACCAGCGCCTGTTGCGCGCCTTGGGGCTGTACCCGCTGACCGGCATGGGCGTGGCCTCGTCCATCCGCAACTGGGAGGATCACCAGCGTACGGTCTTTCGCACCCAGCGCAAGGCCAGCTTTTCGGGCCGGGCCGCCTTCCAGCGCTACCGGCCGGCCTCGCTGCTCGACGATGCCGAGGCACGCCGTCAGGCCGCTGCCGTGATGGCCGGGGTGGCGCGTGATGCGCTGGGCATCCCGCTGTTCACGGACGAGCAGCTGCAGGTGCTGGTGCAGGCCTATGCCCCCTCCTACGACATCGCCACCATCAACGATGCCGACCGTATCGGCCGGCTCCGGTGGATCGACCTGGGCGGCCTGGTGCGCGACCCGGACGAGCGCTACTGGCTGGATGTCGACACCAGCCAGCCGGTGGTCTATCAGCGGCTTGAATTCACCCGCTTTGACGGCAAGGTGCTGCCGCAACTGATCTACACCGTCTGGTTCAGCGAGCGGCCGATGGAAAGCAGCAGCGACCTGCAGGCGGGCCGACTCGATGGTCTGGTCTGGCGCGTCACGCTCGATGACGATGGCGCACCGCTGGCCTACGATTCGATCCAGCCCAGTGGCCGATATGCGATGTTCTTCCCCTCGCGCCGGCTGCAACCGGATCGTGCCGCCGCCCAGTCGGTGGAGAGCCTGGCCGAATGGCTGTATTCCCCCATCGACGTGGCCATCGAAGACTGGGTAGGCACCCCGTGGCCGGCCCAGCTGTCACTGCATGTCAGCAGCCGTACCCACCAGCTGGTCGGGATCTCCCTGCTGGGCGAGACCTGGGGGACCCCGGTCTTCGACAACCCGCCCTACCTGCTGGTGGCCGAAGACACCTTGCGCGCCCTGCCGCTGCCCGAAGGGGGCAACCGCAGCATCTACAACCAGGACGGTTTCGTGCCCGACACCGAGCGTCTGGGCCGCGTGCTGCTGTGGACGATGGGCGTGCGCAACATGGGGGCCATCCGCCAGCCTGGCCGCCAGCCCACGGCACTGGTGGGCCGCCGCCACTTTGATGACGCGCGCCTGTTCCAGCAGCGTTACCAGCGGGTGCCGATGCCTGATGGCCAGGGTGACAAGGGAGGAGAGCGGGGCGCCCACGACTCCCCCCCTGGAGCAGCTGCCCCGGCGCCGGAAGGCGCCGTGCAGACAGGCCCGGCCGCAGCAGACGGCCAAGCCTCGCGGCGCTGAGTACCTGCCCGTTGCGCCGTCGTGGTGGCGGCGGTTGTGCAGGCCTCCGTGCTGCCCGTTAACACGGGAGTGTGCCCATTATTTCACGCTGCGGAATGAACGGATCGGGCGTGTCGATGGATGGGCAACACGCCGCAGCTCGTGTTTGCGGCCATTTCAGCGGACTGCTTCGGGCCGGCGCTGCAAGGCTACCCCGCATTCCATGTGCGGGGTGAATGGAAACTGGTCGAAGAGCGCAAGGCGGGTGATGGTGTGCGTCTGGCAGAGGACGTCCAGGTTGGCGCGCAGGGTGTCGGGGTTGCACGAGATGTAGAGGATGCGCGGAAAGCGCTGGAGCAGCGCCAGCGTTCCGTCGTCGACACCTGCGCGCGGGGGGTCGACCAGCACCGTCCCAAAATCGTAGTCAGCCAGCTGGATGCCGGCCTGTTGCAGGCGCCGGAAGGTGCGCCGGCCTTGCCAGGCTTCGGTGAACTCTTCGGCCGAGAGGCGGGCGATGCGCAGGTTGTGGCAGCTGTTGGCCTCGATATTCCATTGGGCGGCCGCCACTGAGGTCTTGGAGATCTCGGTGGCCAGCACCTGCCGGAAGTGCGCTGCCAGCGGAATGCTGAAGTTGCCGTTGCCGCAGTACAGCTCCAGCA
The DNA here is from genome assembly GCA_030532425.1 of Lautropia sp. GTDB lineage: Bacteria > Pseudomonadota > Gammaproteobacteria > Burkholderiales > Burkholderiaceae_E > Lautropia. Next base: position 29,630 of record JAUNLD010000013.1, on the reverse strand, counting down.
GGTCGGGGCCGACCGGGGACGGGGCTGCGCCGGGGGCGGCGTTGCGGCGGGCATCTTCTGCCTGCCATGCCTGGGCGGCGGCGCAGGCCCAGCCGATCATCTGCTGGCAGACCTGGGCATTGGGCTGGGTGAAGGCGCCTTCGGGCTGGCGGTAGACCAGGCTGCGTGGGGGGCCGGCGCTGCTGTCCACGCTCAGCCGTTCGGTCACGAAATCCTGTTGCAGCACCCGTTTCTGGCCCTTGCTGCGGCCGATGATGGCGACGCCCAGCTGCGCCTGCAAGGTGCGGGCGGCCGCTTCCCAGGCGTCGTCCAGCGCACGGTGATAGATCATCGTCACCAGCATGTCGCCGGCCAGCGTGGCCAGAAACTCCACCTGATACCAGCGGTGTTTCAGCACCGGGTTGGCGGCTGCGGTGGCCAGCAGGCGGGGCATCAGCGCGTTGATGGCCTCGCAGGCGGGCGGAAACTGCCCGATGCGTTGCAGTGTGGCGGTGCTGGCCTTCTGGCCGGGGGTGAACATCGCGTAATGGATGTCATCGCCGTCGTGCCAGACGCGAAACTCGGCGCGCATCCGGTAGTGTTCGGAGGGCGAGGGATGCACTGTCAGCGGGGGCGTGGGCAGGTCGGCGAACAGGGTATTCAGCCGGCGGATCTTGTCGTCGAGCTGTTGCGTGTAGGGGGTGTGGCTCATCGTGACGGGGATAGTGGCCGGCTGGGCAAGGGCTGCGATGCGGTCTGGGCTGGGGAAAAGGGGAGCCCCCGGGCAGGCGCGGACAGGGGGAAAACGAGTTCCATGCGGGGTGTACTGACGCGGTGCACCGGGGCAGGCGTCAACATGGGGGGCAGGCGGGGCCCGGGCGGGGGCTCAGGAGACGCCGGTACTGCCAAAGCCGCCGGCACCGCGCGTCGAGTGCTCGAAGTGCTCGACCACCCGGAACTGCGCCTGCACTACCGGCACGATCACCAGCTGGGCCAGGCGGTCCATCGGTTGCAGCGTGTAGGGGGTCTGGCTGCGGTTCCAGCACGAGACCATCAGCGGCCCCTGGTAGTCGGAGTCGATCAGCCCCACCAGGTTGCCCAGCACCAGGCCGTGCTTGTGGCCCAGGCCCGAGCGCGGCAGGATCACGGCCGCCAGACCGGGGTCGGCCAGGTGGATGGCCAGGCCGGTGGGCACCAGATGGGTCTGGCCCGGCTCGATCAGCAACGGGGCGTCCAGACAGGCGCGCAGGTCCAGCCCGGCGCTGCCGGGGGTGGCATAGGCGGGCAGCTGTGAGGCCATGCGCGGATCGAGGATGCGGACATCAACAAGCGGCCGGGAGGGGGTGGAATCGGACATGAGAGGGAAGGAGGGTTGCTGGAAGGTCAGGAAGGACAGGGTGATCGTCGGCCGGCACGGATACCGGCCCCCGCTTCAGCGCGTCTGCACCGCGGATAGCCGCTGTGCCAGTTCGATGGCCAGCTGGCGGGCCAGGGCATCCTTGCTGCCCCGCGGCAACGGGTGCACACCGTGCTCGTCCACCAGCAGCAGTTCGTTCTCGTCCTGATGGAAGGCGGCTGGTGCCAGGTTGGCGATGATGAGCGGTACCCCCTTGCGGATGCGCTTGGCGATGGCGTGCTGTTCCAGATCGTGCGATTCGGCGGCAAAGCCGACGCAGTACGGCGCCTGCCGGCGGCGTGCCACGGCAGCCAGGATGTCGGTGTTCTCGACCAGCGTGATGGCGGGCAGCGGCTCGGCCTCGGCGGTGGACGAGGCTGCGACTTTCTTGATCTTGTGCTCGGACACGGTGGCCGGGCGCCAGTCGGCCACGGCGGCCACGCTGATGAAGCAATCGATGCTGATCGACAGGGCTGCCAGATCCAGCTCGCGGTTGACGGTGTGCAGCATCTCGTCGGCACTGCGCACCGGCAGCACGCGCACGCCGGAGGGGGGAGGCAGCTGGGTGGGGCCACTGACCAGGGTGACGACGGCGCCAGCCTGGCGGCAGGCGCGTGCCAGTGCATGGCCCATCTTGCCGGACGAGAGGTTGGTGATGCCGCGCACCGGGTCGATGGCCTCGTAGGTGGGGCCGGCCGTCATCAGGATGCGCTTGCCTTGCAGCCGCTTGGGCGTGAAGAAGGCGGTCAGTTCCTCGACCAGATCTTCGGGCTCCAGCATCCGGCCGGCACCGACTTCGCCACAGGCCTGCTCGCCGGCATCCGGCCCCAGCAGGATGATGCCGTCCTCGCGCAGTTGGCGGGCGTTGCGCTGGGTGGCCGGGTTCTGCCACATCTGCCGGTTCATGGCCGGCGCCACCAGCAGCGGGATGTCGCGGGCCAGGCACAGCGTGGAGAGCAGGTCGTCGCAGTGGCCGTGGGCCAGCTTTGCCAGGAAGTCGGCCGAGGCCGGGGCGATCAGGATGGCATCGGCCTGGCGCGACAGCTCGATGTGGGGCATGCCGTCATAGACACGATCATCGAAGGCATCGGTGAACACCGGCCGGCCGGAGAGGGCCTGAAAGGTGGGCGGGCCGACGAAACGGGTGGCGGCCTCGGTCATCACCACCTGCACGCTGGCGCCCGCCCGTTGCAGGTCGCGCACCAGTTGTGCCGATTTGTAGGCGGCGACGCCACCGGTCACGCCCAGCAGCAGGCGGCGTCCCTGCAGCGGTGCCGGGGGCAGGGAATCGGAAGACGGGGCAGCAGGATCAGGATGGGAGGTGCTCATGGCAGGAGAGTCGATCAGCCAAAGGCCAAAGCGGAATGGGCCAAGCATAGCAGCAGCTTGCCGGGCGTGCTGGCCGGTGCGCGCAGGACTGGTCGTCGCCAGGTGTCTCGGCTGGGCACTGGAGCAGCCGTTTCGGGGCCGTCGGCGGGGGCGCGCGGCGTTTCGGGGCTGCCGGCCGGGCGCGCAGGGCAGCCGCATCGTCAGGACGCGCGTCTGGCCCGCGCCGTTTGCAGGATTTCGTCCAGAATCCAGAGCACCGCGCCGACCGTGATCGCGCAGTCGGCCACGTTGAAGGCGGGAAAGGCCCAGCTGCCCTGATAGAACAGCAGAAAATCGGTGACGTGCCCCAGTACCAGCCGGTCGATCAGGTTGCCGACCGCGCCGCCCAGGACCAGGCCGATGGCGGTGTTGAACATCGTGCTGCCGCGATGCCGCACCAGCATGTATACCAGCAGGCCCGAGACGGCGACGGCAATGAGGGTGAAGAACCAGCGTTGCCAGCCGCCGTGATCGGCCAGAAAGCTGAAGGCCGCCCCGGGGTTGTAGAGCAGTGTCAGGTCGAAAAAGCCCGGAATGACCGTCATCCGCTCGGCGTAGTCGAAATGGTCGATGATGAGGTATTTGGTGACCTGGTCCACCACCACCAGAAACAGCGCCATCAGCAGATAGGGCCAGCTGCTGCCCGCGGTGGCGTCGGGCGCTGGCGCACTGCCTGCCGGGGGGGAAGGGGGCGCGGCATGGGCGGAGGCCTCTGGTGCCGCCGGCACCGTGGTGGCCCCCGGCGGTCTGCCGTGGGGGTCCGGGCTGGCCGCGGCAGTTGCCGGGCCAGGGGGGCGTGGTGCGTGGGCCGGGCCAGAGGTGGGGGTCGTCATCGTCTTGCTTCAGGCGTTCGCCTTGCTCAGGCGTGGTGACGGGGCTCGCCCGCACCGAAGAGGTTGGACTCGCAGCGGCCGCACAGCCCGGGATGCTCGGGGTTCTGGCCGACATCGGCGCGCCAGTGCCAGCAGCGCTCGCATTTCTGGTGGGCGCTGGCCGTGGCCCGGATCTCCAGCGTCTGGGGATCGCTGCCGGCCGGCGCCTGGTGCAGGCGGGCGGCGGAGGTGATCAGTACGAAGCGCAGGTCGTCACCCAGCGTGGCCAGCGCCTCGTGCAGTTCGCCGCTGGCGGTCAGGTCGACCTCGGCCTGCAGCGACGAGCCGATCTCGCCGCGCTCGCGCAGTGTTTCCAGATCGCGCAGCACCTGGGCGCGCGCCGTGCGGATCAGCGTCCAGCGCGCATCGAGTGCCGCCTGGTCGGGCTGCTCCGGGAAGACGTGAAAGACCTCGCTCTGGATGGTGGCGCCCGGCTCCTGCACCCTGGCCGGCGCGAACACCCGCCAGGCCTCGTCGGCCGTGAAGGAGAGGATCGGCGCCATCAGCTTCAGCAGCGCATCGGTGATGTGCCAGAGCGCCGTCTGCGCGCTGCGCCGGGGCAGGCCATCAAGCTTCGTCGTGTAGAGACGGTCCTTCAGGATGTCCAGATAGAAGGCGCCCAGATCTTCCGAGCAGAAGTTCTGCAGCCCCGAGACGACCGGGTGGAACTCGTACTTCAGATAGTGGGCCACCATCCGGTTCTGGAAGTGCTGCGTCATCGACAGTGCATAACGGTCGATGTCGAAGAGCTGATCGAGCGGAACGGCGTCCTTCTCGATGTCGAAGTCCGAGACGTTGGCCAGCAGGAAGCGCAGCGTGTTGCGGATGCGGCGATAGGATTCGACCACCCGCTTCAGGATTTCGTCCGAGACGGTGATCTCGCCCGAGTAGTCGCTGCTGGCCGTCCACAGGCGCAGGATCTCGGCGCCCAGCTTGTCGGCCACGTCCTGTGGATCGACCCCGTTGCCGAGCGATTTGCTCATCTTGCGGCCCTGGCCGTCGACCACCATGCCGTGTGTCAGCAGCGCCTTGTAGGGCGGCACGCCGTTCATCATGCAGGAGGTCAGCAGCGAGGAGTGGAACCAGCCGCGGTGCTGGTCGGAGCCTTCCAGATACAGGTCGGCCGGGAAGATCGAATCCTCGGCGTGCGAGCCGCGCAGCACGGTCTGGTGCGTGGTGCCCGAGTCGAACCAGACATCGAGCGTGTCCTTGCCCTTCTCGTACTGGTCGGCCTCGTCGCCCAGCAGCTCGCGCGGGTCGAGCGTCTGCCAGATCTCGATGCCGTGCTGCTCGACCAGATCGGCCACCTTGTCCAGCAGCTCGGGGGTGCGCGGGTGCAACTCGCCCGTTTCCCTGTGCAGGAAGAAGGCCATCGGCACGCCCCACTGGCGCTGCCGTGACAGGGTCCAGTCGGGGCGGTTGGCGATCATCGCGTGCAGCCGTGCCTTGCCCCAGGCCGGGTAGAAGGCGGTTTGCTCGACGCCGGCCAGTGCCCGCTCGCGCAGCGTGGCGCCTTCCTTCGGCTGAAGATCCATGCCGGCGAACCACTGGTTCGTGGCGCGCAGGATCAGCGGCGTCTTGTGACGCCAGCAGTGCATGTAGCTGTGCGAGAGTTTCTCGGCATGCAGCAGCGTGCCGTTGTCGCGCATGTGGGCGATGATCTTCGGGTTGGCGTCCCAGATCGACAGCCCACCGAACAGCGGCAGGCTGCTGGCGTAGACGCCGTTGCCCATCACCGGGTTGATGATCTCGTCGTCACGGCGGCCGTGGGCACGGAAGGTCTGGAAGTCTTCGACGCCATGCGCCGGCGCCGAGTGGACGAGGCCCGTGCCGGTGTCGGTGGTGACGTAATCGGCCAGATAGACGGGCGAGAGCCGGTCGTGGAACGGGTGCCGGAAGCTGAGCTTGCCCAGCGCCTGCCCGGGGGCCCTGGCGATCACCTGTCCCTTCAGGCCATAGCGTTCCAGCTGCGGCTCGACCCGCTCGGCCGCGAGGATCAGCAGCATCGGCTGGCCGTCGCGTTCGGTCTGCACCAGCGCGTACTCGACCTCGGGGTGCAGGTTCAGCGCCTGGTTGGCCGGCAGCGTCCACGGGGTCGTCGTCCAGATGACGGCATAGCCGTCACCGGCCGGCAGCTCGGCCAGGCCGAAGGCTCTGGCCAGCGCGGCGCGGTCGTCGAAGGGAAAGCCCACGTCGACGGCCGGGTCCTTGCGGTCGGCATACTCGACTTCGGCCTCGGCCAGGGCCGAGCCGCAGTCGAAGCACCAGTTGACGGGCTTCAGGCCCCGGAAGACGAAGCCCGCCCGCATGATGCGGGCCAGCGAACGGATCTCCTCGGCCTCGGTGGCCGGGCGCATCGTCAGGTACGGACGCTCCCAGTCGCCCAGCACCCCCAGCCGCTTGAAGTCCTTCATCTGCTTTTCCACCTGCTCGGTGGCATAGGCACGGCACTTCGCCTGGACTTCGGTGGTGGGCAGGTTCTTGCCGAACTGCTTCTCGATCTGGTGCTCGATCGGCATGCCGTGGCAGTCCCAGCCCGGCACGTAGCGGGCATCGAAGCCGGCCAGGTTGCGCGACTTGATGATGATGTCCTTCAGGATCTTGTTGACGGCATGGCCGATGTGAATGACGCCGTTGGCATAGGGGGGGCCATCGTGCAGCACGAAGATCGGCCGACCCTTGGCCACCGCGCGGATGCGCTTGTAGGTGCCTTCGTCTTCCCAGCGCCTGACCCAGCCGGGCTCCTGCTTCGGCAGGTTGCCGCGCATCGGGAAGGCCGTGTCGGGCAGATTCAGGGTCTGGCGGTAACCGGCGGTGTCGTTGCCGGTGGGGGCGTTGGGCTTGGCCATCAGAGTCGGGGGTGCGTGAGGAAGTAGGCCCGCGCAGCGTCGGTATCGGCAGCGATCTGGCGGGTCAGGGATTCGAGATCGGGAAAGTGCGCCTCGTCGCGCAGCTTGTGCAGGAACTCGACGCGGATCAGTTTGCCATAGGCATGGCCCTGCCAGTCGAGCAGATGGGTTTCGAGCAGGTAATCGCCGTGGGTCTCGACGGCCGGGCGGGTGCCCAGACTGGCAACCCCGGGCAGGGGGGCATCGGCCAGGCCATGCACCTGTACCACGAAAATGCCGCGCAGCGCCGGGTGGGCGTGGGCAAAGCGCAGGTTCAGTGTCGGAAAGCCCAGCCGGTTGCCCAGCTTGCGGCCGTGGCTGACACGCCCCGAGAGCGAATAAGGGCGGCCCAGCATCTGGGCGGCCCAGCGGAAGTCGGCCAGCGCCAGCGCCTCGCGCAGCAGCGAGCTGGAGATCCGCACGCCGGCATCTTCCACCGTGGGCATGGCCGAGACCGTGATGCCGGCCTCGCGGCCCAGCGTGCACAGCGCATCGAAGGTGCCCAGCCGGCGCGCACCAAAGCAGAAATCGGTGCCGATGCGGATGTGGCGGGCCATCAGCCGCCGGGCCAGATAGTCGTGGACGAAGGCATCGGGTGCCCAGGCTGCCATGCGTGCATCAAAGCGCATCACGTAGGCCAGGTCCACCTCCAGTGCCGCCAGATGCTCCAGGCGGTCGCGCAGCGTGGAGATGCGGAGCGGCGGCCGGCCGGTGGCCTGGCCTTGCTGCTCGGCCAGCCGGTGGAAATATTCCCGTGGGTGCGGTTCGAAGGTGAGCACGGCGGCCGGCAGCCCGGCCTGGCGGGCATCGGCCACCAGGGTGCGCACCAGCGCCTGGTGGCCCAGGTGAACACCGTCGAAATTGCCGATCGTCAGCGCACAGGGCGTGCGCAGGGCAGGGGGGGGCGGATGGCGCAGGATTTTCACCGGCCCGATTATAGAGCGTGTCATCAACTTGTTTGCCCCCGTGAAAAGCCCGTCGGGATGCCCACCAACCGGTGCTGCCGGCGTTGTTGCACCGGGTGAAGGGCTCTTGTCCGGTGCTGCTGTCCCGCCTTTGCAGCGGTGGCGCCTTGCCCGCCGCGCGGGCCAGGTGCCGGCGTGGTGCCGGGCATGGGGATGGCAGGTGCCAGCAGGGGCAGGCGTTGCCGGAGCAGCACGTCCCGCTGCTACCATGTGGTACAAGCTGGCCCTCGCAAGTGGTGGCCGGCCCGTTTTCTGGCTTTTTCTGGCTTTCGGGTGCGCTGCACCCGCCCTGCAATCGCGCCGCATCCCCATGAACGCAGCAACCCCTTCCACGTCCTTGCCGCTGGCCCGCCCGGCACGTGTCGTCATCCTCATCTCTGGCCGTGGTTCCAACATGATGGCGCTGGTCGAAGCCATTGCGCGCGACAGCCTGCCGGTCGAGGTGGCGGGGATCATCAGCAACCGGCCGGATGCTGCCGGCCTGGATTGGGCGCGGGCCCGTGGCCTGCCGACCACGGCTCTCGATCACCGCCGCTTTGCCAGCCGGGAGGATTTCGACGCGGCGCTGGCAGACGCCATCGATGCGCTGGTGCCGCCCGGCGAATCACCGTGGGTGCTGCTGGCCGGCTTCATGCGCGTGCTCACCGCCGGCTTCGTGCAGCGTTACCGCCAGCGCCTCGTCAACATCCACCCGGCGCTGCTGCCGGCGCATCCCGGTCTGCACACGCATCGTCAGGCCTTGCAGGCCGGGGCGCTGCTGCATGGTGCCACCGTCCACTTCGTCACGCCCGAGGTGGATGTCGGCCCGATCATCGCCCAGGCGGTGGTGCCGGTGCTGGCCGGCGATACCGAAGAGGCACTCGGGGCGCGGGTGCTGACGATGGAGCACCGGCTGTTTCCGATGGTGCTGGACTGGATCGCCTGCGACCGCGTGCGCCTGAGCGAAGATACCCGGGTGCTGCTGGATGGCCACGACCACCCGCAAAGCCGGGTGCTGCTGCACCCGCTGCTGGCCGGTGCCGATGGCGGTCCGCGCGCATGAGCGCTCCCCATCGCCGTCGTTCGCCCAGTGGGGGGCGCCGGGGCGGCGGCCCCCGTGCCACAGGCCCGCGTCCCTCACCGCAAGGCGGGGCATCTGCCGGCAGTGCCCAGCCCGGCGGGTTGCCGGCACTGGCCGCCGATGCACTGGCGGCCGTATTGCCGGATGACGCCGGCCGGGCCACGCGGCTGTTCGATGAAGGCGGGGCGGCCTGGCACGCCCAGGCGCCAGCCGACCAGCGGCTGGGCTTCTGGTTGCGCCGCCATCCCGGTCTGGGGCCGCGTGAGCGCCGCTGGATCAGCGATCGCGTCTACGAGGTCTTGCGTCAGGGGCGGGCCTTTGAGGGGTTTCTGCCGCATCGTCCGCTGCGGGCTGGTGCTGCGGGTGATGCCGGGTGTGCGGCGGAGGCACGGCACTTTGGGCAGCGCTGCCTGTCGCTGATCGCGCTGGCCGACCAGGTGCTGGGCGATCAGGCCGGGGATTTTCTGGCCTGGCGTGCGCAGCAGCCACCCGCCGTGCGCTACAGCCTGCCCGACTGGTTATGGCAGCAGTTGCAGCATAGCCATGGCGAGGGGGCCGACGCCCTGGCGGCCCGGCTGTTGCAGCCGGCCCGCGTCGAGATCCGGGCCAATCTGCTCAAGACCCGGGTGAGTGCGTTGCACGCACAACTGGCACAGGCCGGCATCGAGGCCCGGCCTGTCGACGGGGTGCCTACCGCCTTGCGCTTGCCGGGGCGCCCGGCCCTGGCCCGCCTGCCCCTGTACGAGGCGGGCCACTTCGAGGTGCAGGACGCCGGGAGCCAGGCCATCGTCGAGGTCTGTGGCGCACGGCGTGGTGAGCGTGTCATCGACTTCTGCGCCGGGGCGGGAGGCAAGACGCTGGGGCTGGCTGCACGGATGCGCAATCAGGGGCAGATTCTGGCCTTCGACACCGACGAGGCGCGGCTGGGACGGCTGGCGCCCCGGCTGCGTCGGGCCGGCGTCGACATCGTCACGACCGTGCGCCTGGACGACAGCCGCGATGCCCGCCTGCAACGTTACCGCCAGTGGGCCGACCTGGTGCTGCTGGATGCCCCGTGCAGCGGCAGTGGCACGCTGCGCCGCCACCCCGATCTGAAATGGCGTCTGCAACCGGCCGATGTGCTGCATTACCGGCAGCTGCAACGCGAGATCATCGCGGCGGCGCTGAAGCTGCTGCGCCCCGGCGGCCGGCTGGTGTACGCCACCTGCAGCCTGCTGGCGGAGGAAAACACCGCACAGATGCAGTGGTTGCAGCAGCAGCTGGCAACGGGCTGCGAGGTGTGCGCCGGCAGCGGGGAAGGGATTGGCAGCGACCGAGGAGATGAAAGCCGGACGGAGCCTGGGGCTGTGCACGCCGATGCCACGGATGGGCAGAGAGGACGAGGCGATGTTCTCCCTGTGCTGCGGCTGGCCGACAGCCGCCACTGGCTGCCGGATGATGAAGGGGGCGATGCCTTCTTCATGGCATGCTGGCAACCGGGGCCGGCCTGAGCGGGGCCGGTAGGACGAGAAGCAAGACGAGAAAAGCAGGACGAGAAAAAGCCGGCAGCACCCGTGAGTGCCTGCCGGCTTTCTTCAGAAACGCTGATCGATGGATCAACGGCTGGCAGGGCAGGGCCGTGCGCAGCCGTGCACGATCACTTGATCTTGGCTTCCTTGTAATCGACGTGCTTGCGCGCGACCGGATCATACTTCTTGATAAGCATCTTTTCCGGCTGGGTGCGCTTGTTCTTGGTCGTGGTGTAGAAGTGACCGGTACCGGCGGTCGACTCCAGCTTGATCTTGTCACGCATCTCGATTCTCCTGGTGAGGCTTCAGCGGCGTTCAGGCCTTGCCGGCCGCGATTTCTGCCAGCACGGCTTCGACGCCGAGCTTGTCGACCTTGCGCAGGCCGGCTGCCGTCAGGCGCAGGCGGACATAGCGCTGCTCGCTCTCAACCCACAACCGGCGTTGCTGCAGATTGGGCAGGAAGCGACGTTTGGTCTTGTTGTTTGCGTGGGAGACGTTGTTCCCAACCATCGGGCCCTTGCCCGTAACTTGGCAGACTTTTGCCATGATGCAGTTCCTGTCCTGTTGCCGCGTGGCCGGCGTTCGCCCTGGCGAAAACGCATCCTGCCGGCAGAAGGCAAGTGCCGCGGCCCGTGCCACCGGGGCAGGGATTGCGGGCAACCTTCTTTGACCGGATGCCGCCAGACCACGCATGAGAGTGTCTGAGGGTTGTCGTTCGGGCCTGAGCGTGGCTGACCGGGCTGATGCCGTCCATGAGGCGATGCGCTTCATGTGGGCTCGTGTCCCGATGGCCATATGGCCCAAGGCTCCACTAAAGCGTGGGATTATAGCCTGCCTTGTCCGGCAGGACAACTCGACAGGCCGATGGTGTCACAGCTGCGGCGAGTGGCCGGAGGCGCAGCCACCGACAGGCGCTGAAGCCCTGGCACATGCCTGTCGGCCATGCACTGGTATATCCCTGAACCGCGTCACCATCGACAGCGGTCGATACGGCTGCCCCGCTACAGCAGCCCCTCGCGCGCAAAGGAAAACTGCCGGCCTCCTGCCACGATGATGTGATCGAGCACCTGGATGTCCACTTGCGACAGCACCGTCTGCAGCGTGCGGGTCAGCGTCCGGTCGGCCGCACTGGGTGCTGGGTGGCCCGAGGGATGATTGTGGGCCAGAATCACCGCAGCCGCATCCAGTTCGATGGCCCGGCGCAGCACCTCGCGAGGGTAGACCGTGGTCTGGTTCAGCGTGCCGGTAAAAAGCGCATCGGCCTGAATCAGCCGGTGGCGGGTATTGACGAACAGCACCATGAACACCTCGCGCACCTGGCCGCGCAGCGTGAGCGCCAGATAATCTCGGACGGCTTCCGGGTTGTCCAGCACGGCGTTTTCCTGCAGCTGTTCGTGCGAGGCCCGGCGTGCCAGCTCGATCACAGCCGCCAGCGTGGTGGCACGGGCCGGCCCCAGGCCGTGGCGGCGCATCAGCTGCGTGGCGGACAGCGACAGCAGCCGTGCCAGCGATTCGCCATGGTCGGTCAGCAGCTGCATGGCCAGGCCCACGGCCGATTGTCCACGGCTGCCGGTCCGCAGCAGGATGGCCAGCAATTCGGCATTCGACAGGGCCTCGGCGCCCTGCTGTATCAGCCGCTCTCGCGGGCGCTCGCCTTCGGGCCAGCGGCGCAGCGGTGAGGCCATCACGGGCAGGGCGCTGCCTGCCTGCCCCTTGCTCCACACGGGCGACGCCGCCGCGTCACCCTCTGCCACGTGTTTTTGCCGGCGGGTGGGGGCATGCAGGATGGCAGCCGGCCGTTCCTCCCCTACAATCGCAAGCGCTGCCCCCAGCGGGCTTTCCCCATTTCTTGTTGTCGGGCCTGCCCCGACGGTTGCCCATGTCCGATCGTGCTTCGTCCTCATCCGCTGTCCCGTCCGAAGAAGCGTCGGCCGCGCCTGCCGCCGTGGTGGGGCCGCGGTCTTTTCTTACCCTGCATTACCGTTTAACCTTGCCGGATACCGGGGCCGACGTCATCAATACCTTCGAGGGTAAGCCGGCAACCCTGCAGTTGGGTATCGGCCAGATGGCCGAAGCGCTGGAAAGTTGCCTTCTGGGCCTGGCCGATGGCGATCATCGTGTGTTCGATCTGGCACCCGGGCAGGCTTTCGGCCCGCGCAACCCCGAGCTGATCCAGCGCGTCTCGCGGGCGATGCTGGAACGTGAAGGCCGTCCCGACGAGATCGGCACCTATCAGCCGGGTGATCTGGTCGAGTTTCCGGCGCCCGATGGCGGCGCCTTCGCCGGCGTGCTCAAGTCGCAGGACGAGCAGGGCGCCGTGTTCGATTTCAACCATCCGCTGGCCGGCAAGGCCGTGCGGTTCGAAGTACGCATTCTGGGTGTCCTGTAATGATTGAGGCCAAGATCGAAGACCTGAGCCAGCTCGACGGCAGCGCCACGGGCACCGCCAGCAGGGCAGGCCATGTCCCGCCCTCAGCCGGGCCCGTTCCCGTCGACCAGGGGCCGGACCTGCATCGCCGTCCGGCGCCGGTCCATCCGCCCGCGGCCGCTCGTGAGGGCGATGTCGATGCGCTGCTGGCGGCCGAGCTGCCGCCCAACGAGGAAGCGGTGCTGCTGGCCCAGCCGCGCGGCTTCTGTGCCGGTGTCGACCGGGCCATCACCATCGTCGAGCGGGCACTGGCACTGCACGGCGCACCCATCTATGTGCGGCACGAGATCGTCCACAACGACTACGTGGTCTCCAACCTGCGCGACAAGGGGGCCATCTTCGTCGACGAGCTGGACGAGGTGCCCGATGGCGCCACCGTCATCTTCTCGGCCCACGGTGTCTCGCGCGCGGTGCGCACCGAAGCGGCCGGCCGCGGCCTGCAGGTCTTCGACGCCACCTGTCCGCTGGTGACCAAGGTGCACATCGAGGTCGCCAAGATGCGCAAGGAAGGCCACCACGTCATCATGATCGGCCATGCCGGCCACCCCGAGGTGGAAGGCACGATGGGGCAGGCCGACGATGGCATCTACCTGGTCGAGGACGAGGACGACGTGGCCACGTTGCAGGTGCCCGAGGGCGTGACACTGGCCTATGTCACCCAGACCACCCTGTCGGTCGACGATACCCGCACCGTGATCGAGGCACTGCGCCGGCGGTTCCCGCACATTGCCGAACCCAAGAAGCAGGACATCTGCTACGCCACCCAGAATCGCCAGGATGCGGTCAAGTTCATGGCGCCGCAGTGTGATCTGGTGCTGATCGTCGGTAGCCCGTCCAGTTCCAACAGCAACCGCCTGCGTGAAGTGGCCGAGCGCCACGGCTGCGAATCCTACCTGATCGGCAGTGCCGCCGAGCTGAACCCGGCCTGGCTGGAAGGCAAGAAACGGGTCGGTATCAGTGCCGGTGCCTCGGCCCCCGAAATCCTCGTCGACGAGCTGATCGCCCGCCTGCAGGCGCTGGGTGTCAAGTCGGTGCGCCCGCTCGATGGCGTCGAGGAAAAGATGGCCTTCCCGCTGCCCAAGGGGCTGTCGGTCAGGAAGACGGCCTGATTTCACGGAAGCGGCCTGCCCGGCGGCCCATCGGGCGATGCCGGGCCGTCGTTCGTCTCAGCCCAGCCGGTGGCGAAACAGCCAGGCGGCCAGGGGCAGCGTGATGGCCGACATCAGCAGCAGGGGCACGAACTGCCGCCACAGCTCGGCCATCGAGCTGCCTTCCAGATAGACGCCGCGCACGATCGCCATGCCGAAGCGCAACGGATTGGCCAGCGTGGCCACTTGCAATACCTCGGGCATGTTCTGCACGGGGGTCAGCATGCCCGAGAGCATCATCAGTGGCATGATGAGCAGGAATGCGTAGAGCATCGCCTGCTGCATCGTCAGCGACAGGGCCGAGATCGACAGACCCAGCCCCACAGCTGCCAGGTTGAAGACCAGCAGCCCCAGGTAGAGCAGGGCGGCCGACCCATTCATCGGGATCTGGAACCAGAAATGGATGATGAGCAGGATGATGGTCGACTGCAACAGGCCGATGGTGATGGCGGGCACGGCCTTGCCGATCAGGATCTGCATCGGCGTCAGCGGCGTGACCAGCAGCTGATCGAAGGTGCCCTGTTCCCGCTCGCGGGCTACCGACAGCGCTGCCAGCATCAGGGTCTGGATCATGCTGAGGCCGGCGATCAGCGCGGGCATCAGTGTCCAGCGCGATTCCAGATTCGGGTTGTACCAGGCGCGTGTCTCGATGCGGATGATGCTGGCCGTGCTGCGGCTGCCGGCCGTGGATGCCCCCTGGGCAAAGCGGACCTTGCCCGACATCATGTCTTCATTGAGCTGGCGGACGATGGTGCTGACATGACTGGCGGCCGAGGCGGCGGTGGACGAATTGCGTCCGTCCAGAATCAGTTGCACAGGGGAGGCCTCGCCCTGGTTCAGGCGCTCGGCAAAATCCGGGGCGATGCTCAGCACCATCAGGGCGTCCTCGACATTGATGGGGGCGGCAATCTGTGCGCTTGATGTCAGGCTGGCCACGCGCTGGAACACGCCCGTGTCATCCAGGCGTGCCAGCAGCTCGGTCGAGGCGGCGCTGTGGCTCTGGTCCAGCACTGCATAGCGCACGTGCGTCAGATCGTAGCTGGCCGCATAGCCGTATAGCAATGCCTGCAGAAAGGCGGGCACCACCAGGATGATGCGATTGGCCGGTTCCTTGAAAATGGCCAGAAACTCCTTGCGCAGCAGCGCAATGATCTGCCACCAGGTGCCCAGCCAGCCGCTCGTCATCATGCGCCCTCCAGGGTTTTCTTCAGCGTGCGCTGGGTGAGGATGGTCAGCACCAGGGCATAAGCGCCCAGGGTCAGCGTGCTCTGGATGATCGTTGGGGCATGATCGCCCGCCAGAAACTGCGTCTTGATGAGCGTCATGAAGTGCGTGGCGGGTAGCAGATGGCTGATGACCTGCACCACGACCGGGGCGTTGCGCAGATCGAAGATGAAACCTGACAGCATCATCGCGGGCATGAAGCTGGCGAGTAGCGCTACCTGACTGGCCTGAAACTGGTTGCGGGTGCGTCCCGAGATCAGTAGGCCCATCAGTAGCGATACCAGCAGATAAAGCGTCGAGGCCAGCACGATCAGGGAAAGCGACCCACGAATCGGTACGGCAAACACCAGGCGGGCCGCCAGCAGGCACAGTCCCAGGTCGATCAGGCCCACCACGACATAGGGCAGCAGCTTGGCCAGCACGATTTCCAGCGGTCGTACCGACGTGACGAACAGCGATTCCAGCGTGCCGCGTTCCCACTCGCGTGCAATCAGCATCGAGGTGAGAAAGGCGCCGATCAGGGTCAGCACCAGCACGATCAGGCCGGGCACCAGATACCAGCGACTGTCGTTGGCCTCGTTGAACCACATCCGTGTCTCGATCTGGATGCCCGCGTTGCGAATGCGGCCTTGACGGTCGGTCTGATGCTGGGCCCAAAGCGCAATGGCACCTTGCACATAGTTCTGTACCGCACCGGCGATGGTGGCGTTGGCACCGTTGAGCAACAGCTGTATCTGTGCCTGCCTATCCGCCAGCCGCGCACTGAAGTCTGCTGGTACTCGCACGATGGCGTCCACCTCGCCCCGACGCAGCAGCGCTTCGGCCGTGGGCAGCGCATCCACTGCCCGTGATGAGAGGTAGGGCGTCCCATGCAGTCCGGCCACTACGTTGCGGGCCGTGGGCGAGGGGTCTTCGATCAGCACGGCCACTGGTGCGTTCTTCACATCGAAGCTCAGTCCGTAGCCAAACAGCAGGATCAGCACCACCGGCAGCAAAAGCCCCACCGCCAGATTGCTTTTGCCCCGAATCATCTGCTGCGTTTCCTTGTGCACCAGTGCCATCAGACGCTTCAGGCGCGAGCGGAGGGCAGCGCGTTGCCGCGGTGTTGGAGGGGTTTCTGGTGTGGTGGTGTGCTGCGGGCAGAGGGGAGGCGGGCGAGACGTTGCATGGTCTGCGTGGGCGTCCGGGAGCACGGCGGGTGGGCGGGTCGAGTCTGGGCGTTGATTCTGGCTCATCGTGGATCTGCCTCCGTGGCTGGCCGACCGGATGCGCTGTCAGCAGTGTCAGGCCCGGATGTGTCCCGGGGAAGGGAGCCAGACGTGCGCCGCCGGGCCTGCTCGACGATGACGATGAAGGCTGCATTCATGTCAGCGCTGCCATTGCCACCGGCCTGGGCACGCACCTGCGCGGGTGTGCCCAGCGCCAGCATCCGCCCGGCATCCTGAATGGCGATCCGGTCGCAGTATTCGGCTTCTTCCATGAAGTGCGTGGTGATGATGATGGTGACACCCGAGGCTGCCAGCGTGGTGATGGTGTGCCAGAAGGCGCGTCGGGCCAGAGGATCGATGCCGCTGGTGGGTTCATCCAGAAAGAGTATGTCGGGCTGATGCAGCAAGCCCACGGCCATCGCCAGTCGCTGTTTGTAGCCTGCCGGCAGCAGACCGCTGATCGCATCGGCGTTCAGCGCATGGGTGTGCAGCATCTCGTCGATGCGTTGCTGCAACGCACGACCATGCAGCCCATAGGCGCCCCCGAAGAAGTTCAGGTTGTCGCGCACGCTCAGGTTGCTGTAGAGCGAGAATTTCTGCGCCACATAACCGATGCGTGCCCGTGCCTGTGCCCGGGCCGTGCGCAGGTTGTAGCCCGCCACTTGCAGAAAGCCACTGGTGGCCGGCAACAGCCCGCACAGCATGCGGAAGGTGGTGCTCTTGCCGGCCCCGTTGGGGCCCAGCAGGCCGAAGATCTCGCCACGCCCAACCTCGAAGGAGGTGCTGGCCACCGCGGTGAAATCGCCAAAGCGGCGCACGAGATCCCGCACGATGATGACCGGTTCGGTGGAGCGGACCGACGATGCAGGCCGAGTCGTCGGGTTGGGGCGCTCAGCGCTTTCCTGATCGTGATCGGGTTGTTGCATGGCCGGTTTCATCGAGGGTCTGGCACCATCCAGCAGCGGCTTGGGGGGCGGTGCTGTTGGGGCAGCGGTGGCTGTGTGCGGATCCGTCTGCCGGGCTGCCTGCTGACGCAACAG
This sequence comes from Lautropia sp., assembly GCA_030532425.1. Classification (GTDB taxonomy): domain Bacteria; phylum Pseudomonadota; class Gammaproteobacteria; order Burkholderiales; family Burkholderiaceae_E; genus Lautropia. The sequence goes on along the minus strand of JAUNLD010000013.1, from coordinate 12,546 downwards.
CATCATGAAGGCATCTTCCAGATCGGCCGGCCGTGGCGTGGCCTGCGCTTCGCCCAACAGGGCGGGGAGGGCGCTGTCAGGTGTGTCGGGCTGGCGCACGAAGCACACGTCACCGCCGCGTGGCACGGCATCGACGATCTGCTCATGAGCATCCAGCAGTCTGGCCTGCAGCATCCGGGCGGGCATGCCGCTGGCGGGCTGTGCCCGGTAACACAGGCCCTCGGCCTGCTGGCGCAGCGCCGCGGGCGTGCCACGGGCCAGCACCTGGCCCTGGCTCATCACGAAGACCTGATCGCAGCGGGTGGCTTCGTCCAGATAGGCGGTGCTGATGACCACGCTCAGCGCTTCGGCCTGCACCAGTTGCAGGATGATGCGCCAGAGATCGCGGCGAGAGAGCGGATCCACCCCCACGCTCGGCTCATCCAGCAGCAACAGGGCCGGCGAGCGCACCAGCGTGCAGGCCAGCCCCAGCTTCTGCTTCATCCCGCCCGAGAGCTTGCCGGCCGGGCGGTTCACAAAGCGGTCCATGTCGGTCATCGCCAGCAGCCGTTGGCAGCGCTCACGTCGCACGGCCGTGGGCACCTGATGCAGATCGGCATACAGACCGAGGTTTTCCTGCACGCTCAGGTCTTCGTACAGGCCAAAGCGCTGCGGCATGTAACTGATCTGATCCTGCACGGCCTGCGGGTGGTGCACCACGTCCAGCCCAAGCACCCGTAACTGGCCTTCGTCCGGCACCAGCAGGCCGGCCATCATCCGCAACAGCGTGGTCTTGCCGGCCCCATCGGGGCCAACCAGTGCCGTCAGTTGCCCGGCCGGCACGGTCAGCGATACCCGGTCCAGCGCCATGATGGGCTGCCCGCCTGCGCCGGCAAAGCGCTTGACCAGGTCCAGGGCCTGTACCTTGAGCTGGGGGCTCTCCTCCGCAGGCGCAGGAGACCGGGGCGCAGGCACGCCGACATGGGGCGCGGCCAGTGCGTTCTGCGTGTGGGTGTGCGCCAGCAGAGAGCCTTGGCTGTCAGCGGGCACTGGTGCCGCGGCCGGGGTAGGCACAGGCGTGTTCATGGCTGCCCGTCGTCGGCCAGCTGCACCGTCACGGGCTGGCCCAGCCGCAGGCGGTCGTGTTCGTCCTGTACCTGCACGCGCACCTCGTACACCAGCGTGGTACGCAGCTCGGGGGTTTGCACCGTCTTGGGGGTGAACTCGGCCACGGCCGAGATGTAGCCGATTTGCCCAGCCAGCCGGTGGGCAGACTGCCCATCGGTGCGTACCTCGGCCGCCATGCCGCTGCGGATGCGGCTCAGATCCGGCTCGGGCACGTAGATACGCACCCATTTGGGCTGGGTCAGGGCCAGGGTCAGCACCGTACGCTGGGCTGACGCCATCTCGCCCGGCTCCAGCAACCGGCTGCGTACCACCCCGTGGGAGGGGGCCCGCAGCTCGCCTTCGTCGATCTGGTGTTGCAGCAGTGCCTGCTGGGCCTGGGCCGCTTTCAACTGGGCCCGGGCTGCGGCAATATCTTCGGTGCGTGCGCCCTGCTGGCTCAGTTTCAGGGCATCGCGCAGCTCGGCCACTCGTGCCTGTGCAACCCGCAAGCCACTGCGGGCTGTGTCGATGGCCTGGGCGCTGACGCCACGCCCGCCTGTTTGCGAATACACGCGCTGAAGCCGGGCCAGCTCGTCCCGGGCGCGGGCGGCGTCGGCCTGCGCGGCGTGCAGCCGGCTGCGGGCCTGGGCTATTTCTTCAGGACGGTTGCCGGTTTGCAGACGTTGCAGGTTCTGCGTCTGCACCTCCACCTGCGCCCGGGCCTGATCGGCCTGCAGGCCCAGCGTCCGCGTATCGAGCGTGGCCAGCACATCGCCGGCACGCACGCCATCGCCTTCCTGCACGCGAATCTCGTGTACCCGGCCACTGCCCTCAAAAACCAGCGACACCTGCCGGATGTCGACATTGCCCTGAAAGATCAGGGTCGAATTCGCGTCCTCCTGCCCGTGCTGCCACCACCAGAAACCGGCAGCCGCAGCACCGGCCATCACCAGAAGCAGGAGATTCAACGTCTTTTTCATCGTGTGCAGGGGTGGGGGAAAGCATGGGAGAACCGGGGCGATCAGGGCCTGCAGCAGCGCTGCGTCCATCATGGGTGACAGTGTTGTGTCAAGGATATCGGCCTCCCTTAATCTAAATCCAATTTAGATTAAATTGGATTGAATGTAAAGGCGTCGATGATGTCATCCGGCAGGTGGCGAGGGGTATGTCATCTGCCCATCGGCGGTCGCCAGGCTCGTCCTGCAGACTGGTATGCTTCCTTCATCCTTTCCTGTTCGACACGGCATTCCGCATGAATCAGGCAGTACGCCGCACACGTATCGATGGTGAACAGACCCGCGCCCGTCTGTTGCAGGTGGCAGGGCGGCTCTTTGGTGAGCGCGGTTTCGCTGCCACGTCCAGCAAGCTGGTGGCCGAACAGGCAGGTGCCGATCTGGCTTCCATCAACTACCACTTCGGTAATCGGCAGGGGCTGCATCAGGCCGTGCTGGCCGAAGCGCACCGGCAGCTGCTGGACATGGAGGAATTGCGCCAGATCGTCGACCTGCCCGAGCCTCCGGCCACCCGCCTGCACCGTCTGATCGTGGCGCTGGTGAGTGCTCCACGGAATCCCGATGCCGGATGGTGTCTGCCGGTGCTGGCAGCCGAGTTCCTGTCACCCTCATCGCAGTTGGGCCTGCTGTTTCAGGAGGAGGTACAACCCAAGGCGCAGCTGCTGATGCGCTTGCTGGCCGAGGTCAGTGGCCTGTCGATCGATGATCCGGCGCTGTTGCGGTGTGCGATGAGTGTGGTGGGGCCGTTCGTGCTGTTGATGCTGGCGAGAAACGGTCTGCCGGGGCCGGCTGCGCAGGTGAACCGGATGCCGGCCGATGAGATCGTCGAGCATCTGTTCCGGTTTTCACTGGGTGGGCTGCAAGCCATCGCTCAGCAGCGCCCGTGCGCCGACAGGCACACCGGTCAGGGAGGGTGTGATGATGAACGCTGCGAACGATGCTGATCCTTTGCATCACGCGTGGTGAGACGATGGGCATCGCGCCCACCGATCACAGGCAGCGGGCTTCGGGGAAGGCTTGGGCCCGTCACACCCTGATATGCCCCTCCAGATACGTCACCGCCTGCCCGCCGATCAGCACCCGCTCGCCGGCAAGCTGGCAGCGCAGCAGCCCGCCACGGGCCGACAGCTGGGCGGCCATCATCCCGTCCTTGCCCAGCTGGCCGGCCCACCAGGGGATCAGCGTGCAGTGGGCCGAGCCGGTGACCGGATCCTCCGGGACCGGGCTGCCGGGGATGAAGAATCGCGACACGAAGTCGACCTGTTCGCCCGGTGCGGTGACGATGATGCCGTGCGTGCCGCCCGGCAGCCGTTGCAGCAGCGCCGGATCGGGGCGAAGCCGTCGCACGGTGTCCTCGTGGTCGAGCACCAGCATCAGGTCACGTGATTGCAGGGCCTGCCGAACCTGCGCCGGCTGCAGGCCCAGCGCCGCCAGCACGGTGGCCGGGGCCTGGGTCGGAAAGGGTGGGCGTGACGGGAAATCCAGCGTGATCCAGTCGTCGTCCACCTTCACCCGCAGCGGGCCGCTTTTCGAATGAAAGCGGATCTCGCGCAGCGCCGGGTTCAGGTGGCTGGCCAGCACGTGGGCGGCGGCCAGCGTGGCGTGGCCGCACAGGTCGATCTCCTGGCCGTCGGGCAGCAGCCAGCGAATCTCGAAGGTGTCGCCCGCACCCACCAGAAAGGCGGTTTCGGGCAGCGCGTTCTCGATGGCGATGGCGCGCAGGGTGTCGTCGGGCAGCCAGCGCGGCAGCGGGCAGACGGCGGCCGGGTTGCCACCGAAGACCTCGGCGGTGAAGGCGTCGACCTGAAAGATCGGCAGGCGGGTGCGAAAGCGGGCGGCAAGGTCGAGGTCGGGGGCTTCGTACATGGCGGGATCGTGAAGGTGCGGAGATCTGGCTGGCGCAGGACCGGACGGCACCGAAGGCCATCCGGGGCGGGGGCCTGATGACGGGAAGGGCGGGGTCGAGGGGCGGGGCGGGAGTGGCAGCCCCGGCGTGGCCCGGGGCCGGCCAGGGGCGGCCGGCCTGCCGGATGGACGCCTCGCTTCAGGCGGCCTCGCGGCGCGGCCGCAGCATCAGGTTCAGCAGGATCGCGCCGAAGGTGGCGGTGCCGATGCCGCCCAGCTTGAAGCTGCCGAAGCTGAGCGTGAAGTCGCCAGCGCCCAGGATCAGTGTGACGGCGGCCACGATCAGGTTGCGGTTGTCGCTGAAATCGACCTGATGATCGACCCAGAACTTGGCGCCGGCAATGGTGATGAGGCCAAAGACCACGATCGAGACGCCGCCCAGCACGGCGGGCGGGATGGTGGCGATCAGGGCACCGAACTTGGGTGAGAAGCCCAGCACGATGGCGGCCAGTGCCGCAATGACGAAGACCAGCGTCGAATAGACGCGCGTGACCGCCATGACGCCGATGTTCTCGCCATAGGTGGTGACGCCGGTGCCGCCGACGCTCCCCGAGACCATCGTGGCCACCCCGTCGCCCAGGAAGGCGCGGCCGATGTAGGGGTCGAGGTTGCGGCCGGTCATGGCCGAGACGGCCTTGACGTGGCCGAGGTTTTCGGCCACCAGCGGCAGCGCCACCGGGGCGATCAGCACGATGGCATCCCACTGGAAGGTGGGGGTGGTGAACTGGGGCAGCCCCACCCAGGCGGCCTGGGCCACCGGGCCAAAGTCGATCGGCGTGCCCAGCCCCATGATGTTGGTGAGGACGAAGTACAGCAGGTAGGCCATCAGCAGGCCCACCAGGATCAGCAGCTTTTGCAGCATGCCGCGGGCAAACACTGCCACCGCGCCCACGCTCAGCACCGTGGCCAGCGCCATCCAGCTGTCGAAGTTGCTGGCGCTCACGCCCTTGACGGCCACCGGCGCCAGGTTCAGACCGATCACCGCCACCACCGCACCGGTGACGACCGGCGGCATCAGCCGCTCGATCCAGCGCGTGCCGACCGCATGGACGATGGCGCCGATCAGGGCATAGACCAGACCGCAGACGATGATGCCGCCCAGCGCCGGGGCCAGGTTGGTGTTGGGGCCGCTGCCCGAGTAACCGGTGGCGGCGATCACCACGGCGATGAAGGCAAAGCTGGAGCCCAGGTAGCTGGGCACTCGGCCGCCCACCACGAAGAAGAAGATCAGTGTGCCGATGCCCGACATCAGGATGGCGATGTTCGGGTCGAAGCCCATCAGCAGCGGGGCCAGCACGGTGGCACCGAACATGGCCACGACGTGTTGCAGGCCCATCGCCAGCATCTGGGGCCAGGGCAGGCGTTCGTCCGGGCCGATGACGCCGTGGGTCTTCAGCGTCCAGCGGTGGCTGGCGGCTGTCGGGTCGGGGGTGCTCATGATCGTGTCGTTCCTTCGAGGGCTGCAAAAAGGCGGGGCAGGCCGGCCGCGTGCGCTTCATCCTGCAACGGCGGAGAGGGCCGGGCCAGCACCGCCGACATTGTGCACCAAGCAGCCACGAGCGATGCGCTGCATGCGTGCCGGAGGCGTGTGAGTCCTGGGTGGCGGATGCGGGCACCACGGGGTGGCGGGCAGCGCATCGCCGGGGTGGGGCCCGCTGGCAGGCAGGTCACGCGTCCACGCCGGCGTGCCGGCGCGCATGCCAGCGCTTGAACAGCAGCAACACCGAGATCAGCAGGGCCGATGCCGCGACGGCGGCCGCCACCTGCCCGAAGGACCAGCGCGCATTCAGCATCCATGCCCCGGCAAAGGTCGAGGCGATGGCACCCAGTCGCCCCAGCGCGTGCATCCAGCTGTTGCCGGTGGCCCGCGCCGGGAGCGGAAAGAAGCTGCTGGCCAGTGCATTCAGGCCGCCCCCGCCGTTCAGGCTCACGCCGAGCGCAAAGGCCACCACCAGCATGGCGCCCTGATGGCCTGCCACCTGGGCCAGCAGCACCAGTGCAGCAGCGGTCAGGACATAGCTCAGTGCCACGGTCAGATCGGGTGGGTGCCGGTCCATCAGCCAGCCCACCAGCACTGCGCCGACCGGCCCGCCCAGAAAGAACACGCCGGTAATCAGCGAGGCCTGTTGCAGGTTCAGCCCGCTGTCACGGATCAGCGTGGGCAGCCAGCTGGCCAGCAGGAAGGCCAGAAACAGGTGCAGCACGTAGATGGTCCAGAGCAGCAGCGTGCCGGTGCGGTAGTGCGGGCTGAGCAGCAGCGGGATCGGCCCGCGGTCCGTCTGTGCCTGCGGCGGCAGCGCCACGCTGAAAAGGCTGTCCGGGCGGGTGCTGCCGGGGGCGCAGCGTTCGACGATGCGGCGCACCTGCGTCCCTTGCCCGCCGCGATGCACCAGAAAGGTCAGCGATTCGGGCAGGCTGGCCATCGCCAGCAGCCCCAGTACGATCGGTACCAGGCCGCCGACCACGAACACGCTCTGCCAGCCCAGCGTGGGCATCAGCCATGCGGCCACAAAGCCGCTGCTGGCCGAGCCGACGGTGAAACCGCCAAAGACGAGCGAGACGATCATTCCCCGGCTGCGCGCCGGCGCATATTCGGTGGCCATCGTCACCGTGATCGGCATGATGCAGCCCATGGCCAGCCCGGCCACGAAGCGGTAGGCCATGAAGCTGCCGATGCTGCCGGCCGTGGGGGCCAGCAGTGTGAACCCCCCGAAGATCAGCAGGCCACCATACAGCAGCCTGCGCCGGCCGAAGCGGTCGGCCAGCGGCCCGGCCCCCAGCGATCCCAGCGCCAGCCCGACCAGCGCGGCGCTGAAGACCGGCGCCAGCTGATCGTTGCTCCAGCCCCAGCTTTCGCGCAGTGCCGGTGCCACCAGCCCCATGATGACGACATCGAAACCGTCGGCCACCACCGCCAGAAAGCACAGGGCGATCACCCATTGCTGGTAGCGGCTGATGGGACGCTCATCGAGCAGGGCACGGACATCGATGGCCGTGCCCGGTGACACACTGGCCTTCAGAGATCCGCCACGCGTGCCGGGCGTGCCTCCAGGGCCTGCGGGGTGGTCCGGGTGACCAGATCACGCTGGGCAAAGGTGGCCAGCGCGGCTTGCGTGTCGGGGCGGGCGTGGGCCGTGAAGGTGTCGGCAACACGCTGCTGGCAGGTTTGCAGCACCACTCCCAGCATCACGTCGGCCCAGCGCTCGCTGCCCGGATCGAAGGCAGGCGCCTGGGCCAGCGCCCGGCCGATGGCCTGTAACGAACGTGCCACCAGCGGGTGGTCGGGCGTGTCGGGGGCCTTGAAGCGCGTCAGCTTCACGTACTGGATGGTCACGTCCAGCAGCGTGGTGGCAAAGGCCAGATGATTGAGGGCCTGCGCGTCGCCGGCATCGGCGCCCAGATACTGGCACACCAGATGGGTGTTGTAGATGGCGGTGCCGTCATCGGTCAGCAGCACCGGAATCTGGCTGAAGGGATTGACGGCCTCCAGCTCGGGCGGGTTGTCCCAGGGGTTGACGAAGTGCAGTTCCAGATCGTTGCGGCGCTTGAGCATCGCCAGCACGAGGCACAGCCGTCCAAAGGGCGAGGTGGGGCTGAGAAACAGCTTCATGGGAATCCTCCGTGGGGTTGAAGGGGAGAGCCTGGGGCTGCCTGAAGTCTAACGCAGCAGCCCGCCCCTGCCCGCGCTACCATCGTTCCCGTGTCTTTTGCCGTGTTGGTGCCTTTCCCGTCCCGGAGCCTGCCGATGGAATTTCAGCTGATGTCCCGCGCGTATTGCAGCCTGTGCCAGAAGATGCTGGATGCGCTGGCGCCATGGCAGCAGGCGCATGGTTTCGGGATCGAGGTGGTCGATATCGACCGCTTTCCCGCGCTGGTGCAGCGCTATGACGAACGGGTGCCCGTCCTGTTGCTGGACGGGCAGGAGGTATGCCACTGGCATCTCGACGAGGCCAGGCTGGCCGAGGTGCTGGCGGGCGCAGGGCCGGCCAGCATGCGCTAGGAACGCGGGATGTGCCCGGCCCGCCATGGGGGGCTGCGCGCCGCGAGGACGGGGCCGGGCATCCCGGGGGGCGATCAGGACTCTTCCACCACCACCCGGGCGTTGATGGGCTGCACCGGGCGGTTGTTGGCCTGCCCGATCAGCTCGGCCATGCGGGCGATCTGCGCCTTGCTGGCCTGAATGGGTGAGGTGAAGACGATCCAGTTGACCCCTTCGCTGCAGGGCGGCGTGGTCAGCGAGCCGTTGAGCCTGTAGTGGGCACGCCGGCTCGGGAAGAGCGGGCCGATGTCCAGCACGTCGGCCAGCGCCACCGATTCGCCGGCCTTCAGCGGGCTGGCCAGCAGCGGTTGCAGCGACGGGTTTTCGGCGCCTTCCTTCACGGTGACGGCCAGCACGGCCAGCTCGCCGGCCTGGCTCTGATGGACGAAGTGGATTTCCATCGGATAGAACTTCATCCTGAAGGTGTGTTCGCTGGGCACGTGGAAGTGGAACTGCTTCAGCGCAAAGCGGCGCTCACCCAGCGTGAGCGCTTCCCTTTCTTCACCCGGCACGGCCTGGATGGTGTGGCCGTTGTTTTCCACCGTGTAGGGCAGCACGGCGTGCTGGAACGAGAGCTTGCCGCCCCGGGTGTGGCGGGCGGCGCCCAGATCGACGGGCGACTGGTTCTTGCCGCTGCTGCACAGGGCAAAATCCCTGCTCAGCGATCCCCAGTGTTCTGGCCCTTCCTTGCCGGCATAGGACCAGTGCGGGCCATGAGAAAAGGGCAGACTTGCGCAGGCCGATACCCCCAGCCCTGCCACCAGCGAGCAGACCAGCAAACGGATTGACATGTTCATCTCCTGTCGTTTTGTCGTGCATGTCGGATATGCAGTCAGAACATGTGAGTCATGTTCTTTTACACTCTAATTCATCGTGTAAAGTTTTGGTGCATATCGGCACAGGGGAGTCGACAATGACGACAGGTATCCAGGTCAGCCCCCGGTGCTGTCGTGTCCGAAACGCCGCACGTTCCTGTCGAGCGTTTCCAGCGCAAACGCGGTGCGCTGGCGGCGCACCAGCCGCAGCACTCCCGTCACCACCACGGGCACCACGGCGGCCAGCAGGAAGGATTCGAGCAGGGTGTCGAGGGCACCGCCGGGGCTGGGGAACATCACCAGTCCGGCCACCAGCCCGCAGAGCGTGGCCAGCGTGGCATCCACACCATCATGGCGACGGCTGTACAGGCCAAGGAACACCGGAAAGGCCGCTGCCGCGCACAGCAGGTCGGCCAGCAGGAAGAGGTAGAGCACGCTGTAGCCCTGGGCCGAGACCAGCACCACCGGGATCGCCAGCACCAGCACCAGCCAGCGCGACAGGCGCAGCAGCCGCTCGGGCCGGGCCTGTGGCATCAGCCGTGCTCCCTCGACGGCGATGATCGATGACACGGCACTGATGGCGGTGTCCGAGCTGCCCATCACCAGCGCCAGTCCCAGCGGGATCAGGCCGATGGCCACCCAGACCGGCACGTTGGGCATCACCAGGCTGAACAGCGCCACCGACGGATCGCCGCCCGGTTCCAGCGCCACGTAGGCCAGGCCGAACAGGCCCATCAGGAAGATGAAGGGCACCACCAGCAGGCCGCTGACCAGAAAGCCGCGGCGCATGTCGCGGTTGCTGCGGGCGGAATAGATGCGCTGCCAGTTGCCCTGGTGAAAGATGCCGGTGAGCAGGATGGCGACAAAGAAGGTCAGCCCCGCCTTGATGCCGACCGGATCCCCCAGATCGAGCAGCTGCGGTGCTTTCTCGTGCAGGCGGGCGGTCACGGGCCCGATGCCGCCGGTGACGTGCAGCCCCACGAACACCAGCGCCACCACCAGGGGCACGATGATGAGCACCTGCACCTTGTCGGTGAAGATCGAGGCGCGCAGCCCGCCGTACATGGTGTAGAGCAGGACCGATCCCATCACGATCACCGAGGTGATCCACAGCGGCACCGGCGCCAGCAGCGTCACCAGCATGCTGATGGCGGTGATCTCGGCCGTCATGGCGATGAAGATGTAGAACACCATGATGACCGTCACCAGCAGGTGCAGGGTGCGGCCATAGCGTGCCATCAGGAATTCGGTCAGCGTGTGGCCGCTGGGCATCAGCGTGCGCATGCGCTGGCCCAGCAGCATCAGCGCGATCATCGGCGACATCGAGCCCAGCGCATAACCGATGATGGCCGACAGGCCGCCCCAGGTGGCCGATTCGGGGGGCGAGAGCAGGATCCATGCCCCCAGCGACGAGGCCAGCAGCGTCAGGATCGTGGCCATCGACCCCTGTGTGTGGCGCGCGACGATGAAGTCTTCGAGATCGTGGTGGTTGACGCGCCGGGCGTAGAGCAGCCCGGCCGTGGCAAAGGCAGCCGAGAAGAACAGCAGCCACAGGATGGCCGACGAAACATCGAGGAGGGCAGGAGGCGTGGTCATGGGGCACCTTCGGGAATGGGGAGGCAGAAGGTGCGGGGCGCCCCTGGGCAGACCGTGTGCCGGGAAGCGGTGGCCACGTGCGTCGCGCACAGGCTGGGGCTGCACGGGTACACGGGCGTTGCTCACCGGCACAGGGGCCTGGTGGTCAGTGCGTTTCCTTCCCTCCGCCGGTATGAGCCGGATCAGGTTCTGGAGCGGTTCATGATGCTGCCCGGCACGTACCGGATGGCCGGTTCCGTGCAGGGGCAGGCATGAGCGGCTCTAGGGGTTACGGCCTGTGTGCCGAATCTCAGCCCCGCCGGTCTTGACGGGACGCCCCCAGGAACGCGGGCATTATAGGGCAGCCAGATGGCCGCCCGGGCTTGGGGTTTGTGAGGATGGTGCGCCGGCCCGCTACATGGCCCAGGAGCTGGATCGTGCCCGGCAGGCACGTCAGCGGGGCGCCATGGACGAAGTCAGCCCGGCCTTCGACGTATCATGCCCGGCTGAGAGGTTCATTGCGCGTTGGCGGCGGCATGAGGTTGCTGGCGCGGCTGACAGGAGGAGAATGTCTGATGGACAGAGGGCCGTTTCGGCGGGGGGCCGGGCGTTGCCGGAGGCGCTGGCTGACGTTTCTTGAACTGAAGATTCCTCCGCCGGTCGTGATGCTGCTGGCAGGTGCCCTGATGAAGGGGCTGGCCATCCATGTGCCCTCGGCAGGGGGGACATGGCCAGGGCGTGGCATCCTGATGACGGTGCTGCTCGTGCTGGGGGTGGGGGCGGGCCTGGCGGGGGTGATGGGCTTTCGTCGGCAGGCGACCACGGTCAACCCGCACCGGCCGCAGCAGAGTACGGCCCTGGTCACGAGCGGCATCTACCGCCTCAGCCGCAACCCGATGTACCTGGGCATGGTGTTGCTGCTGATGGCCTGGGCCACGTGGCTTGGCAGCTTGCTCGCCCTGGGCGTGGGACCGGCGCTGTTCGTGCTTTTCATCACCCGCTTTCAGATCATTCCCGAAGAGCGGGCGCTGCAAGCGCGTTTTGGCAACGCTTACCGGTGGTATGCCGCCAGGGTGCGCCGCTGGCTGTAACTGGCGCTGGCGGTTGCGCTGGTGGACGCCCTGTCGGCCCAGGCCGATGCAGGACATCCGCCCGATGCTGGGCATGCGTGAAGGCAGGAAACAAGAAAGGCAGCCCGGGGGCTGCCTTCTTGCTGAAACCTGGTGCCGGTGAAGAGAGTCGAACTCCCGACCTTCGCATTACGAATGCGCTGCTCTACCAACTGAGCTACACCGGCTTAGCCTTCAATTATAAGCATGAACCTGCCCGTTTGGGCAAGTGTGGTGTTTTTGTCAGCGGCGTTGGTCGGCAACAGGCGCCTGCTTGCATGAGGTGCGGGTTGGCACGGGGTATCCCGCCTTAAGGCGAAACCGGCAGCGGCACGTGGCCTGCCAGGAAATCCTGCACCGTGGGGTAGCGCAGGCGCACGCGCAGCTCACGTTTCAGCCGCTGGTTGCGGATGCGGCGCGACTCGCTCATGAAGCTCATCCGCACGGGCGAGAGGCGCTGGGCCAGCTCGGCGCGCGAGAAGCGCGGTGGGCGCGGCAGCTGCAGGTGATCGGCCACCAGGTCGAGGTAGTCGCCCAGCCACAGCTGGCTGTCGTCGATGGCATTGATGGTGCGCTGGCGCGGGCCGCGCAGCAGGGCGGTGGCGGCGATGCGGGCCAGATCATCGGCATGGATGTGGTTGGTGATGACGTCATCCTCGGGCAGCAGGGCCGGGATCAGCTGGCGCAGGCGGTCGACGGGCAGGCGATCGTCGCCGTAGATGCCGGGTACGCGCAGCACGAGGGTGGCCAGCCGGTCGGGGGCCTGGCGGTTGGCCTGGCGCAGCAGGCGCTCGGCGGCCACACGCCGCGCGGCGCGACCGGTCTGCGGGCGGGGAGCATCGGTTTCGGATACCCATGCCCCGTCGCGGTTGCCGTAGATGCCGGTGGTGCTGAGGTACACCAGCCGTCGCGGCTGGGTGCCGGCCAGCCGTGGCCGGGCTGCACGCAGGCGCAGCAGCCAGTGACGGGTGAGCGGATCATCGTTGCCGTTGCCGTTGCCGTTG
>JAUNLD010000012.1 GCA_030532425.1 Lautropia sp. | reverse complement strand
GCGCTGCCGGGCAGCAGGTCGAGCTCGTCGAAGACGACGAGGATGTCGGCCGGGTCGAGGCGGTAGAAGCGGGCCAGGGCGCCCACGGCCTGACCGGAGCGGTTCATGTAGGTCATGGGCTTCAGCAGGCGCACGACCTGGCTGCCGATACGGACTTCGCCGACCTCGCCGTGGTATCGGGCGTCGTGGCGGATCTGGCCCGGGTGGCGGCGCAGCAGGGCGTCGATGAACCAGAAACCGGCGTTGTGACGGTCGGTGGCGTGTTCGGCCGTGGGATTGCCCAGGCCGACGATCAGGCGGGGAGCGCTCATGGCGGTCAGTGTGCGGGTGAAGGCGGCAAGCGCCGGGGGACGTTCATCTCACGCGCCAGGGCCATGCGCAGGGGGCGTGGTCGTGCTTGTGGGATGTGGCTCATCGACGCCCTGCTGCGGCAGCAGGGGCTGGGGAGCCGGACATGACAACGGGCCGACTGACGGCCCGTTGCGGGAGCGCGCGCTCGCTCCTGGGGTTTGGGCGGCAGCGTTTCTGTCGCACCCGCTGCCAGAGGCTGCGCGCCGGTGGTCTGCAGGCGGTGGCCGGGAGGGCCGGGTCTTGCGCTGGGCTTGTGGCCGTGTGCAGGACCTGGTGCAGCCGGTTGCCGCGAGAGCAGGGATTACTTCTGTTCGGCTGCGTCGTCGGCTGCGGCTTCGTCGCCGCCGGCATCCGAGGCACCCACCAGCGTGGCCGAGGCCAGCACCGGGTCGGTGTCGGGAGCGACATGGGGTACGACACCCTTCGGCAGCTTGATGCTGCTCAGGTGCACCGACTGGTCCATCGTCAGGTTGCCCAGGTCGACTTCGATGAACTCGGGCAGGTCCTTCGGCAGCACCTGCACTTCGATTTCGGTCATGACGTGGTTGACGACGGCCTTGTTCAGCTTGACGGCCGGGGAGTTCTCGCCGTTGATGAAGTGCAGCGGCACTTTCACGGTGATTTTCTGGTTGGCGGCAACGCGCTGGAAATCGACGTGCAGCACCTGCTGCTTGTACGGATGCCATTGCACGTTGCGCAGCAGGGCGCGCTGTTTCTTGCCGTCGATTTCCAGATCCAGAATGGAGGAGTGGAAGGCTTCGACGCGCAGGGCGTGATAGAGGGCGTTGTGATCCAGCGCGATCTGGACGGGGGCTTCTTCGCCACCGTAGACGATGCCGGGCACCTGGTTGGCACGACGGAGGCGGCGGCTCGCACTCGACCCCACATCTTTGCGTGTTTGAGCGATAACTTGCATCGCGGTTCCTTGAAGTGTCTGCCGGTCCGCGACCAGATCCGGCAGGGGTTGAAGACGCCCACGCAGATGGGCGGAAAAGCGGTGATGATAGCAGCCGCAGCGGGTATGCTGAAGACCCGGCGGGTGGCGGCCAGACAAACCCTGCAAGTCGCGGGTTGCAAATCGAGCGCATCAGCCCGTTTTGCAGCTGCACCCTGCCCCCGCGACAATCCGTCGTGGTGTGCATGAGCCGGCGCTGAAAGCCGTCAGCCTGCAGAACGATGGCCAGCTGTGCTGTGCCTGCAGCGAAAAGCGCGGCGCAAAAAACCTTGCGCAGGAAAGGCATCAGGTGCCGGAAGGCGCCTGATGCAATGAATTCATTCCATGAACAGCATCGACACCGAATCCGAGCGGTTGATGCGCAGGATGGTCTCGCCGATCAGCTGGCCGCAACCGAGTACGCGGATCTTGCTGCAGGCCTTGCCTTCGTCGGTCAGGGGAATGGTGTCGGTGACGACCAGTTCATCCAGCGGCGATTCGGTGATGCGCTCGATGGCCTTGCCGGACAGCACCGGGTGGGTACAGTAGGCGACGACGCGGATGGCGCCGTGGTTCTTGAGCGCCTCGGCCGCCCGGCAGAGCGTGCCGGCGGTGTCGACCATGTCGTCCATCAGCAGGCAGCTGCGGCCGGCCACTTCACCGATGATGTTCATCACCTCGGAGACGTTGGCTTTCTGGCGGCGCTTGTCGATGATGGCCAGTTCGCAATCGAGCCGCTTGGCGAGGGCGCGGGCCCGTACCACGCCACCGACGTCGGGTGACACCACCATGGTGTTTTCCAGTTTCTGGCGGGTGATGTCGGAGAGGAGGATGGGGGCGGCGTAGATGTTGTCGACCGGGATGTCGAAGAAGCCCTGGATCTGGTCGGCATGCAGGTCCATCGTCAGCACGCGATCGACGCCGGCCACCTGCAGCATGTTGGCCACCACCTTGGCGCTGATGGCCACGCGCGACGAGCGCACGCGACGATCCTGCCGGGCATAGCCAAAGTAGGGCAGCACCGCCGTGATCCGCCCGGCCGAGGCCCGGCGCAGCGCATCGACCAGGATCATCACTTCCATCAGGTGATCGTTGGTGGGGGCGCTGGTGGACTGGATGACGAAGGCATCCTTGCCGCGGACGTTTTCGAGAATCTCGACGTTGACCTCGCCGTCGGAGAAGCGGCCGACGATGGCCTTGCCCAGCGGGATGCCCAGGTGGGCGGCCACATCGGCAGCAAGAGCAGGATTGGCGTTACCCGTGAACAGGACCGGCCCTTCGGACCAGAGAACGGGCATGGTGTCTGGGCTGGAGCGGTATGAGCTGCGGTGCACGAGGAGAACCCGTCGGAAGCGCTGGTCCAGGGATGCGGCGTATGCCGTAGCGAGGGATCAGGCTGACGGGGCCGTCAACCTGAAAAAAGGGTGGCTGGGGAGGAAGGATTCGAACCCTCGAATGCCGGAATCAAAATCCGGTGCCTTAACCAACTTGGCGACTCCCCAACGGGTGCTTGGCAAGCCCTCTAACGAGGTAGAGAGTACCAAATACCGTGCTTATTGTCATATGCCCGGAATCTGGTGTTTGCCAGATTACAGCATTTTTTGGGTCGGCTTGTCGAATTTCTTCGAGCAGTGCCGTGGCGGTGTCACGACAGGCTGTGGCGGCGAATACGCAGGCACCTGATCCTGTCATGCGGACCGTGATGTCTGGTGTTGCCGCATCGGCCTGGTCGGACGATTGCCGGGCTGAAGCCTTTGCCGAAACCTGGTCTGCGGCCTGCTGCAGAAGATGCAACGCGGTTTTGACTGCCGGTTGCCTGGCTTCCACGACAGGTTGCAGGTCGTTTCGCCCTGCCAGCCGTCCTGCCAATGCTGTAAAGACTTGGATTGTGATGGGTTTTGTATCCCGTGTCAACTCGGGGGCGCCAAAGACGCCCGCGGTGCCCACGTGGACAGGGGGCATCAGCAGCACGAACCAGCGCTCGGGCAGGGTGATGGGCTGGAAGACATCGCCGATGCCGGTGGCGTAGGCGTTCTGGCCGTAGATGAACACCGGCACGTCGGCGCCAAGGGGGCGGGCCAGCTCGATCAGCCGATCGCGGCTGAGGCCGGTGTTCCAGAGCTGGTTGAGGCCCAGCAGCACGGTGGCGGCATCCGAGCTGCCCCCGCCCAGACCGGCCCCGATCGGGATGCGTTTGTGCAGGCCGATGCGAACGCCCAGGCGGCATCCGGTGGCGTCGCGCAGGGCACGGGCGGCCCGCAGTGTCAGGTCGTCGGCTTCGGCCACGCCATCGGGGTGGTGGGTGCGGCTGATCTGGCCGCTGTCATCGAGGCTCAGGCGGATGTCATCGTGCAGGTCGATGAACTGGAAGACGGTTTCCAGCAGGTGCAGCCCGTCTGGGCGGCGGCCGGTGACGTGCAGGAACAGGTTGAGCTTGGCGGGCGCGGGCAGGTCCAGGTCGGCAGTCATGGCGCGGGCAGGGGCGGTTCGTGCTTCGGGGCGTTGGTGGCGAGACGTGTTTCGGGGAGGGGAGAGGCGCTGGGGCCAGGCGGTCAGGGCAGGGGCGGGAAGATGATGTTGTCCCCGTCGCAATTGCCGCCGGGGCAGGCGCGGCCGGGTGAGCGTGGAATCGGGTTGGGGAGGGTGCCGTCGGGCGGAAGGATGGCTGGCTGATCGGCAGGCGATGGCGCTGGCGCGTCTGCGGCCGGCTGCGGTGTGGGGTCGAACACCAGCCGGATTTCCAGGCGCCGGCTGGGTTGGTGCTGGACCAGGTACCACTGCCGGTCATGGCGTTCGATCTGCCAGCCGTCTTCCCGGGCACGGATGCGGCGGCCGTCGGGCGAGCGTTCGATCACGTGCTGGAAACGGTCGGACAGCCAGTGGGGCAGGCGGCTGACCGGCACGGTGATGCCGGTGGCGTCGGTAAGCACCTGATCCAGGGTGTCGCCATGGAAGCGCTGGTGCTGGGCGGTTTCCAGCCAGGCCGGCTGGCCGTACTGCTGGCTGGCGCGGGCGATGGTCTGGCCAAAGGGGCTGTAGAGGGAGAAGCTCAGGTGTCGTGCGTCACGGTCGAGCGCAAAGCGGCCGCTGTTGTGCAGGCTTCGGGGCTCGGGCTGGAGGCGGGTCTCGCTGATCGAGAAGCGGCCGGTCAGGTGCAGCGGCTGATCGGGGTGGGCCAGCGGTGGGCCGGCCGGCGGTGTGGTGGCGCAGCCGGCCAGCAGCAAGCCGGCCAGCAGGGGGCTGGCCCGGCGCAGGCGGTGTCGTGAGGCGGGGAGCCGGGGGCAGTGGGCCGATGGGGCCGTCTGTGGTGTCTGGTGGGCGGTCTGTGGGCGTGGCCCATGAAGGGCGGGGCGGGGCAGGGCAGCAGGATGCGGGGGCAGCGCTTGCGTGGCGTCGGACACGGCGGGGGTGAGAGCTTTCATCCCCCAAGCATAGCCCAGGAGTCTGGGCAGCAGGGCATTTGTGGGGGCAGCGGGCGCTCTGGCCCGTGTTGCATCCGCCTGTTGCCCCGTGAGCAGGCCATGAGGCTGCGGTTCGGGCACGACCCTGGCTGGTGGGGGCGGTTTTCGCCCCGGCGGTTTCTGTGGCCCGGCGTCCGGCCGTGATTCAGGGCTGGACGCCCAGGCGCTTGAGGGTGTCGCGCAGCAACGTGTTGTCGGGGGTCTGCTCCAGCGCCTTCTGCCACAGGGCACGTGCCTGCTCCTGCTGGCCGCTGGTCCACAGCACCTCGCCATAATGGGCGGCCACTTCGGCATCGGGTTGCAGCGCGTAGGCTTTCCTGAGCTGCTCCAGCGCCTCGGGGATGCGGCCCAGCCGGTACAGCACCCAGCCCAGGCTGTCGAGCACATGGGCATTGTCGGGCATCAGCCGGTTGGCTTTCTGGATCAGTTCCAGCGCTTCGGGCAGACGGATGTTGTGGTCGGCAAAGGTGTAGCCGAGCGCGTTGTAGGCGTGGCCACTGTCGGGCTGGCGCCTGATGAGGGTGCGCAGGCTTTTTTCGAGGATGTCGAGGCGGTTGATCTTCTCGGCGGCGATGGCGTGGTCGTAGAGCAGGTCGGTGTTGTCCTGGCTGCTCCTGACGGCCTGGTCGAGCACGTCGAAGGCCTGTCGGTAACGGCCGGCCTCGCGCAGGATCTGTGCGCGCGTGACCAGCAGCAGCTGCCTGTCGCGGGCATTGCGCGGCTGGGCGCTGTTCAGCAGGGCCAGCCCGGCTTCGGGCCGGCTCTGGCGGGCGGTGAGCACGGCACGGCGTGCCAGCGATTCGATCTGGAAAGGGCTTTGGGGCGGAATCTGTTCCAGCCACTGGATGGCCTCGGCCGGGGTGCTGCGCTGCTCGGCGATTTCGGCGAGGAACAGGTAGGCTGGGGCGTTGTCGCGGGGTACGCTCTCGGGCAGGGCCAGATAGCGTTTGAGGTAATCGGTGGCCTGCTCGTAATGCTGCTTCTTGTGATGCAGCTGGGCCATCGTGTAGAGCACGGCCGAGGTTTGCGGCTCAAGTCTCAGCACCTTGTCGAGGGTGGTGATGGCAGCATCGGTCTGGTTGCTGGCAATATGCAGGAGGCCCAGTGCCTTGAGCGCTGCGGTGTCGTCGGGGCGCTTCTCAAGGTGGGCTTGCAGCATGCGCTGGGCGCGCTGCGGGCCGCCCGGCAGTGGTTGCAGGAACTGGGCGCTGGCCAGCAGGGCTTCCGAATCCTCGGGGGCGAGCTGGTGGGCGGCCAGGGCTTCGTCGGCGGCTGCCTGGCGCTGGCCCGCGGCGGCGGCCAGGTGGGCACGGGCCAGGCGCGCCGCCACCACGTTCAGGTCGGGGGCGCTGAGCCGCTGGAGGGCTGCCCAGCCTTCCTGATGATTGTGCAGGCCCAGCAGCTGGCGTTGCAGCCGTGGGTAGGCCGCGGCCAGTTCACCCCGCTGGCGGGCCTGGGCGAGCTGGCGGCTGAGTGAGGGTTCGACCTCGGCGATGCGGTTGTTGGCCAGCAGCAGGGTGTCGAGCGTTTGCTGCGCGTCGGGCGAGGCGGGATCGAGTTTGTGCCACAACCGGGCACTGTCGAGTGCGTCGGCAAAGGCACTGGCGACCAGCGCGATCTCGGTGGCCCGGCGGGCCAGCCGGGCATCGCCCGTCTGGGTGGCCAGGGCCTGGTAATTGGCGTAGGCGGCGCCGGGCTGCTGGCGTTGCAGAGCCACTTCGGCCAGCAGCAGTTCGTAGAGGATGGGGGGCGTCAGCGCCAGCCGGGGCAGGTTGGCAGGCTGGTAGGGGGCATTGGCATCCTCTTCGTTCACCTTGCCGGTGCGGGTGCTGGCATCGTCGGCGTTCCGGGCCGTACCCTCGGGTGCTTTGGCACGCTGGGTGGGCGTGGATCCCGCGGGGGTTGCCGTGCCGTCGGCGAGACGGGAGGCGCCCGGGGTGCTGGCACAACCGGTGAGCGCCAGGCCACCAAGAAGCAGGGCCACCAGGCCGGCAAGCAGGCGGGGGCGGGCGGAAGGTGCGGGGATGCGAAGGGCTGTCATTTGTCCATGTTAGAACGTGTGCGGTACTTTGTCAGCCGTTGTGGCGACAGCCGGCTACCGTGATGGGCGCGGTAGACTGCCCGCCGTGGAAGGCCGGGTGTCTGCCGGTCTGGATGGTGCTGCCATGAAGGAGCGGTGAATGCCGGAGTTGCCGGAAGTTGAAGTGGTGGGGCGTGGGGTGACGGCTGCCTTGCAGGGGCGACGCCTGACGGGGCTGGTACGACGTTGCGAGCGGCTGCGCTGGCCGGTGCCTGCCAATCTGTGGGAGCAGATGCTGGCCGGGCGCAGCCGTGGCCCGGTGCTGGAGGCGGTGCAGCGGCGTGGCAAGTATCTGCTGCTGGGCTTTGCGAGCGGCACGCTGCTGGTGCATCTGGGGATGTCGGGATCGCTGCGGGTGGTGGGGCCGGCAGAGCCGCCTGGCCGGCACGATCATCTGGATCTGCTGTTTGGGCCGCGGGTGTTGCGCTTCAATGATCCGCGCCGCTTCGGCGCGATCGTCTGGGCAGCGGGACAGGACATCGCGCAGACGATGGCCACGCATCCGCTGCTTGCCCGGCTGGGGGTGGAGCCGTTGTCGGCCGCCTTCGATGCCGGACTGCTGTTTGCGGCCAGCCGTGATCGCGTGGTGCCGGTGAAGCAGTTCCTCCTGTCGGGGCAGGTGGTGATCGGTGTGGGCAACATCTATGCGTCGGAGAGCCTGTTTCGGGCCGGCATCGATCCGCGCCTGCCGGCCGGGCAGTTGCGGCGGGCCGATTGCGCCCGGCTGGAGACGGCGATCCGCCAGACGCTGACCGATGCCATCGCGGCGGGGGGCAGCTCGCTGAAGGATTTCGTCGACAGCCAGGGCAAGGGCGGCTACTTTCAGTTGCAGCACCAGGTGTATGGCCGGGCCGATCAGCCCTGCTACACCTGTGGCGAGCTGATCCGGCAGATCCGGCAGCAGGGGCGCAGCACCTTCTTCTGCCCGGCGTGCCAACCACTGATCGGCTGACGCTACCCGGTTGCAGCACGATCCAGCGGGTTGGTTGTCCGCAGCGGCCCGCCCTTGTGTACACTGCCGGTATGGCAAAGAAAGGCATCAGTGAGCAAATCGAGGCGTATGGCCGGTGGCGGGGAACGCTGCAATCGGCCATTGAACGCTATCGTGACTGGCTGTCTCAGTCGGATGTGGCTGATGCAGGGCTGCACGCCCGGCTGACGCAGATCATCGAACGGCTGCATGAGTCCAAGCTGAAGGTGGCTTTCGTGGCCGAGTTCTCGCGTGGAAAGTCGGAGCTCATCAACGCGATCTTCTTTGCCCAGTATGGTCAGCGCATCGTGCCTTCGTCGGCAGGCCGCACCACGATGTGTCCCACCGAGCTGCTCTACGATCCGGCCATGCCGGTGGGAATCCGGCTGCTGCCGATCGACACCCGCCTGATGCCGGTGCCGCTGGCCGAGCTGCGCAACCAGGATGAGCAGTGGCGCTTCATCCCGGTCGACATGTCGGACATCGCCTCGTTGCGCAAGGCCTTTGATTCGGTGCGCGAGACGATCGTGGTGCCCACCGAACAGGCTGCCGAAATGGGCCTGTACGACAACGAGGACAACGTGGGCGGGCGCTCGACGCCGCCGGGGCAGACCGAGGTGCCGGCGTGGCGCCATGCGATCGTCAACATTCCGCACCCGCTGCTGGAGCTGGGGCTGGTCATCATCGACACCCCGGGCCTGAATGCGATCGGTGCCGAACCCGAGCTGACGCTGAACCTGATCCCCAGTGCGCATGCGGTGCTGTTCGTGCTGGCTGCCGATACTGGCGTGACGCGCAGTGACATCGATGTCTGGAACGCCCACATCAGCAAGGCGCACCGGACAGGCCGCTTCGTGGTGCTGAACAAGATCGACGGCCTGTGGGACGAACTGCGCCCCGATACCGAGAATGATCTGGAGATTGCACGACAGGTGGTGTCGGTCAGCAACTTTCTCGAGCTGCCCACGGCACGGGTCTATCCGGTGTCGGCCCAGAAGGGGCTGGTGGCCAAGGTGACCAACGACCAGCCGCTGTTGCGGCGCAGCCGGCTGAAAGAGCTTGAGCATGCACTCTCCGAAGAGCTGATTCCGCAGCAGCAGCTGATCGTCTGCGAGCAGTTGCGCCGTGATTTTGAAGAAGCCACGGCAGTGACGCTGAACCTGCTGACCGTGCGTCGTCGCAATCAGGTGGAGCAGGCTTTCGAGCTGAACAGCCTGCGCGGCAAGAACCAGGCGATGATCAAGCAGATGTCGCGCCGCGTGCGCGATGAGCGCAGCGAGTTTGACGACAGTCTGCGGCATCTGGCGGCGTTGCGTTCGGTATTCACCCGGCATTCCCAGACGATGTTCACCCACCTGAGCCAGGACAGCCTGCGCCGGCATGTGGACCGCACCCGCGAGATGATGCTGGCCAGCCAGCTGTCGTTGCAGCTGAAGGATGGCATGAATGCGCTGCTGACGGCGGTTCGTCTTGACTTCGAGGAAGCCGATAAGCTGGTGGCCGAGATCTCGCAGATGATGTCGGCGATGTACCAGCGCTTCAGCCGCGACTATGGCCTGTCGCTGGGCATGCCGATGCGCTTTTCCACCCGCCGTTACTTCAACGAGATCGAGCAGGTGGCGCAGACCCACCAGCGCCAGTTCAGCCTGCTGAAGCTGCTGACGATCAACAAGGTGGTGCTGACCCAGCGCTTCTTCGATTCGGCAGCCGTCAACCTGAAGAAGATCTATGCGGTGGCCATCCGCGAGATGGAAAGCTGGCTGCGGGCGCTGATGACGCCGCTGGAAACCCAGGTGCGCGAGCACCAGGCGCAGCTGCGCAAGCGGATGGATTCGGTGCAGCGGGTGATGGATGCGGGTGAATCGCTGGAAGACCGCCTGCAGGAGCTGGAGGTGGCGCGGGCGCGCATCGAGCGTCAGCTGGTGCAGATGAAGGCGCTGGTGGACGACGTGCAGGCCATCGTCGAGCAGCGTCCGGTTCGCACGACGGGGGTCGTCGAGACCAGTGCCTGATCCGGCACGGAAGAACAGGCGCGTGTCTGCCGGCACACGGCCCAAGGCACGGGCAGGGACGGTCACCGACGGGGCGGCGCTGCCACGGCTGGGTTTTGCCCCGGCACTGGCGGCATGGCAGCGCCAGCATGGGCGTCATCATCTGCCATGGCAGATCACGCAGGCGCAATTGCACACGCGCACGGCCGCGCGTGCCCCAGCCCTGTCGCTGGGCGCGCGCGTGATGACGGCGGGGGAGCAGCGGGGCCCCGGGGGGGCGGTGCCCATGCCGGACGTCCGGTCGGTGCCGCGGTGCGCCGAGCCGCCGCCATGCGCCGATGGGACGGAGGCGCCGGATATGCCGGCGAAGGTGTTGCGCGATCCGTATCGCGTCTGGTTGTCGGAGGTGATGCTGCAACAGACGCAGGTGGCCACCGTCATTCCCTATTTTGAAGCCTTTTTGCAGGCTTTTCCGAGTGTGCAGGCGCTGGCTGCCGCCGACAGTGAGCAGGTGATGGGGCTGTGGGCCGGGCTGGGCTATTACAGCCGCGCCCGCAACCTGCATGCCGCGGCCCGGCAGGTGGCGGCTGAGGGCCGTTTTCCCGAGACCGCGCAGGCCCTTGAAGCGCTGCCCGGTGTGGGGCGCTCGACCGCGGCGGCGATTGCGGTATTTGGCTTTGGTCAACGCGCGGCCATTCTGGATGGCAACGTCAAGCGGGTGCTGTGCCGCCTTCTGGCCATCGCGGGGGATCCGGCCAGCAGCGCGGTGCAGAAGCGGCTGTGGGCGCATGCCGAAGCCGAGTTGCCGTTGCCCGGCGCCCCGGCGGCCGAGCTGATTGCCTACACCCAGGGGATGATGGATCTGGGCGCGATGGTTTGTACACGAACCAGCCCGGACTGTGAGCGCTGTCCAGTGGCCTCTTTTTGCCGGGCGCGGGCGATGGGCGAGGTGGCGCGTTATCCTGCGCCGCGGCCACGCAAGGCCGTGCCGCTGCGCGAGGTGCACCTGCTGTGGCTGAAGCGGCCGGATGATGGCCGGGTGCTGCTGGAGGCACGCCCGGACAGCGGGTTGTGGGGTGGGCTGTGGAGCCTGCCCGAGCTGCCCGCATGCCCGCCGGCTGACTGGCTGCCAGCGGGTGAGTTCACGCATGTGTTCACGCATTTCCGGATGCAGGCACGGTTGTGGGCGCCACCGGCGGTGCAGGCCGGCGCGATGCGGGATGCCTGGCAGGCGGGTGTGAAGGGAGGCGTGATGCCGCCTCCTGAGCGCCAGCGCTGGGTGGATCCGGCTGCACCGGGGCAGGCACCGCTGCCGGCGCCGGTGCGGGATTTCCTGGGACAGGTGCAGACGCGCCTGTTCTGAATGGGGTTCAGCGCGTCTGTTCGCGGGTGCTGCCCAGCGGGCGGTTGGCCAGTGCACGGTGGCGAACCAGCACGCGCTCGGTGCGGGCAAAGTGTTCGGCCAGTGCCTGCACCACATACACCGAGCGGTGCTGGCCGCCGGTACAGCCGATGGCGATGGTCAGGTAGTGGCGGTTGTCCTGCACGTAGCTGGGCAGCCATTCGCTGACAAAGCGGCTGATGTCGCCGATCATCTTCTGTACCGGTTCAAGGTCGCAGAGAAAATCCTTCACGGGTTGATCGAGACCGGTGAGGGTGCGCAGCTGGGCGTCGTAGTAGGGGTTGGGCAGGCAGCGCACGTCAAAGACCAGGTCGGCATCAAGCGGCACGCCCTGCTTGAAGGCAAAGGACTCGAACAGCAGCGTCATCGAGGCACGGTCGGTGCGCACCAGATCGCGCACCCACTGGCGCAGCGTGTTGGGGTGCAGGTCGCTGGTGTCGATGGAGGTGCCGATGTCCTCGATTTCGGCCATCAGCTCGCGCTCGTGTTCGATGGATTCTTCCAGGGTGGGACCAAACACGGGTTCGCTGCCCTCGCCGTTCTGGCTGCCGGTGGGCAGGGTGAGCGGGTGACGGCGCCGGGTTTCGGAATAGCGCTGCACCAGGGCGTCGGTGCGGGCGTTGAGGAACAGCACCTTGACATCATGGCCGAGTGCGCGCAGCTGGCGGACTGCATCGCGCAGGCCGACCAGGCGGGTGCCCACGCGCACGTCGATCGACATGGCAACCTTGGTGCGTCCTTCCTGTTCGAGCGACAGGGCCACGTCGTGCACATAACGTACCGGCAGGTTGTCGATGCAGAAGTAGCCGGCATCTTCGAGCACGTTGATGGCCAGCGATTTGCCGGAGCCGGAGATGCCGGTCACGATGATGAGTTGCATGGCAGGGAAAAGAGAAAGGGGCAGGGAAGCGGTGGGCAGTCAGGGTCGACAAGGAAAGGCGGCAGGCAGGCCGCACGCGGGATGGCTCAATCGTCGTCGTCCTCGTCGGTTTCTGCCCGCAGGCTGCCGAGGATGGCGGCCTGCTGGCGACGGGCAAACTCGCGGGTGGTGTCGATGCCGCGCAGCAGCAGGATGGTGGAGCGGACCGCGGTTTCGGTCAGCACGGCGATGTTGCGGCCTGCGGCCACCGGGATGGCCACCTTGCGCACCGGCACGCCGAGAATGGTTTCGGTCAGGGCTTCGAGGGGCAGGCGCTCGTACTGGTTTTCGAGGGTGCTGCGCCGGACCAGGTGCACGATCAGCCGGATGGAGATGTGGCGTCGTACCGCGCTCTCGCCAAAGATGGTGCGGATGTCGATCAGGCCCAGGCCGCGCACTTCGAGCAGCCCCTGCAGCAGGGGCGGGCAACGGCCGATGATGGTGTGCGGGTTGACGCGCTCGATGTCGACGACATCATCAGCGACCAGACCGTGCCCACGGCTGATGAGTTCGAGTGCCAGTTCGCTTTTGCCAAGCCCCGAATCGCCGGAGATCAGCACACCCATGCCCAGCACATCCATCAGCACGCCATGCAGCGAGGTGTGATCGTTGGCCTTGCGGGTGAGCGCGTCTTCGAGGGAGTCGAGCAGTGGGCCGGCCGTGAGGGCCGAGCGCAGCAGCGGCAGGTGGTGCTGGTTGCAGAAGGCGACCAGTTCCTGCGGGGCTTCGAGGCCGTCGCTGATGATGAGGGCCGGCGGCTGGGCGGCCAGCAGGGTGTCGTGCAGGCGCTTGCGGCGGGGTTCGTCGAGATGGCGGTAGTAATCCAGCTCGCGCGGGCCCAGGACGCTGATCCGTTCGGGATGGATCAGGTTCATGTAGCCGACCTGGTTGACCGCATGGGTATCGGGGCCACGCAGCAGGCGCCCATGCCCTTCCTGACCCGCAAGCCAGTGCAGGTCGGTGCTGCCTTGCTGGGAATCGATGAAGGACTGGATCGTCGTCGACATGCACGTCTCCTGGAGGGGGCACCGGGCCATTCTGCATCCGTTTTCCTGCATCCCTGTGCCAGGGGAAGCGGGCTTTTGCCCTGATTATCCGGCAATGGTGCCCACAAGGCCACCGGCTGGCGGGGCCAGGTGTTGGCCGGGTGACGCTGCGGGGCAGGACGGTGCAGGGCGCTCGCCGGACACGGCGGTCGGCCCGGGCTCCGGCTGTGCCTTGCACACGGGCATGCCGCGCTCACCCGCATGATGCCGCTCAGGAGGGGGCGGGTCTGGCAGGGCCCGGTTGGCCTGGGGGCGATGTCCTGCACGGCCAGAGGCGCGGGAGGACAGGGACCCGCCACACCGGGCAGTCGGCGGCACACAGGGAAGGTGACACAGGCCCCGGGGCGGAGGGGCTCAGGGTGCTCAGGCAGCTGGGCGGACGGGTTCCCAGGTGGCCAGCGTGCGGTAGATCTGGGCCGGATCGTTGGCGGTGAGCAGGGTGTCACGGAGGCTGTCGTCGGACAGCAGCTCGGCCAGCTCGGACAGGATTTCGAGGTGTTCTTCGGTGGCGTGCTCGGGCACCAGCAACACCAGCAGCAGACGCACGGGCTCGCCATCGGGGGCATCGAAGGGGATGCCGTTTTCGCTGCGCAGCACGGCGATCAGCGGGGTCTTGAGGTTGCGGATGCGGCCGTGCGGAATGGCCACCTGCTTGCCCAGGCCGGTGGAACCCAGGCGTTCGCGGGCGAACAGCGAATCGAATACCTTCTGGCGTTCGAGCCGATGTTCGTTCTCGAAGAGCAGCGCTGCGTGCTCGAACAGCCGTTTCTTGCTGGTCGCCGGGACATCGAGCAGGATGTCGCGGGCGGAAAGTAGCTTCGAGATGCGGTTCATCTGTTGTCTACCCGTATTCGACAGGCAGCCGGGGTGGGGCAGACGGGATGGGGTGACGGCCA
Source organism: Lautropia sp. (assembly GCA_030532425.1). Lineage (GTDB taxonomy): Bacteria > Pseudomonadota > Gammaproteobacteria > Burkholderiales > Burkholderiaceae_E > Lautropia. The sequence continues at coordinate 43,543 of JAUNLD010000012.1, read as the reverse complement.
GGGGGCCGGGAACCTGCGAACCTGCTGCACGAACCCCGCCGTGCCGGAATTGGATCGTGGAATGCCCATTATAGGAGGCTTTGTTGCATGGCAATAGCCCATGCGGACGCCCAGAGGTGAGCAATGGTGGCATGCAGGGGCAGCCATCCGGCCTGGATTTTCAGGGCTTTCCCTTTGGATTCAGGAGGTTGCGGCCGATGCTTGAGGTGCCCGACCAGACCTGCGCAGGGGGGCTGATACAAAAAGATGCCGTGGGCGCCCAGGCGGATGGCTGGAGACAGGCCCATGGGGGCGAAGCAAAGGCGCCACGCGGGCGCCTTTGCAAGGGCTGACGACAACTCGGGGTGTCAGACCGCCGGGATCGGCTGACGTTTCAGCGGGCTGTGGCTGTGATCCTGCCGCTTCTGCTTGTACTTGATGACCTGCCGGTCGAGCTTGTCCATCAGGGTGTCGACGGCGGCATACAGGTCGGCATGGGTGGCTTCGGCAAAGATGTCCTTGCCGGTGACACGCAGGGTCACTTCGGCACGCTGGGCGAGTTTTTCGACCGAAAGGATGACCGAAACATCGATCACGTGGTCGAAATGGTTGCGGATGCGCACCAGCTTGCTGGTGACGTATTCGCGCAGCGCCGGGGTGACTTCGACGTGGTGTCCGCTGATGGAGAGGTTCATGCCTGATACTCCTGAAAATGAGAATCCACGCTGGGCCGGCGTGGTGTCAGCGAATCTTCCGTTGGGCCGCCGGGAGCTTTCCAAGGGACTCCCGGTATTTGGCCACGGTGCGACGCGCGACGATGATGCCTCGCTGGCCAAGCAGTTCGGTGAGCTGGTTGTCAGACAATGGCTGGGTTGGTACCTCCTGATCGATGAATTGCCGGATCAGCTCGCGGATGGCCGTGCTGGAGACGGTTCCGCCACTTTCGGTTGCCACGTGGCTACCGAAAAAATGCTTGAGTTCAAACACCCCGTGGGGGGTGGCCATGTATTTCTGGGTGGTTGCGCGAGAAATCGTGGATTCGGCCAGCCCGACGGCATCGGCGATCTCGCGCAGCACCAGCGGCTGCATGCCGACGGCACCCTGCTCGAAGAAAGCCAGCTGGCGATCAACGATGGCCTGCGACACGCGCAGGATCGTCTCGAAGCGTTGCTGGACATTCTTGACCATCCACTGGGCTTCCTGCAACTGCTTGCCAAGGCTGTCGTCGACCGGAGGGGCTTCGGGGGCACCGGACGGTGCGGCAGCAGCGCTTGTCGGCAAGCCGTCTACCTGTCCTGATTGTGCCTCAGTTGCCGGAGATGGGGATGAAGTCTTGGTGCTTTGGTGGTTTTTGAACAGCCGGGCGTATTCAGGGTTTACCCGCAGGTCGGGGACCACGTGGCGGTTGAGCACGGCCTGCCAGCCCAGGCCGCGGCGCCGCACGATCACGTCGGGGCGCACATAGGCGGGCGGTTCGGCGCTGTAGCGGTTGCCGGGGCGCGGATCGAGGCGGCGGATCAGCCTGAGTGCCTCGCTCAGCAGTGCCTCGGGGCTGCGCAGCAGCTTGCACAGCTTGTCGAATTCGTGGCTGGCCACCATCGGCAGCAGGTCGTCGCGCACGATCCGGTCGGCCAGCGCGATGACGGGGTCATCGGGGTGTTCGTTGCCGAGCTCGTGCAGTTGCAGCCACAGGCATTCGGCCAGGTCGCGGGCGCCGACACCGGTGGGGTCGAAGCCCTGCAGGGTGCGCAATGCCTGTTCCAGTTCGCCCGGCTCGACATCGTCGCCAGCCAGCAGTTCGGTGTGCAGCTCGGCCAGCGGCGTGACCAGATAGCCGCGTTCGTCGATCTCTTCGATCAGGATCTCGATGAGCTGGCGCTGGCGGGCACTGCACAAGGTGCCGCGCAGCTGTTCGCGCAGGTGCTCGTGCAGCGATTCGCCGGGGATGAAGGTTGCGCCCACGGCATCGTCGTCGCCTTCGGGGGGCGGGCCGCCACTGGCGGTTTCGCTGCCCCAGGGGCTGTCCTCGGGATCGGGGGCGGCCGCGTACTCGGTGTAGGCTTCGTCGGTGGCGGTGCGGTCGGTTTCCTGTCCGGGGTGGTCGGGGGCGGCAGGTGTCTGTGTCTGGTCGGGGGCAGGCCAGTCGTCAGCACCCGTGCGGTAGCGCAGGCTGCTGTCTGGGGCCAGGCTGACGGTGTCCTGCCACTGGTCGTCGAGGCGCTCCAGGAAGGGGTTGGCATCGACGGCCTGCTCGATCTCCTGGTCCAGGTCGACGGTGGAAATCTGCAGCAGGTGAAAGCTCTGGTGCAGCTGGGCGGTGAGCTTGAGTTGTTGGGTCTGTCGTACCTGAAGCGAGGGCTTCATGAAGGCTCCTGTCCGCCGGGGGCTTCGCCATGCGGATGCAGGGCGTGGTCCTGGCCGGGTGAAGGTACACCGATACGCGTGCACCGCACGCGCAGGGGCTGCGCGGGCCGACGGACGGGAGGGTGGGGGCGCTACATGCGGAAATCTTCGCCCAGGTAGGCCTTGCGGACCCGCTCGTCCTGGATGATCTCGTCGGGCGAGCCGGAGGCCAGCACGACACCGTCGTTAATGATATAGGCTCTGTCGCAGATGCCAAGGGTTTCGCGGACGTTGTGATCGGTGATGAGTACGCCGATCTCCCGGTTTTTCAGCAGATTGACGATGCGCTGGATCTCGATCACGGCAATCGGGTCGACACCGGCGAAAGGTTCGTCGAGCAGGATGAATCGCGGCGAGCTGGCCAGTGCGCGGGCAATCTCGACGCGGCGACGTTCACCCCCGGACAGCGAGATCGAGGTGTTGTCACGGATATGGTCGATCTGCAGTTCTTTCAGCAGCGATTCGAGGCGGCGCTTCTGTTCGTCGCGGCGAATGGTGCGGCCGCGTTCATCCACCTGGAGTTCCAGCACGGCAAGGATGTTCTCCTCGACGCTGAGCTTGCGAAACACCGACGCTTCTTGCGGCAGATACGACAGCCCGAGGCGGGCACGGCGGTGGATCGGCAGGTGGCTGATCGAATGGCCGTCCAGCTCGATGTTGCCGGCGTCGGTGGCGACCAGGCCGGCGATCATGTAGAAACAGGTGGTCTTGCCGGCCCCGTTGCGCCCCAGCAGCCCCACCACCTGCCCGCTGGAGACTTCCAGCGACACGTCCTTGACCACCACACGGCCACTGTAGGCCTTCATCAGGTGCTCGGCCTTCAGGCGGCTGTTGGTGGCACGGGCAGGAGGGGCGGGCGTGGTCTGGGGCATGATGGCAGGGACCGGGGCAGGGATCAGGGCTGGCGCCTGGGCGTGGCCGGGGCCGGAGGGGAGAGCCGCGGGGATTCGGTCAGGGGCAGGGGCGATCCGGGGGGGCAGGGTGCGGCGTTGCGCGGCTGGGCATCGTCCTGCGTGCCGTTGGGCTGGATGATGATGCGCACCCGGCCGCCGCGTTCACCGCGCTGCTGGCCGTCGACGGTGAAGGTTTCGGTGCTGGCGTTGTAGACGATGATGCCGCCGGTGATCTCGTCGACGGGCTGGTTGCAGTTCTGGCGGTGCAGTCGTGCACGGCCCGTGAGCGTTACCTTTTCAGAGCGCGAGTCGTAGAAGATCTGGTCGGCCAGGCCGTGGATGTATTGCTCCATGCCGTCACGCTTCTGGCGAAAGCTGGCCTGCTGGCCATTGACCTGCACCGTCTGTGCGTTGGGGCCCACCTGCCTGAGCACCATCCGGTTGCCCTGGATGCGGATGGTGCCTTTGGTGAGCACGACCTTGCCCGTGAAGGTGGAGACCTTGGTGGCGTCGTTGTATTCCAGGTGATCCGATTCGATGTTGATCGGCTTGTCGCGGTCGGCGCGTTCGGCACTGGCCGGCGGACAGACCAGCAGCAGCGCTGCCAGCATCGCCACCGGCAGGTGGAGCAGGGGACTGACCGTGGATCGGGCGGCTGTCATGCAGGTTCTCGGGGCGGGTTGCGCAATGGCCTCCGTGCCCGCTGGGTGGGCACCTTGCCAATCCAGAAGTTTAGCCCGAAGCGCGTGCATCATCCGCTTTTTTTGGCGTGTCGGTGAGCGGGGCCGCAGGGGCCGAGGGCTTGGCGGCCGTGGCCGGTGTGGCCGGGAAGTGGCCCTGCACGCGACGCTTGAGCCGCAGCTGGCGGGTGTGCTCGTCCACCACCATGCCGATGCCGTCGAGACGGTTGTCGCCCGCCTGCATCTGGACCGGGGCATCGGAAAAGATCAGGCGGCGGGCCATGTCGATGGTGGCGGTGCTGGTGTCGAGCAGCAGCTCGGGGTCGCGCCCGGAGGCGGCCCGGCGTATCTGGACCTCATCGTATAGCTCGGCGATGTCGCCGGTATCGAGTGCGCTGCCCCGTCTGGCACGCACCGTCATCAGCGGCTGGCGTTCGTCCAGCGAGATGATGAGCGGATTGGCAAACTCGACGCGCTGCTCCAGCGGGTAGTGCAGCATCCGCTCGGCTTCGACCCGCACCGAGGGTGCACCGGTGGCATCGGCCCGCATCAGCGTCATCCGGTCGACGAAGTAGTCGGGGTCGGGGCGGCCGGCGACCGGCGGGGCGGCCTGGCCCTGCTCGGCCTTCTTGGCAAAGTAATAGCTGCTCATGCCCAGTGCGATCAGGATCAGCACCGAGGCGGTGCCGGCCAGGCGGTCGAAAAGACGGGGACTCATCGTCGGGGTGAACGCATCGATGGGGCGGGATCAGCGTTGGCCTGCCGGGGGAGGATCGCCCCGGAAGTGGGCCAGCAGGGGCTCACGCTCACCGCGGCTGGCCAGCAGGAAGTCGGCAAATTCGCGCACCGCCCCCTTGCCGGCCCTGGCAGTGGCCACCCAGCGGGCTACGGCCTTCACCTCGGCCACGGCATCGGCCGGGGCGGCTGGCAGCGCACAGGCCTGCATGGCTGCCAGATCGGGCCAGTCGTCACCGATGAAGGCGGTCTGGTGCAGGCCGATGCCCAGCTGTTCGCCGAGCGTGCGCAGCACGCCCAGCTTGTCGGGGACGCCCTGGAAGACGTGGGGGATGCCCAGCTCACGGGCGCGTTGGGCGACGATGGGCGATTGGCGGCCGGTGATGATGGCCAGTTCGATGCCGGCCTTGCGCAACAGCGTCAGGCCGAAGCCGTCACGGACCGAGAAGGACTTGGCGGTTTCACCCTGGGGGCCGATCCAGATGCGGCCGTCGGTGAGGGTGCCATCGATATCCATCGCCAGCAGGCGGATGTGGCGGGCAGCAGCGAGAATGTCCATCAGACCACCTTGGCGACCAGCAGGTCATGAAAGTGAAGGGCACCCAGCAGGCGGCGCTCCGCATCGGCGACCAGGATCTGGGTGATCCGGCGTGACTCCATGATGCGGACGGCCTCGACGGCCAGTGCGCCGGGCGCGATGGTAACGGGGGTGGCCGTCATCACCGCGCCGATGGTGAGGGTGGCCAGGTCGGGCGTGGCTCGGCTGAAGACGCGACGCAGGTCGCCGTCAGTGAAGATGCCGACGATCCGGTCGTCGTCGTCCAGCACGGCCACCATGCCCATGCGCTTGCGGCTGATTTCCAGCAGGGCGTCGGTGAACAGGGCATCGGGCCGGCAGGTGGGCAGGTCGTCGCCCTGGCGCATGATGTCGGCCACGTGGGTGAGCAGGCGCCGGCCCAGCGCACCACCGGGGTGCGAACGGGCAAAGTCTTCGCTGCCGAAGCCGCGTGCCTCAAGCAGTGCGACGGCCAGTGCATCGCCCAGGGCCAGCGCGGCGGTGGTGCTGGCGGTGGGGGCCAGGTTGAGCGGGCAGGCCTCTTGTGCGGCGCCGGCATACAGATGAATGTCGGCGTGCCGGGCCAGCGGCGAGTCGGCGTCACCCGTCAGGGCGATCAGCGCCGTGCCGGCGCGCCTGACCTGCGGGATGATGGTGAGCAGTTCGTCGGTGCGGCCCGAGTTGGAGAGCGCGATGAACACGTCATCGGGCGTGACCATGCCCAGGTCGCCGTGGCTGGCCTCTGCGGGGTGGACGAAGAAGGCCGGCGTGCCGGTGGAGGCCAGCGTGGCGGCAATCTTGCGGGCGATGTGTCCCGACTTGCCCATGCCACTGACGATGACCCTGCCCCGGCAGGCCAGGATCATCCGGCAGGCGGCGGCAAAGTCGGCGTCGATGCTGTGGCTGAGCTGGCGGATGGCATCGGCCTCGATCGCCAGCACCTGCCGGGCGCGGTCGATCAGTGGCGCGTCGGCCAGGGCGGCGGGAAGGGGGGGAGACTGGAGGTTCACCGGTGGGGCCAATCGGTTCGGGATGGGGCAGGGCTGGCTGCCGGGCAACTCATGGCAGATCAGTAATCAGTATAGAGGAGAGTGTGCCGGCTGACCGTCTGTCGATTTCCCCTGTGCGCAGGATGGGGACGGCGTGGACGTCGCCGGATTGCGCCGTTATACTGACTGATCGTTCAGTAATTTGGCGGGTATCTGCTGTTCCCCGGGCTGGCCCGGGTCCGGCAGAACGGGGCAGAGGGCTGCGAGGTGTTGCTCCGATGCGCACGGATGTTGCACGACAGCATGCAGCGCCCGCCGTGTGGCTGGCGGGAAGGCTTTTTTGAGCTGTGCTACCGGGCTTTCGTGATAGGGTAGCTGGCTGCTTTTTTCGGCTGGGTTGATTTGGATAACGATACGCTATTGTCCATCGAGTCGTTGAGCTTTGGTTACACACCCGAGCGGATGATTCTCAAGGACATCTCCATGAAGTTCCGGCGCGGCTCGGTGGTGGCCCTGATGGGTGGCTCGGGTAGCGGAAAGACCACGGTGTTGCGCCTGATCGCAGCCCAGCTGCGACCACTGAGCGGCAAGGTGATGGTCAACGGCATCGACGTGCATTCGCTGGGCAAGCGCGACATCTACAAGGCACGCCGGCACCTGGGCATGCTGTTCCAGTTCGGGGCGCTGTTCACCGACCTGAACATCTTCGACAACGTGGCCTTCCCGCTGCGCGAGCAGACGGATCTGCCCGAGTCGATGATCCGTGACCTGGTGCTGATGAAGCTCAATGCCGTTGGGCTGCGCGGCGCGGCCCACCTGAAGCCGTCCGAAATTTCAGGCGGCATGGCGCGGCGGGTGGCACTGGCACGCTCGATCGCGCTCGACCCGGCGCTGCTGATGTATGACGAGCCCTTTGCCGGGCTGGACCCGATCTCGCTGGGTACCATTGCCCACCTGATCCGCACGCTCAACGATGCGCTGGGGTCGACCTCGATCCTGGTCACCCACGACGTGCAGGAAACTTTCGAGATCGTCGATTATGCCTACGTGATGAGTGGTGGCACGATCATCGGCGAAGGCACGCCGGCCGAGCTGATGGCCTCGACCAATCCGCATGTGGTGCAGTTTCTCAATGGCAAGCGCGATGGCCCGGTGGCCTTCCATTACCCCGCGCGCCCCATCCAGGAGGACCTTGGCCTATGATCGGCCTGATCGAACGCCTGGGCGCCTGGGTACGCCAGGTTGTCAATGACCTCGGCTTTGCACTGCGCTTTCTGCTGCAACTGTTCTGGCTGTCGTTGCTGGCGCTGCGCCGGCCACGGCTGATCGTCGAGCAGATCTACTTCATCGGCAACCGGTCGTTGTCGATCGTCCTGATCTCGGGCCTCTTCGTGGGATTCGTGCTGGGCCTGCAGGGCTACTACAACCTGGAGCGCTATGGCGCCGAATCCTCGCTGGGCCTGCTGGTGGCGCTGTCGCTGTTGCGCGAGCTGGGGCCGGTGGTGACGGCGCTGCTGTTCGCCGGCCGGGCCTGTACTTCGGTCACCGCCGGCATCGGCCTGATGAAAAGTGGCGAACAGCTGCTGGCCATGGAAATGATGGGCGTCGACCCGATGTTGCGTGTGCTGGCGCCGCGTTTCGTGGCGGTGCTGGTGTCGATGCCGTTGCTGGCGCTGCTGTTCTCGGCCGTCGGCATCATGGGGGCCTGGGTGGTGGGCGTGCAGATGATTGGCGTCGATCCCGGCTCGTTCTGGTCACAGATGCAGGGCGGTGTCGATTTCCACATGGATGTGGTCAATGGCTTCATCAAGAGTGTGGTGTTCGCCCTGCTGTGCGGCTTCATCGCCCTGGTGGTGGGGCACGAGGCCGAGACCACACCTGAAGGGGTGGCACGGGCCACGACCACCACGGTGGTGGTCTCGTCGCTGGCCGTACTGGCCACCGACTATCTGCTGACCTCGCTGATGTTTGGTGGCCTCTGAGCCTGAAACGATACGTAAGAAATAGGTGCGATAGCAATGAAACGGAATTCGATGGACCTGCTGGTGGGCTGCTTCGTGCTGGCCGGCATCCTGGCGCTGTTCTTCCTGGCGGTCCGGGTGTCGGCCACGGGCTCGGCGGTGATTCGCGGGGGATACGAACTGGAAGCACTGTTCGACAACATTGGTGGGCTGAAGCCCAAGGCGGCGGTGCGCAGCGCCGGCGTGGTGGTCGGGCGTGTGACCGACATCAGCCTCGATCCGCAGACCTACCAGGCCAAGGTGCATCTGGAGATGGATTCGCGCTATCAGTTTCCCAAGGATTCTTCTCTGAAGATCATGACCTCGGGGCTGCTGGGTGAACAATACCTGGGCATGGAGCCGGGGGCCGACACCGAAGAGCTGCAGGATGGCGACAAGATCGAGCTGACACAGTCGGCGATCCTGCTGGAAAACCTCATCAGCCAGTTTCTCTATGGTCAGGCTGGCAAGGGGCAGCAGGGCAAGGCCAACGGGGCAGCCGAATGATGCAGCGGGATGAGGCGCAGATGACGAAGGCTGCGGTGCAGCCCACTGCGGCAGCCGACCTGCGGTTGCGCCGGCCCTTGCAGGCCACGGCCCTGCTGCTGGCCGTGGGGCTGGCGGGCTGTGCCAGTACGGGGCAGCAGGGCGCTGCTGGCGTGGCGGGCCAGGTCGAGGCGGTGACGACGGGGGCCTCGGCTGGCACGACGGCAGGTGCCGGTGCGGCAGCAGCCGATGCCGTGGGCGGTGCGCTGGGCGGAGCTTTGCCCTCGACCAACCTGGCCGACAACCTGCCCACGGCCGGGCTGAAGATGGAGCACTTCACCACCTACGACCCGAATGATCCGCTGCAGGCCTACAACCGGGTGATGTTCAACTTCAACGAGAAGGCTGACCGCTACGTGGCAAAGCCGGTGGCGCAGGCGTACAAGTTCATCGTGCCGCAGGCCGTGCAGCTGGTCGTCTCGAATGTCTTCTCCAACTTGGGCGATGTCTGGAACAGCGTGAACAACCTGCTCCAGTGGAAGCCGGGGGCAGCCTTCAACGACCTGTCCCGCTTTGCCATCAATTCCAGCCTGGGGATGTTTGGCATGGCCGATGTGGCGACGGCCATCGGCCTGGAGAAGCACGACGAGGATCTGGGGCAGACGCTGGGTTACTGGGGGGTGCCGTCCGGCCCGTACTTCGTGCTGCCGGTCTTTGGCCCCTCGACGGTGCGTGATGCACTGGCGCGGCCGCTGGATGGCTACGGCGGTTACTATGCCTGGGTGGATGGCGCATCACTGCGCAACTCGATGTACCTGACCGAGAAGGTGTCGGACCGGGCGGCGTTGCTGGATGCCGAAAAGGCTTTTGATGATGCGGCGCTGGATCGCTACACGTTGTTGCGTGATGGCTGGTTGGCACGCCGCAGGAATCAGGTCTATGACGGTGATCCGCCCGAGGAGGAAGACCCCTACGGGGATGATCCCTACGGCGATGATCCGTATGCGGATGACCCTACCCGGGATGAGCCGGGCAAGGATGAACCCGTCCGGGATGGCGATGCTGGCGACGGCGCCGCCACCGACGGCAAGGGGGCCGCGGCGCCTGCAGCTGCGCCATCGGCCGGTGAAGCGGTCGCTGCCCGACAGCAGGCGGCCCGGACCGCAGCGGATGGCGTTGCGGCTGCCGGAACGGCCGGCAGCAGGGCGGCTGCAAGCTTCCGTGACGCTGTTGGCACGGAGGTGTCGTCGGGCCAGCCGGCCTCGACCGTTAAGTGATGGATCGTTCCCCGGCGGCGGGCCCGTGTGAGAGACGGTGCCGGGCGCCAGGGCCATGAACCTTTTGCACAAGGATGAAGATGAAGCTGAAACTGATCTCGATGGTCTCGGGGCTGTTCCTGATGGGGGCGGCCTGGGCGCAGACGGCTCCCAATGAATTTGTCGAGAAGCTCTCGAACGAGGTGCTGACCGAAGTGCGCAGCGATGTGGCGATGAAGGCCGGTGACATCAAGCGCATCTCGATGCTGGTCGACGAGAAGGTGATGCCGCACGTCAATTTCGAGCGGATGACGGCGCTGACCGTGGGGCGTCCCTGGCGTCAGGCCACCCCGGCACAGAAGGAATCGCTGATGAAGGAGTTCCGTACGCTCCTGATCCGCACCTATGCCAACGCCTTTGCCACCGTCAAGGACCAGAAGATCCAGATGCGTCCCTTCCGTGGTGATGACAGCCAGAAGGATGTGGTGGTGCGCAGTCAGGTGCTGCAACCCGGTGGCGAGCCGGTGCAGCTCGACTATCGCCTGGAGAAGAAGGGTGATGCCTGGCGCATCTATGACGTCAACGTGCTGGGCGTCTGGCTGGTGCAGACCTATCGCAACCAGTTTGCGCAAGAGATCTCGGCCGGTGGCATCGATGGCCTGATCCGCAGCCTGGCCTCGAAGAACGCCGCCGCCGGCCAGCGCAATGGCTGAGACCGTACAGGCACAGGCAGGGCAGCCGGTGCGGCCCTGCGCGCTGGCGTTGCCCGAACAGGTCAACATCAACAACGTGGCCGAGGTGATGGCTTCGCTGGAAGGGGCCTGCCGTGCGGAGCGTCAATCGAGTGCGCCGCATTGTGGTGTCGACCTGTCGCGGCTGAAAGAATTCGATTCGACCGTGCTGTCGATGCTGCTGGAGGTGGGGCGCCATGCGGGCAAACCGCTGGCGGTGGTCAATCCGCCGCCCAAGCTGGTGGCCCTGGCGCAGCTGTATGGCGTCTCGGAGCTGGTGCTGTCGTCTGCGGGAGCTGGCGAATGCGCCTGAGCCTCGGCTCCGGATATGGCCCGGCAGGCATTGCCGGGGAGCGCTCCTGATGGCAAGCCCGACGCCCATCGCCGTCGACGGCGTCCACAAGCGTTTTGGCAGCCTGCAGGCACTGGGAGGCATCGACCTGCGCATCGAGCAGGGCGATTTCTTTGCGCTGCTTGGCCCCAATGGCGCAGGCAAGACCACGCTGATCTCGATCATCGCCGGACTGGCCCGGGCCGACCAGGGCCGGGTGCGGGTGATGGGCCATGACGTGGTCGACGATTATCTGGCGGCCCGCCGCGCGCTGGGGGTGGTGCCGCAGGAGCTGGTCTTCGACCCGTTCTTCAGCGTGCGTGAGACCTTGCGCATCTCGGCCGGCTATTACGGCGTGCGCGGGGCCGATGACTGGATCGACGAAGTGCTGCATGGGCTGGGCCTGAGCAACAAGGCCGAGGCCAACATGCGGGCGCTCTCGGGCGGGATGAAGCGCCGGGTGATGGTGGCGCAGGCACTGATTCACCGGCCACCGGTGATCGTGCTGGACGAGCCGACGGCCGGCGTCGACATCGAGCTGCGCCAGTCGCTGTGGAAGTTCGTGCGCCAGCTCAACCGTGATGGGCACACCATCGTGCTGACCACCCATTACCTGGAAGAGGCGCAGGCACTGTGCAACCGGGTGGCGGTGCTCAAGGCAGGACGCATTGCCGCGCTCGACAGCACCCAGTCGCTGCTCAAGCGCTTTTCGGCCGGGGCGCTGGTGTTGCGTCTGACAGGAGGCGCATTGCCCGAATTCCTGCATGCCCGCCGTCTGCCGGTGCAGGCCGAGGACGACCGTATCCGCCTGTCCCTGGATGATTACACCGAAATCGGTCCGATCGTGGCGGCGATCCAGGCTACCGGTGCCACCATCCAGGACATGGAGATTGCCCAGACCGATCTGGAAGATGTGTTCATCCGCCTGATGCAGGAAGACCCGGCATGAATGGTTTCCTGACCCTCTTTCGCAAGGAATTGCTGCGTTTCTGGAAGGTGGCCTTCCAGACCGTGGCCGCGCCGGTACTGTCGGCGCTGCTGTATCTGCTGATCTTCTCGCACGCGCTCACCGGCCGGGTCGATGTCTTTCCCGGGGTGCCCTACACCCACTTCCTGGTGCCGGGGCTGGTGATGATGGCGCTGTTGCAGAATGCCTTTGCCAACGCCTCGTCGTCGCTGATCCAGAGCAAGGTCAGCGGCAACCTGGTCTTTGTGCTGCTGGCACCGCTGACACCGCTGGCCCTGTATGGCGGCTATGTGCTGTCGGCGATGGTGCGCGGCGTGGTGGTGGGCCTGGGGGTGCTGCTGGTCACGGTGTTCTTCCATGAGGTCGACATCCAGAAACCCCTGTGGGCGCTGGCCTTTGCGCTGGCAGGCAGCGGCATCATGGGCACGCTCGGCCTGCTGGCCGGCATCTGGGCCGAAAAGTTCGACCAGATCGCCGCCTTCCAGAACTTTCTGGTCACGCCGCTCACCTTCCTGTCGGGGGTGTTCTACTCGGTGCACTCGCTGCCGCCATTCTGGCTGGCGGCCTCGCATGCCAACCCCTTCTTCTACATGGTGGACGGCTTCCGCTACGGCTTCTTCGGGCAGGCCGATGCCGATCCGTGGGTCTCGCTGGGCATCGTCAGCGGCAGCTGGCTGTTGCTGGCGCTGGTGGCGATGCGGTTGCTGCGCACCGGCTATCACCTGCGCTACTGAATCGGGCGGGCGCCGGCCTCGCTACAATAGGCCGTTTCCGGTCGGGCGGGCGCCTGCCCATGCCGGCCCCTGCCACCGTTGCCCCTGGAGAGTCATCCCGTGCTGCCCCCCCAACAAGTCCAAGCCTATATCGCCGAAGGGTTGTCCTGCAGTTTCCTGCAGGTCGAAGGCGATGGCCGCCACTTCGATGCCATCATCGTTTCGGATGCCTTCGAGGGCAAGCGGCCGGTGGCCCGGCACCAGATCGTCTATGGCGTGCTGGGCGACCGGATGAAGGAAGAGATCCACGCGCTGTCGATCAAGGCGCTGACCCCTGCCGAATGGCAGGCGCTGAACGACTGAGCGTGCTGTCATGGACAAGCTGAAGATCATCGGCGGCCGGCCGCTGAGGGGTGAGGTGCGTGCCGCCGGCGCCAAGAATGCTGCCCTGCCGATCCTGTGCGCCAGCCTGCTGACGGCCGATGCCGTGCATCTGGACAATGTGCCGCAACTGCGCGACATCGCCACCACGCTGCGGCTGCTGGGGCTGCTGGGCGTGAAGGTGAGACGCGAGGGTGAGCAGCTGACGCTGCAGGCCGATGCGCTGGCCAGCACCGAGGCCCCCTACGAACTGGTCAAGACCATGCGCGCCTCCATCCTGGTGCTGGGGCCGCTGCTGGCACGCTTTGGCGAGGCGCGGGTGTCGCTGCCCGGTGGCTGTGCCATTGGCCAGCGCCCGGTCGATCAGCACATCAAGGGCCTGCAGGCGATGGGGGCCAGGATCGATATCGAGCAGGGCTTCGTCGTGGCTCGTGCCACGCGCCTGAAGGGGGCACGGATCGTCACCGACATGGTGACGGTGACCGGTACCGAGAACCTGATGATGGCGGCCTGCCTGGCCGAGGGTGAGACCGTCATCGAGAACGCGGCCCGCGAGCCCGAGGTGGTGGATCTGGCGCAGCTGCTGGTGGCCATGGGGGCACGGATCGAGGGCATCGGCACCGACCACCTCGTCATCCATGGGGTCGGGCGCCTGCATGGTGCCGATTACCGCATCATGGCCGACCGGATCGAGACCGGCACCTTCCTGTGTGCGGCGGCTGCCTGCGGGGGCGACGTGATGGTGCGTGACACCGCCCCCTGGTCGATGGACGTGACCATCGACCGTCTGCGCGAGACCGGTGCCACCCTGACGGTGGGCGAGGACTGGGTGCGGCTGCAATCCCACGGCCGCCCGCGCGGGGTGAGTGTGCGTACCGCGCCCTATCCGGGCTTTGCCACCGACATGCAGGCCCAGTTCATGGCGCTGGATGCGGTGGCCGAGGGGACCAGCACCATCGTCGAGACGATTTTCGAGAACCGCTTCATGCACGTGCAGGAGTTGCGCCGGCTGGGGGCCGACATCCGCATCGAGGGCAACACCGCCATCGTTCAGGGCGTGCCGCAGCTCTCGGCTGCCACGGTGATGGCCACCGACCTGCGCGCCTCGGCCAGTCTGGTGATCGCCGGGCTGGCGGCACGTGGCGAAACCACCGTCGAGCGCATCTACCACCTGGATCGCGGCTATGCGCGCATGGAAGAGCGCCTGCAGGCGCTTGGGGCGCAGATCGAGCGCATCGGCAACAGCACGGCTGGCGCTGCGGCGACCGGTGCGCCTGCCTCTGCCGGCTCCGCGCCGCCTGCGGATGCTGGCGTACAGAACTGAGGAGTCTTATCGATGCTGACCCTGGCGCTCTCGAAGGGGCGTATCCTCGACGATACGGCCGGCTTGCTGGCGGCTTGCGGCATTCGCCTTGACCCCAAGGCAGCCAACAGCCGGCAGCTGATCCTGCCCACCGATGATCCGGGCCTGCGGCTTCTGATCGTGCGGGCCAGCGATGTGCCCACCTATGTGCAGCATGGGGCAGCCGACCTGGGGATTGCCGGCCGCGACGTGATGCTGGAGCATGGCGGCGAGGGGGTCTTTCAGCCGGTGGATCTGGGGATCGGCCGCTGCCGCCTGTGTGTGGCGGTACCCGAGGGCTTCGATTATGCGCAGGCGGCGGTGCGTGGCCAGCGGCTGCGGGTGGCCACCAAATATGTGCACACGGCCAGCCAGCATTTTGCCCGCAAGGGGGTGCATGTCGATCTCATCAAGCTGTACGGCTCGATGGAGCTGGCGCCGCTGGTGGGCCTGGCCGATGCCATCGTCGATGTGGTCTCCACCGGCAACACCTTGCGGGCCAACCGCCTGGTCGAGGTCGAGGACATCATGCCGATCTCGGCGAGGCTGATCGTCAACCAGGCGGCGCTGAAGATGCGCCAGTCGCGGCTGGCGCCGCTGATCGCGCAGCTGGAGAAGGCCGCGCAGGTGAATTTTCCCGCCGGGGGGCAGGAGCAGTCATGATTCATCGTCTTGACATCAACGACACGGATTTCGGGCAGCGGCTGGCACGCCTGCTGGCCTGGACACCCGAGCAGGATGCCGGCATCGAGCAGGCCGTGGCCGGCATCCTGGCCGAGGTGAGGGCACGTGGCGACGAGGCCGTGCTGGATTACACCCGGCGCTTCGACCGCCTGGAGGTGGCCGATGCCTCTGCCTTGCGTCTTTCGCGCGCCGAGCTGGAGGCTGCACTGGCGGCATTGCCGGCGGCCGAGCGTCAGGCGCTGGAGCTGGCGGCCCGTCGCATCCGCCGCTATCACGAACATCAGCGGAGCGGGTCGTGGTCGTACACCGAGGTGGATGGCACCCGCCTGGGGCAGCGCGTGCTGCCGCTGGACCGCGTGGGCCTCTATGTGCCGGGGGGCAAGGCGGCCTATCCGTCGTCGGTGCTGATGAATGCGATTCCGGCGCGTGTGGCGGGCGTGAGGGAACTGGTGATGGTGGTGCCCACGCCGGGCGGGGTGCGCAATACCGCCGTGCTGGCAGCCGCCTGTCTGGCCGGGGTGGACGAGGTCTACACCATCGGTGGGGCGCAGGCGGTGGCGGCGCTGGCCTATGGCACGCCGATGATCCGTCCGGTGGACAAGATCGTCGGGCCGGGCAATGCCTTCGTGGCCGAGGCCAAGCGCCGGGTCTTTGGCACGGTGGGCATCGACATGATTGCCGGGCCATCCGAGATCCTGGTGGTGGGCGATGGTTCGGTGCCGGCCGACTGGGTGGCCATGGACCTGTTCTCGCAGGCCGAACACGACGAGATGGCCCAGGCCATCCTGATCTCGCCCGATGCGGCCTATCTGGATGCCGTGGCCGCCTCGATTGCCCGGCAGTTGCCGAAGCAGCCGCGGGCGGCGGTCATCGGCAAGTCGCTGGCCGACCGGGGGGCGCTGATCCATGTGAATGACATGACACAGGCTGCGGCGCTGGTCAATCAGGTGGCGCCCGAGCACCTGGAGCTGGCTGTGGCCGATGCCAGCCAGCTGCTGGCCGACATCCGTCATGCCGGTGCCATCTTTGTGGGGGCCTGGGGCAGCGAAGCGCTGGGTGATTATTGCGCCGGCCCCAGCCATGTGCTGCCGACGATGCGCACGCCGCGTTTCTCGTCGCCACTGGGGGTCTATGATTTTCAGAAGCGCAGCAGCCTGATCGAACCTTCGGCCGGGGCCGCCGTGCGCCTGGGGCGGGTGTCGGCCACGCTGGCACGCGCCGAGGGTCTGGAGGCGCATGCACAGAGCGCCGAATACCGGGTCTTTGCGCAGCAGGGCGGCGCCATGGACGACGGGAACTCCGCCACCGCGGACCTGAAGGCTGATGGTCATGGCCGCCGTGCTGCGGCCCAGGGGGCAGCGGCCGGTACAGCCTCGGCTGCGAAGGGTGGCGAGGCCTTGAACACGCTGCCAGCGGCCTTGCCGGCGATGCCTTCGGCAGAAGCCCTGGTGCGACGCTGTGTGCGTCCGGAGATACAGGCGATGTCGGCCTATGCGGTGGCCGATGCCCAGGGACAGGTGAAGCTGGACGCGATGGAGAATCCCTATCCGCTGCCGGCCGAACTGCAACCGGCCCTGGGGCAGCGGCTGGCGGCGCTGGCGCTCAACCGGTATCCGGCCGCAGCCACGCTGCGGCAGCTGAAGCAGGTCATCGCCCGTCATGACCTGCTGCCGGACGCCGATCATCTGGTGCTGGGCAATGGTTCGGACGAGCTGATCGCGCTGCTGTGCCAGCTGATGGCGCAACCGGGTGCGGTGGTGATGGCCCCGGCACCGTCCTTCGTGATGTACGAGGTGTCATCGAAGCTGGCGGGGGCCGAATTCGTGCCGGTGCCCTTGCAGGCGGATTTTTCGCTTGGTCTCAAGGCGATGTTGCAGGCCATCGAACAGTACCGCCCGTCGCTGGTCTTTCTGGCCTATCCCAACAACCCCACCGGCAACCGCTTTGACGATGCCGCGATCGAGGCGGTCGTGCGGGCCACCGATGGCCTGGTGGTGGTGGACGAGGCCTATGCGCCCTTTGCCGACGGGGCCAGCTGGATGGGGCGCATCGGCCAGTATCCGAATCTGGCGGTGATGCGCACCTGTTCCAAGTGGGGCCTGGCCGGGGCGCGCATCGGTTATCTGGCCGCTTCGCCGGTGTGGGTTGCCGAGATCGACAAGATCCGTCCGCCCTACAACATCAGTGTGCTGGATGCCGAGACAGCGCTGTTCGCCTTTGAACACTGGTCGACCTTTGCCGGGCAGACGGCGGCCATCCGCCGTGAACGCGACAACCTGCGCGTGCGTCTGGAGGCGATGCGTGCTGCGGACGGGCTGGAGACGGTTTTTGATTCGTCGGCAAATTTCATTCTTGTGCGGCTGGCGGGCGCCGATGGCTCACGGGGCCATCGCGTGGCGGCCTTGATGCGTGAGGCCGGGGTGCTCATCAAGGATGCCGGTAAAATGCACCCGCTGCTGGCCAACTGCCTGCGGCTGACGGTGGGTACACCCGATGAGAACCGGGCGATGCTGGCGGCCCTGGCCGCGGCCCTTCAGGCCGTGCCGGCGGGCTGACGTGGCCCCGGGCCTTCGGGCCCGGCAGTCCGGCGTCCAGGCAAGCACCGTGACCCGGTGGCGATCTTCAGGAATCAGGAGTCCTGTTCATGCGTAGTGCAGAGGTTACCCGCAACACCAACGAAACCAGCATCCGGGTGAAGATCAACCTGGATGGCACGGGCCGTGCCACCTTGGCCACCGGGGTGCCGTTCTTCGAGCACATGCTCGACCAGATCGCCCGGCACGGCTTGGTGGATATCGAGATCGAGGCGGAGGGGGATCTGCACATCGACGACCATCACACGGTCGAGGACGTGGGCATCACGCTGGGTCAGGCGCTGGCCAGGGCGCTGGGCGACAAGCGCGGCATCCGCCGCTATGGCCACGCCTATGTGCCGCTGGACGAAGCGCTGTCGCGTGTGGTGATCGATTTTTCGGGGCGGCCAGGGCTGAGCTGGCACGTGCCCTTCACCCGCGCCTCCATCGGCCGTTTCGATGTCGATCTGGCGCAGGAATTCTTTCAGGGACTGGTGAACCACGCGCAGATGACGCTGCATGTCGACAATCTGCGGGGCACCAATGCGCACCATCAGTGCGAAACGGTGTTCAAGGCCTTTGGCCGGGCGTTGCGGATGGCGGCCGAGCCCGACCCGCGGGCGGCCGGTCAGGTGCCGTCGACCAAGGGCAGTCTGGTGGGCTGAGGCGATGAGCAGCACGAATACGGTGGCGGTGGTCGATTTCGGCATGGGCAACCTGCGCTCGGTGGCGCGGGCACTGGAGCACGTGGCGCCGCAGGCACGTGTCGAGGTCAGCGATGATCCGGCCGTGATCCGCCGGGCGGCACGGGTGGTGTTTCCGGGGCAGGGGGCGATGCGTGACTGCATGCGCAGCCTGCAGGCCAAGCCGGGTCTGGTCGAGGCGGTGCGCGAGGCCTGCGCCACCAAGCCGCTGCTGGGCATCTGCGTGGGCGAGCAGATGCTGCTGGACGAAAGCGAGGAAGGTGCTGCGGCCGATGGCGACCGGGTGATGCACACCCGGGCACTGGGCATCATGCCGGGCCGGGTGGTGCGCTTTCCGGCTGCGGTCATGCAGGCTGCCGGGCACCTGAAGGTGCCGCACATGGGCTGGAACCGCGTGCATCCCACCCGTGACCACCCCTTGTGGGCCGGCATCGAGCCGGGCGCTTATTTCTATTTCGTCCATAGTTATTACGCCGTGCCGGATGACCCGGCCCACTGTGCGGCGTACAGCAGCTACGGGATGGACTTTTGCTGTGCGTTGGCACAGACTAACGTGTTTGCAACGCAATTTCACCCTGAAAAGAGTGCTGCCGCCGGGCTGCGTCTTTATCAGAACTTCATCCACTGGCAACCCTGAGCCATCCCGGCCGTGGTCGTCGTGCATGCGGGCACTGCGGAGTCCGCCGGTGCACGGGCCATGCCGGGGGGCGCAGAAGCCAGCGCTGTCACGGTTGTATCTGTCATGCTGCTGATTCCTGCCATCGACCTGAAAGACGGGCGCTGCGTGCGCCTCAAGCAAGGCAATCTCGATGACGAGACGGTCTTTTCCGATTCACCTGCCGAGGTGGCCCGCCGCTGGCTCGATCTGGGCGCCGAGCGCATCCATCTGGTCGACCTGAATGGGGCCGTATCAGGCAAGCCACAGAATGGCGCTGTCATCCGCGAGATCGTCGATGCCGTCGGGGCCGAGGTGCCGGTGCAGCTGGGCGGCGGCATCCGCTCGCTCGACACCATCGAGCGCTATCTGGACAACGGCATCAGCTATGTGATCGTCGGGACCGCGGCCGTCAAGAACCCCGGCTTCCTGCACGATGCCTGTACTGCCTTCCCGGGGCAGATCCTGGTGGGGCTGGATGCACGCGATGGCAAGGTGGCCACCGATGGCTGGAGCAAGCTGACCCGGCACGATGTCATCGACCTGGCCCGCAAGTTCATCGGCTATGGCGTCGAGGGCATCATCTATACCGACATCGGCCGTGACGGCATGCTGAGTGGCGTGAACATCGAGGCCACCCGCCGGCTGGCCGAGGCGGTGGACGTGCCTGTCTATGCCTCGGGTGGCGTCACCGACCTTTCCGACATCGACAAGCTGCTGGAGATCGAGGATGAGGGCGTGGCCGGGGTGATCCTCGGGCGTTCAATTTACGAAGGCACGCTGGATTTTGCCGCTGCGCTTGAGCGGGCCAATGGCTGAGTCCACCTTTCCCAACGGGCTGACGCGGCGGGTGATCCCCTGTCTGGACGTGACGGGGGGGCGGGTGGTGAAGGGCGTCAATTTCGTCGGCCTGCGCGATGCCGGCGATCCGGTCGAGATTGCCCGTCGCTACGATGGTGAGGGGGCTGATGAGCTCACCTTCCTCGACATCACCGCCTCATCCGATCAGCGTGACACGATCCTGCATGTGATCGAAGCGGTGGCCGAGCAGGTGTTCATCCCGCTGACGGTGGGGGGGGGCATCCGCACGGTCGAGGACATCCGCCGGCTGCTGAACGTGGGGGCCGACAAGGTGTCGGTGAATACCGCGGCCATCCACAACCCGCAACTGATTGCCGATGCGGCCGGCTACTACGGATCGCAGTGTCTGGTGGTGGCCATCGACGCCAAGCGTCAGCCCGAAGGGGGCTGGCACGTGTACACCCACGGCGGTCGCAACGATACCGGGCTGGATGCCATCGCATGGGCACGCCAGGTGACGGCGCTGGGGGCGGGTGAGATCCTGCTGACCAGCATGGACCGCGACGGTACCCGTATCGGCTTCGATCTGGAACTGACGCGTGCGGTGTCGGATGCGGTGTCGATTCCGGTGATTGCCTCGGGTGGGGTGGGCAACCTGCAGCATCTGGTGGAAGGCGTGACCGAGGGCGGGGCCGATGCCGTGCTGGCGGCCAGCATCTTTCACTTTGGCGAGCACACCATTGCCGAGGCCAAGGGGCTGATGGCGGCCCAGGGTGTGCCGGTGCGCCTGGAGGCCTGAAGGGGGCAGGAAGGGCTGGAAAGCCAGGAAAGCAGGAATGCCAGGAATGCAGGCCCGGGCGGATCCCGGCGGTCCTGGGCAGATACCGGGCGGGCCATGGACAACAGGGCCGCTCCTTCACCCGGCATTGCTGGCTGCGGGGGCCCCGGGGCCCAGGGCCTTTGTTTCCGGGGAATGGACGTCCCGGTTTAGACTGGAAGCCTGCTCATCCACGGTTTTCATTGCCATGTTGCCCCATCAGAACCTTCCTGCCGCCACCGATGCGGCCGCGCTGCGCGTGCGCGGCAAGCAGTTGCGCACGGCGTGTTCGCGCAGCAGCCATGCCGAACTGAATCTGCCCCTTGGGCGCGATGCGCTGGGCATCATCGATGCCACCCACGTGGGGCGTGTGCCCGAGCTGATCGGCACGCGTACCTACCGCATGTCGCAGTCAGCCTTTGCCTATTACCGGGCCACTGCCGATGTGATGACGGCCGATCTGGCCGCAGGACCGCGCACCGACATCCGTCTGGTGGTCTGTGGCGACGCCCACATTTCCAACTTCGGCCTCTATGCCTCGCCCGAGCGGCGGCTGCTGTTCGACCTGAACGATTTCGATGAGGCGGCCGAAGGCCCCTGGGAGTGGGACATCAAGCGGATGTGCGTCAGCATCGTGCTGGTGCTGCGCGAGAAGGGGTGCAGTGAGCGCGTTCAGGCGCGGGCGGTGCGCCATGCGGTCCTGTCGTACCAGAAGGCGCTGGCCGAGCTGGTGGAGCAGAGCGTGCTGGCCCGCTACTATGCGTCGGTGGATGCCGCGTGGCTGCTGAAGGCGACGCAGGATGCCCACCTGGCGCGTTCGATGAAGAAGGCCCGGCGCAACACCTCGCAACGGGTGCTGGAAAAGATCACCACCTGCCGCGATGGGCAGGGGCTTGCCATCGCCGACAACCCGCCGCTGCTGATGCACGACCGCTCGTTGCAGCCCGACGAGCTGGTGCAGATGTTCGATCACTATCTGGCCACGCTGGCGGCCGACCGGGCGCTGCTGATGTCGCAATACCGGGTGCTGGACATTGCCCGCCGTGTGGTGGGGGTGGGGTCGGTGGGGACGCGCTGTGGTATTGCGCTGCTGCAGGATCCGGGGGGACACGCCTTGTTCATGCAGTACAAGCAGGCCAACTCTTCGGTGATCGTGCGCTGGGGTGGGCTGGGCGACACCCCGGGGGCGATCGGCATGGGTGACAGCGGGCCGTTGTGTGATGTGCCCGCCGCTGCTGCGGATGCGGCGCCCGGCGCCGTGGCATCTGCCTCGGCAACGGGAGGCCAGGCGTCACGGGGCCGGACACGGCAACCGCGGAGCCCGTCGATGGCGGCCAGTACGGGCACGACGGCCCGGGCGGGGGCCCGGTCGCGGCGGGGGCAGCGGGCCGCACCGGAGGCGCTCCGGCATGACGGCCACAATGGCCGACGCGTGGTGGCACGCCAGCAGGTGCTGCAGGCCGTGTCCGATCCGTTGCTGGGCTGGAATACCGGTGCCGATGATGGCCACGATTATTACTGGCGCCAGTTCCGCGACATGAAGGGCAGCATCGACCTGCCTTTTCTCTCTCCGGGGCAGGTGGAGCAATATGGCAGCCTGTGCGCCCGCTTGCTGGCCCGTGCCCATGCTCAAAGCCCCACGGCGACGGCCGTGGCCGGCTATCTGGGGCGCAGCAGCCGTTTTGCCGAGGCGGTGGCCACGTGGTCGCTGGCCTATGCCGACGTGGTGGAGCAGGATTTCCTGCATTTCCTGGAAGCGCTGAGCGGCGGTCGTTATCCCTTCACCCCCGAGGAGGAAACGCGGTGAGCCACGAAGATCCGATGGGAGCGCCTGCCGGGGAGGGCTGCCAGCCCCTGGCGACCGGCGGCGAGGCCTGGCTGGATGCGCTGCGCTGGGATGAGCGTGGCCTGATCCCGGCCATTGCCCAGGATGCCGGGACGGGTCGGGTGCTGATGGTGGCCTGGATGAACCGTGAGGCCCTGCAGGAGACGGTGCGTACCGGGCGTGGCGTGTACTGGTCGCGCTCGCGCAACCGGCTGTGGCGCAAGGGTGAGGAATCGGGCAACTGGCAGCAGGTGCACGAGGTGCGTACCGATTGCGATGCCGATGTGATCCTGCTGAGCATCCACCAGCGGGGCGGGGCGGCCTGCCATACCGGACGTGAGTCCTGTTTTTTCCGGCGGCTGGATGCCAATGGCCAGTGGCAGGTGACGGATCCGGTGAAGGTGGATCCGGCGCAGCTCTATGGCAATGAGGGGGGCGGGCACGCGTCCTGATATGGTGGTGCCAGGCCGCCCGTGCTGTGGTGTGGGCGTGGATGGCCTGTCACGATGGCGGGCCGCGCCCTTGCTTGGGGTTGGCACAACAACCGCGGTGGCGGCCAGGCGCCGGCCCGTACACGTCGATACAATGACGCGGTCGGGCAGCGCGCGCCTGGCCGGGTGGCCGGGGCAGCCTGAGACGCGCCGCTTTTCTTCATCAAGAATGCAGAATGCGTAATCATGACATGGATGGGGCCAGTGCCTGGATTCTGGCCGCCGATGAATCCCTGCAGGCGGGGGGGCTGGAACAGGCCGAGCCCGGATCACCCGCTGGCTGGCTGGCCACACTGGCCAACGTGATCGAATCCCGTCAGGGGGCCGATCCATCGCGCAGCTATGTGGCCAGGTTGCTGGCAGCGGGTGACAACCAGATTCTCAAGAAGGTGGGTGAAGAGGCCACCGAGCTGGTGATGGCCGCCAAGGATGGCGATCGTGACCGCCTGGTGGCCGAAGCGGCCGACCTGTGGTTTCATAGTCTGGTGGCCCTGGCACATTACGGGCTGCGCCCGGAAGATGTCGTTGCCGAGCTGATGCGCCGTGAGGGCGTGTCGGGCATCGACGAAAAGGCGGCACGGTCTGCGACGATACCTGCTGCCTGAGTGTCCGGGCACGATTGGATGGCCGTGAAGATGCTGGACATCGTCCATCGGTCCTGCACCATGTTGCGGGGCGGATGCCGGACCGCATGGCCGGGGCGAGACATCCTCAGGTGGAGAGGAGCCAGAGGAGCCGCGAGACCAGAGGGTGATTCTTAATCATGAATGACGGAGGTTTATGATGGCTGAACATGCGCATGGCGCCGCGCTGGCCACTGCCGAGGCGGGCAAACCGCAGGCAGATCATCAGGATTGCCTGTTCTGCAAGATCGTGCGCGGCGAGATCCCGTCACGCAAGGTGCACGAGGACGATCACGCGCTGGCCTTTCATGACATCAACCCCAGTGCACGGGTGCACTTCCTGATCGTGCCCAAGCGCCATCTGGTCAACCTGATGGATGCCAGCACCGGTGAAGAGCCGCTGTTGGGGCACCTGTTCTCGCTGTGTGGCCGGCTGGCGCGCGAGCAGGGGCTGGACAACGGCTTCCGCACGGTCGTCAACAGCGGACCAGGGGGGGGGCAGGAGGTGTATCATCTCCATATTCATGTGATGGGCGGCGGTCCGGCGCCCGCACGCGCCGGTTGATCCTCCGCCGGCTTGTTTTTACCTGCAGGCTGCTGCGTGCGCGTGGCCCTGCGCTTTCGGGCGCCGGTCGCGTGGCGGCAGCCTCATCCCGACATCCAGGAGTACTGTGATTATGGGTTCCATGAGCATCTGGCATTGGTTGATCGTGCTGGTGGTCGTGATGCTGGTCTTTGGTACCAAGCGCATCAAGAATATCGGCACCGACCTGGGGGCTGCCATCAAGGGCTTCAAGGAAGGTGTCAAGGATGGCGTGTCCGATGCGCCTGCCCCGCCGCCGGCCCCGGGCGTCACCCAGTCCACCTCGTCCGATCCCAACACGATCGACGTTGACGCCAAGACCAAGGTTTGATGATGTCGTGCGCAGGGCGCCCGCCCTGGCGTGCCCGTCGGTGTGCAGGCCGGCCGATCCCTGTCGGCCGGCTTGTGTCGTTTGATGGGGGCTACGTGCACGTATCCGGGATGCCCTCATCCAGTGCGAGTGCGCGCCCGCGCCGGCCGCACCGGCGCACGCCCGTGGCTGTGACGGGCAGTGCCGGCATCGCCTCTCTCCCAGGATTCGAGTCGCTGAACGATGTTTGATATCAGCTTCATGGAAATGCTGATCGTGGCGCTGGCTTCGCTGGTGGTCATCGGTCCCGAGCGCCTGCCCAGGGTGGCCCGTCAGGCCGGCCAGTGGGTGACGCGACTGCGGCGCTACGTCGAGGACGTCAAGTCCGATTTCAGCCGTCAGATCGAGCTGGCCGAGTTGCAGAGCCTCAAGACCGAGGTCGAGGACACGGCCCGCAGCTTCGAGCGTGGCGTGCAGGACACCCTCCAGTCGACCCGCTCTTCCTTCGACACCCTGGCCAGCACGGTGGATGATGACCCGGCCGACGATGTGGCCGGCATCGCGCTGGCCGATGGCAGCGCCCCGGCAGGGCGCGCCCACGCGGCCGAGGCCGAGGGCCCCGAGGCCCTGCCTGCGCCCACCGACTGGGACAAGGTCTACGAAGACCGCCGCCTGCGCCAGCGGCTCAAGGATCGCCGCATCGAGCGCGAACGCGAGCGCGGCTTCAAACGACCCCGCTTCCGGGTGGAACGCTGATGGCCCTGTTTGCCAAGAAAAAGGTGGCGCAGCCCGCCGAAGACGAAACCTTCATCTCCCACCTGGTCGAGCTGCGTGATCGCGTCATCCGCTCGCTGGTGGTGATCCTGCTGCTGTTCCTGGGCTGCTTCTACGTGGCGCCCGAGCTGATGAAGTTTCTGGCCCGCCCCCTGCAGGAGGCCTTGCCGGCGGGCTCGCATGCGGTCTTCATCGCCGGTGAAGGGGCGTTCTTCACCCTCACCAAGATCGCGCTGCTCACCGCCGTGCTGCTGTCACTGCCCTGGGTGCTGTACCAGGCCTGGGCCTTCGTGTCGCCCGGGCTGTATGCCCACGAGCGCCGCTTTGCCGGCCCGCTGATCGTCTTCTCGGTGATCTTTCTGGTGCTGGGCATCGCCTTTGCCTACCTGTTCGTGCTGCCGGTGGCCTACAAGTTCTTCTTCTCCTTTGCCGAGAAGACGGGTGCCAACGTCATGCAGGATCTTCAGCGCTACTGGGATTTCACGCTGTCGATCTTCTTCGGCTTCGGGCTGGCCTTCGAGGTGCCGGTGGTCGAGATGCTGCTGGTCAAGCTCGGCATCGTTTCTGTTGCCGACCTGCGCCAGGCACGCCGCTACGTCATCGTCGGCGCCTTTGTCATTGCCGCGGTGCTGACCCCGCCCGACGTGCTCTCGCAGTTCATGCTGGCCGTGCCGCTGATGCTGCTCTACGAGCTGGGCATCTTCCTGGGCGGCTTTCTCACCGCCCGCAGCCAGGCCCCCGACGACCTGCCCGACGACCCGGGTGAGGAGCAGGCGGTGGTGCCGGCCGAACCGCAGGCACACGACCGGCAGGGCTGAGGCGGGGCTTGCGCATGCACGTTGTCGGTGTCAGGCATCGGTCTGTGTCCACAGGGTAGACAGGGCTTCTGCCTGTTTCAGTACGGTCTGGACTGCGCTGTCCTGCAGATCGGGTGGGTAGCCGTATTTGCGCAGGATGCGCTTGACCAGGATGCGAATGCGGGCTTGGGCAGAGGCTCGTTGTGCCCAGTCCACCGTCACGTTGTCGCGCAGGCTGGTCAGCAGTTCGTGGGCAATCAGCCGAAGCTTGGCATCACCCATGGCCTGCACAGCGCTTTCATTTGCGGCCAGCGCCTGGTAAAAGGCCAATTCTTCAGGAGAAAGGCCTGAGGCTTCCCCCTGGGCATGTGCATCGCGTATCTCCCTGGCCAGGTCGATCAGATATTGCAGCACCTCGGCCGTGGTGATTGCATTGGCATGGTACCGGGCGATGGATGCTTCCAGCCTTTCGGAGAAGGCGCGTGATTGCACAACGTGCGAGAGGCTGCGGGAACGGATCTTGTCGTTGAGCAGCTTGCGCAGGGCTTCCAGGGCCAGGTTCTTCGCGTTCAGGTCCTTGAGTTCGGCCAGAAACTCGTCTGACAGAATTGAGATGTCCGGGCTCTGGATACCTGCGGCTCCCAGAATGTCGACGATATCGGTGGACACCACCGCCCGGCTGACGATCTGCTGGATGGCCAGGTCGCGTTGCCGGGTGCTGAGCCCTGAACTGCTACGGCTCTTGATGAGGGCCGTGCGGATGGCCTGAAAGAAGCCCACCTCATCCCGGATCGTCTGCGCTTCGTCCGATGTGGCTGCCAGGGCATAGGCGGTGGACAGGGCCAGGACGGCATCCTGATAGCGGCGGTGGGTCTTTCGCTTGCCTTCTTCGGTCTTTTCCCCGGCTGAGGCCTGCTGCTGCTGTGCCAGAATCCACTCGACGGCCCCCGCCATCATCGTCAGGCGTTCGGTTGGCGTGCCTGTCATGGCCGTGGTGTAGTCGAAGCCATGAAACATGGCACGCACTACCTCGTACTTTTCCAGCATCACCGCGACCGCCTCGCGCTCGTCGATGCCGGTCTGCTCCCGGCTGGAGGCAGAATACTGCTGCAGGGCCGTCTTGAGGTTCTGGGCGATGCCGATGTAATCCACGACCAACCCCGCCGGCTTGTCGCGGAAGACCCGATTGACCCGGGCAATGGCCTGCATCAGCCCATGCCCCTTCATGGGCTTGTCCACGTACATCGTGTGCATGCAGGGGGCATCAAAACCTGTCAGCCACATGTCACGCACGATCACGATCTTCAGCGGGTCTTTGGGATCACGGGCGCGCCTGGCGAGCAGGTCGCGTCGGGCCTGGTTGCCCACGTGCTGCTGCCATGCGGGCGGATCGCTGGCGGTTCCGGTCATCACGATTTTGACGGCACCTTCGCTGTCGCTGTCGCTGTGCCAGTCGGGGCGCAACCTGACGATCTCGTCGTACAGGCGCACGCAGATCCGCCGGCTCATACACGCTACCATGGCCTTGCCGTCCAGCGCGGCCACCCGGGTCTCGAAATGGGTTACCAGGTCGATAGCTACCTTCGCCAGCCGCCGCTCGCTGCCCACCAGTGCTTCCAGCGTGCTCCACTTCTGCTTGAAACGTTCCTGTTCGCCGATATCCTCGTCTTCTACCAGGGCGTCCACTTCTGCGTCGATGGAGGCCTTGGTGGCTTCATCCAGCTCGATGCGTGCCAGACGGGATTCGTAATAGATCGGGACCGTGGCTCCATCTTCCACGGCCCGGCTGATGTCATATATGTCGATGTAATTGCCGAAGACCGCAGGGGTATTCACGTCATCCGCCTCGATCGGCGTGCCGGTAAAACCGATGAACGAGGCATAGGGCAGGGCGTCGCGCATGTATTTGGCAAAGCCGTAGGCCATCTCGCCCGTTCGGGTGTCCACCCTGGCCTTGAAACCATACTGGCTACGATGGGCTTCGTCGGCCATCACCACCACGTTGCTGCGCAAGGTAAGTGCGCCCTCCACGTCACCAAACTTCTGCAGGGTGGTAAAGATCACCCCACCACTGGCCCTGCTGAGCAGTTGCACCAGATGCTCGCGGCTTTGGGCTTGCACCGGTGCCTGCCGGATCAGGTCGCGGCACATCGAGAAGGTGGCAAACAGCTGGTCGTCCAGATCATTGCGGTCGGTAATGACCAGCAGCGTGGGGTTGGCCAATTGCGGGTGGCGAACCAGCTGCCCCGCATAAAACGCCATCAGAAGGCTTTTGCCCGACCCCTGGGTATGCCAGATCACGCCGGCGCGGCGGTCTCCTGCTGGTTGTTGCGTAGCCGAGGGTAGATCGTAGACAGCAGGGTCTTCGTGTACGCTGACCGCGCCGGTGGGCATGGCTCGTATCGTCTGTTCCACCGCCTTGCGCACCGCATGATATTGGTGATAGCCGGCGATGATCTTGTCCAGCCCGGCACTGGACTGGCGAAACACCGTGAAGTTGGCCAGCAGATCCAGCAGGCGCCGGTGCTGCAGGACGCCTTCCGCCAGCGTGGCCAGCTCCGGTGCTCCTTTGGGGGCCACCGTTTTGCCATCGGTGGTTCGCCATGGCATGAAGCGCTCCTGGTTGGCCGACAGTGACCCCACACGGGCTGTCAGGCCATCCGAAACCAGCAGCAGCGCATTGGTGGCAAACAGCGCCGGAATCTGCTGCTTGTAGGTTTGCAGCTGGTTGAAGGCACTGCCCAGATCAGCGCTGACGCTGGCAGGCGCCTTCAGCTCGATCACCACGAGGGGCAGGCCGTTGACGAACAGCACCACGTCGGGACGACGGTTGACCGCGCCGCGCGTGACCACGAACTGGTTGATGGCCAGCCAGTCGTTGTTCTCGGGGTTTTCCGTGTCGATCATCCGGACGGTTCCGGTGGCCAGGCTGCCATCGGGCGCGTGGTACTCCACATCCACCCCATCCGTCAGAAGGGCATGCACGCGGCGGTTTTCTTCCAGCAGGTCGGGAAGGGGAGAGTCCACCACCCGCCGGATGGCTTCCTGCTGGACGGAGGCGGGCAGACCTGGATTGAGCCGTGCCACCGCGGCCTGAAGGCGTGACAACAGAACCACCTCAGCCTGGCTGCTACGGGTGGCCTGCGGGTTATCTGGTGCAATCAGCTCGTTGCTTACGCAGGTGTAGCCCAGCTCCGCAAGCCGGGCCAGCAAGGCCGCTTCTACCTGGGCCTCAGACAGGAAGGACACGGAATTGCTCCTTCGGGCTGGGTGTATGTCAAAAATGGCGTTTTTTTTAACAATAGCCCTGCCTCATGTTAAGCCTTCGCCGTTTTTAACATGAGGCGGGGATGGTGAGTATTGCTGTTGTGCGCAGCGCAACAATGCTGCGTTCAGTCGGCATCCTGCGGGCGGATATGATCCAGGGAGAGCAGTGAGTAGCGAGGTTTGCCCTGGCCGACACGGGTGCTCTTGAAGGTGACCGTTACTGGTTTGAGCATCCACTGGGCAACCAGTACGTCTGGGTCGGTTACGGTATTGTCGATCTTGCCGCGGATCGATTCCTTGTGTCCTTGTTGTCTGAACTCGAAGGTACGCCCCTCGGGCATGACGCCACGGAACATGCCGTGCATCGTCTGTGGTTCTTCCTGGATGTTGTCGGCCTTGAGACGCTCGCTGGCAGCCTTGAGCTGTTCGTAGTTGCGGAAACGGAATGCCGTGTCCTGAAACTGCAACTGGCACCATGCATGCTGCTGGCTCAGCAGGTCCAGAAACTCATGGGCCTTCTTCACGGCCCGGGGGGCAACTTCTTCCACAATGGTGGCCAGATCCTCGTCAGACCCCTCTGCAGCCAGCCGGAAAAGGGATTCCAGCTTTTCCAGTGCCTGCAGCGCCCTGTCGGGTTCGGCAAACATGCTCGCCTGCGCTGCAGCCTCTGGCTGGGGCAGTTCGAACTCGAAACCGAAGGAGCCAACGGCAGTGCCGGTAATCAGCAGCTGATTGCGCTCCTTGTCGGGAATGGGGCCCATGGAGCGCAGGCCTTCAGACAACGAAGCCGCAAAGGCTGCAAAGGCATCCGAGAATGCGCCGGCGGCCTTGCTGCCAAAGTCGGCACTGATGCCATGCGTGCCGATGACAGGTTTCCCACGGAAGGTGAGCACGGCTTTCTTGGGCTGGGCCTCTTCCGGGGGGAGTGCTGCCAAGGCTTGCTTGACCTCTTGCAGGCGCCCTTCCAGGCTCATGCGATCAATGACGTCTTCTTCCGGAATCTTTGCCAGCAGGGCTTCAAGCGTCGTGATCTCGGAGAGGAGAAAAGTCCTTTCGGTGATCATGATGGGTTCCTTTCTGAATGTTCAGTCATCTGCATGCGTGCAGCGGCGTCTTCTTGGGGATTCAGATCAAGCTGCACAAAGCCTTTCCAGCGCCCGTCTCGCCGGTGAGACCATAAGCTGTACCAGTACGCGATGCGTGTGACATGTGATTCGGTCATGGGCCTGCCCAGCTCCACGAAGAATGCATCTACCATGTAGGCTTGCTTCAGGATCCGTCGATCGAACAGTGTTGCAAAGCGCTGTACAGCTTCCTTTTGTGTCATCCCGTCCGGCAGGAAGAAGAAGGTGACGACATCCACGTCATGCGGGGGGCGGCTTTCGAGGCGTTCGATGTCTTCGGTAAAGCTGCCGTTTACCCACTGAAACCCCTGCTTGATGCCTGCTGCATGGAGGGCAGCCCGGAACTTCAGGAAACCCTTGAAGACGCTCTCGCGTTCGGGCGTTGTGGCGAACCTGTCCTGCAGCGTGACTAGATCCACCGGGTAAGGGGAGCGATCTTTACCAGTGGGCTCGGCGCCGGGCAAGATGGGCGGCAGCACACCGGCGGCATTCCAGGCGGGGAGTGTCATGGGATGATGCTCCTGTGCGGATTTAGCATTCTTGCAGTTCTCGACGATCGTTTGCTGAGGGCGATTCTGAGCTCCCGGCTGGTGTTGTGCCATCGGCGATGCCGTCATCGTAGATACCAGTTTCTGCCAAGCCTTTTGACCCAGCTATCCAGCCATTCCATTCGGGACCAGGCGTCCTGTACGGATGTTCCGATGAGCCTGGTCGTCACATAGACGGAGTGCTCCCCGGACTGCTGCAAGGAAGCTTTTAGCGCCTGCAGGTGGGGCTCAAGATGGGAGCTGAAAAGGCTGTCCAGCGCGTAATGCCCAAGAGGCGCCCAATCATCGTACGGTTCCGGGGCTGAGAGGCGATAGTTGAGGGCCATCAATACCTCCAGCCTGTCAAAGAGTTGTTGAAAGGTCTGCGTCGATGGGTGGCTGCTTTTGAAGTGTGGGTGAAGTAGCTCGGCAATCCATTCGTTAAGCGGAGCGGGGCGCTTGCCCTTGTTTTCAAGGAGCTTGGCAGTCTGGTTTCCATCGTCAAAGAGGAGGAATGGGGGGAGTACCTCCACGGCAGTGACGACTGGCGCATCATCTTCATGTAAAGGTGTCGACAGTAACGCTGCCAAGAGCGGGATACCTTTGTCACCCGCTTGTAGTGCGCCGAGTCCCAAGGCATAAAGCATGAGCGTTGCAGGGTATCGTTGCAATCGTCGCCATGTAGGGTATGACGAGGTGTGATATGGCGCGTTTGGCAGGTAGCCCAAGCGGGAAATTGCCTTCTGCCAGATGGGGTAATGCCAGTCCTCTGCCCAGTATCCACCCACCACCGCCATTGCTATCAAAGCTTCGCATGCCGCTTCATAGGTGCGAACGCGATGCGTGAATGTGCTGGAATCTGGGGGTGGCGCGTCGGTGAAGGAAAACTCCGGGCCGGATGTCCGTTCAAGGATCTGAGTTACTTCATCGTTGACGAGATCGTCCAGGCTGATCCGGTGCACTAGGTCTGGCAGGTACTTCTTCAGGATGGCAAGTTTGGCGGCAATCGATGTTGGTGCCTGGCGGGAGATCTTGTTCAGGGCGGCTACCTGCTCAGCAAGTTCTTTAAAGAAGCTGTCGGCGTCGGTGATGGGTACCTGGTGAGCCCCGCGGTGCGCGATCAAAGCCAGGGCTTCTCCTGATGGGGTACCTCTTGTTGCCCAGTAATGTGAAAAGCGCCGTGTCGTGCCACGTTCCACTGCCGCACGCAGCGCAGGATCCCATGTGGCCGACCAGCCACAGGTGATCAGGCCAAACTCGTCAAGAATACGGTCCAACAGCTGATTGAATGCGTCAGGGTAAGACGCCAGCTCAGCTTCGGTGTTGCGGATACGGGTGTCCATGTAGTCACCATGCACCTTGAAGACGCAACATTTCTGGTGAATGAGGGGCAGGGCGCCCTTGGCCTGGTCCTCCGTGCTGATGACGGTTGGTGTAATACCGACTTCTTCCAGTGCCTGTTCCATCAGGCGATCGAAGTTGGTGGTAATGATGACGCGCACATGCCCGCTGGCCACCAACTTGGCAATTGCGTGGTGCGCGGGCGTCGGGCGTTTGAGCCCTTCTGTGCGTTCTTCGTCGGTAGGCTCAATATAGTCCTTCAGAACCTTTTGCCGTTCCGATGGCGTTCTGGCGAATCCGTCCAGCAGCTCAGAATAATCGGGCGCCGTGTTGTATTTGGTGCGGTACCACGCTTCTGGATTCTGTTTACCTTGTCCTTCACCGGTGGTGGCTGCCAGTTTGCGTACAAGATCCAGCGTGATTTCCCAGCCCGTAGGGATGTTGGCCGAGCGGGATACGCCAGATCCGATCAATACGGCGTAGACGCCGGGGTTGGTCTGCACCGAGAATGCCAGGGATTGCATGGGGTCGATCATGACAGGCCTGCCCCTTGAAGGAACTGCTCGGGGTCGGGGGGGCGGAGTTCGCCGGAGATGAGTTTGGGGAGCAGTGTGCTCCGTAACGTTACGAGAGACAGTGATTCGCGTTCATTGTCAGCCATTCGTTGATGCCAGGTCTTTGCAATATTGTTGAAAATATTAATAATAGTTCTTGGCGGCACAATAATTGGTATGGGTCGAAAGTTGCTTTTGCTGATCTCTTGAAATGTAGATCCGTTGGCGTTGCCAATGATCCGATCCATGTTGTGGTGGCACCATTGAAGAAGAAATATGTTTGATAATGATTCTTTGCATCGTATGGCAATGAATCCCTGGTTGATTGCGGTGGGGATTTCGGTTATGGCAAGATAACCAATGGGGGCGCGGGATGATAGAAGTATGGTTCCCTTGGGTAAAAGGCCAGAGCTGATCTTTTCTAAACCTGAATTAGAGATCTTTCTGGCGGTATCTAGCAGTACAGGGAAGCGTAAGCTGGATAGGTCTTTGGGGGTCGCCCAATGATGTGATCCATTCCAATAGGCAGGCTCCTTCGTGCTAGGGGTTGAACCACCAACAACTGTCACTTCATCGCCGATGGCAGAGACTCGCCAATTGTCAGGTATCTGTATGTCCCCATATTCAACAAGTTGGTCGGGAAAAGCATCATAGAGATGAGCCGGGAGCCCCGGCAGGGATTGTCCACGTTTCCAGCGTCCTTCCATCTTGGCACGCACGGGCTCGAAGTCGACGAACCACGCCTTGAACAGGGCGCGGGCCATGGCCTCCAGTGTTTCGTTCATCCGCCGGTTCAGCTCGATCTTGTCGTCCAGAGTGCCAAGGATGTGGGCGATGGCGCGCTGTTCCTGCAGAGGTGGCAGGTTGAAGGGGTAGGCTGCTGCAGCCGACGCCGGAACTCGTTGCCGGCCAGAGGTTCCTTCCATTCGGGATATGGCGTAGTCTCTGAAGGCCTGCGAGCGCGCTATGTAATAACCATACAAGTTGTCGCTGATGCCTTGCTTGCCCGCCAGAATGATGTACTCGGTTGAGCCGTGGCCGATCGAGTTTTTATTCAGTTCACTGATGTGTACGGTTTTACCGTTCTCCAGGCATGGTGTAATCCTGGCGATCAGGGTGTCACCGTTCTGAAACCTGGTTCCTGAACCAGTGAACTCGCGTCGCTCAATCCGCTCCGGCTTTCTGGTATGGGCGGATAGCGCATCCATGGGAATGAACGGTGTGACGGTTCCTCGTTTGATGGGGCGGAATGGGTTGATGTGAAAGGCGTGTTCAAGCGTTGTTCGTTGCCATCCTGGTGGAGGCGTTACGTCGCCTGTTGATGTCGTCAAGGCATTGGTGCTTGAGTTTTTCTGAGTATCCGCAGGGGATAACACAGTTTTCTGTGTCTCAATAACCCGCCTGAAATCCTCCCCCGTCGCAGCCCAGTCGACCACATCCACCTTCCACGGCAGGTCCGATTCCGAGAATGCCTCGTTCAGGGCTGCGCTGGTTTCCAATGGCAGAGGGGTGTCGGTGATGATGGCCAGATCCAGGTCGGAGTATTCCTTGGCGGTCCACTTGGCGCGCGAGCCAAAGGCCCAGACTTCCAGGCCGGGGATGTGCTCTTGCAGGATGGTGCGCACGATCTCCCATTGGTCTGGGCGGATGTCGATGTTGGGCGTTTGGCGGCTCATGCCAGTCGCTCCTGCAGTTTCTGGTGCAGGTACCGCGCTTCTTCCAGAAACTTCGGAATGCCCGAGAGCACTTCCAGAGCCATCTCTTCGTCGTAGGTGTGGCTGGTCTTGCTGCGCATGTCACGGTAACCCCGCCAGATGGGCCAGTTGCCCAGCAGAAGGCCCTGTTCGTTGCCGGAGCGGATCAGGTCCTGAAAATTCATCTGGTCGTACTGCTCAGGCGAGGGGGAGGCAAATTCCAGAAAGCGTTTGAGTGTCTTGTGGGCCAGTTCGTAGGTGAACTCGAAGCGTTGCACCACGCCATCCCGGCTCAGTGTGTTGGCGCTGTCGGCTTGCCAGGCGCTCAGACCTTCTTCCAGTCGGGTGATAGCGTTTCCAAGCTTGCTGATGTCCGGTTTTTCGGTCGTCATGGTTGGCTCCGGAGGAGGGCTGGTCGGTGCATGGCATCAGCCACCAAAGCCCAATGCCTTCAGGTTGGTCTCGATGGCGGCATCCAGTCGGGCTGCTTCGGCGCGTTGTTCTTGCCACAGGGTGGTCAGACGCTGCATCTTGTCGGCAAAGGGTTCGTCGTCCTCTTCCTGTTCGGCGGCACCCACGTAGCGGCTGGGGGTGAGTACATAGTCGTGCCTGGCGATTTCTTCCAGTGTGGCCGATTTGCAGAAGCCGGCGATGTCTTCGTAAGCGCCGGCTTCTTTCTCGCCGCGCCAGGCGTGGTAGGCATCGGCGATTCTCCTGATGTCGTCATCGGTCAGTTCGCGCCGGGTGCGGTCCACCATCGTGCCCATCTGGCGGGCGTCGATGAACAGCACCTGCCCGCGGCGGTCGCGCAGGCCGTTGCCGGGGTTCTTGTTGCGAGCCAGAAACCACAGGCAGGCGGGGATTTGGGTGGAATAGAACAGCTGTCCGGGCAGGGCCACCATGCAGTCCACCACGTCGGCCTTGACCATGGTGGTGCGGATCTCTCCTTCACCCGACTGACTGGAACTCATCGATCCATTGGCCAGCACCACGCCAGCGGTGCCATTGGGGGCCAGGTGATGGTGGATATGTTGCAGCCAGGCATAGTTGGCGTTGCCGACCGGGGGGGCTCCAAATGTCCAGCGAACATCGTCGCGCAGGCGCTCGCCGCCCCAGTCGGAGATGTTGAAGGGTGGGTTGGCCAGGATGTAGTCGGCCTTCAGGTCGGGCAGTTCGTCCTTGTGAAAGCTGCCTTCGTTGTTCCAGCGAATGTCGGAGTCGATGCCGCGCACGGCCAGATTCATCTTGGCCAGGCGCCAGGTGGTGTAGTTGGATTCCTGCCCGTAGATGGCGATGTCACCCAGCCGTCCCCCGTGTTCGGTGACAAAGCGTTCCGACTGAACGAACATCCCACCCGAGCCGCAGCAGGGGTCATAGACCCGCCCCTTGTAGGGCTCCAGCATCTCCACCAGCACGCGCACGACCGAGCGGGGGGTGTAGAACTCGCCGCCGCGCTTGCCTTCGGCGCCGGCAAACTGTCCCAGAAAGTATTCATATACCCGGCCCAGGATGTCGCGGGAGCGATCCTTACCTTCGGCGAGGGCGATGCCGGAAATCAGGTCGATCAGTTCGCCCAGCATCACCTTGTTGAGGGCCGGGCGTGCGTAGTCCTTGGGCAGCACGCCCTTGAGCGATTCATTGTCCTTTTCGATGGCGCGCATGGCGTCATCGATCAAGGTGCCGATGGTGGGCAGCCTGGCACTGGCCTGCAGGTGAGACCAGCGTGCTTCCCTGGGGACCCAGAAGATGTTGTCAGCCAGGTATTCGTCCCGGTCTTCGGCGGCTGCAGGGTCTTCTGCCAGCAAGGCAGCATGTCTGGCCTCGAAGGCATCCGAGATGTACTTGAGAAAGATCAGTCCCAGAGCCACATGCTTGTAGTCGCTGGGTTCCATGTTGCCACGCAACTTGTCGGCAGCCTTGAACAGCTCGGCTTCAAAGCCCAGCTGACTGCCGTTACTGCCGGCCTTCTTCTGTTTGCGAGCAGAGGGGCTTTTGCCTGCCGGGTCTGCTTTTGCTGTGGAAGATGTCTTGTCTGCCTTGGTGCGCGCCATGGTTGTCCCAGCGTCCTGGTTGTCAGGGATCGATGGGAGGATGATAACTGGGCGGCTTGCAGCAGGTGTCGCTCGGAGGGCGCCGCTGTTGTGATGGTCCGTCGTTTGTTGAACCGACGGCGGGGAGCCTGCCCTCACTCCCGGTTGCGCACGTCCTCGATGTCGCGCGGGGGGCTGGCGGGGCGGGTGCCGATGGTGATGGGCAGCTCGATCTCCTGGCCGTCGCGCAGGAAGCGGAAGCTGATGCGGGTGCCCGGTGTGAGGCGGGCGATGGTGTTGAGCATCTGCGTGGTGTCGTCGATGCGCGTCCGGTCGATGGCGACGAGGATGTCGCTGGCGTGCACGCCGGCTTCCTCGGCCGGGCCGTTGCGCATCACGCCGGCGATGATGGCGCCTTTCTGCTGCGGGGGCAGTTGCAGGGCTTCGCTCAGTTCGGGGGTGAGGTCTTGTGGCTCGACGCCGATGTAGCCGCGGATGACGCGGCCGTTGGCGATGATCTGGTTCATCACCTCCTGCACGATCGAGACGGGGATGGCAAAGCCGATGCCCAGCGAGCCCCCGGTGCGTGAATAGATGGCGGTGTTGATGCCCAGCAGCTGGCCGCGGGCATCGAGCAGGGCGCCGCCCGAGTTGCCGGGGTTGATGGCGGCGTCGGTCTGGATGAAGTTCTCGAAGGTGTTGATGCCCAGCTGGGTGCGTCCCAGGGCCGAGATGATGCCCATCGTTACCGTCTGCCCCACGCCGAAGGGGTTGCCGATGGCCAGCACGACGTCACCGACGGAGATGTCGGTGCGCTGGGCGAACTCGATGGCGGGCAGACCCTGGCGGTCGACCTTCAGCACCGCCAGGTCGGTGTCGGGGTCGCTGCCGATCAGGCGGGCGGGCAGGCGCTCGCCGTCGGCCAGGACCACCTCGATCTGTGTGCCGTCGCCCAGCACGTGGTGGTTGGTGAGGATGTAGCCGTCGGCGCGGGCAATGACGCCCGAGCCCATGTTGTCATCGGGGTTCTCGGGTTCTTCGTCGGCCTCGCCGTCCAGGGGCAGGCGGCGCTTGTCTTCGGCCGGGGCGTCGCCGGTGCGCTCGTCGGTGCTGCTGGCCAGCCCATCGTTGCGGGCCGCGATGCTGACCACGGCCGGGCTGGCGCGACGGGCAGCCTCGGCAAAGGAGAGGGTGGGCGTGGCGCCTGCCGGCGCGGCAGGGGACATGGCGGCTGTCGTGGGGGTGGGCGCCTTGCTGGGCACAGCCGGCGCCTGGGCCGGTGGCGGGCCAGGAGGTACCTCGCCGCCTGGATCAGGGAGCGCGGGCAGCCGGGGGGACGCTGGCGGCGGGGTGACGTCGAGGGGCGCCGGGCGATGGCCGGGCAACCAGTCGGGGCGGAAGGTGCTGATGACGAAGACCACCGCCACCGCCACGGTGACGCCTTGGGCAAACAGCAGCCAGAGCCGTTTCAGCATGGCCGCCGCCCTGTCTGCATGCGGCATGGATGGGGCATCAGCCGGCGGGCGGGCACGGCAGATGCCGTGCCTGGCGCCAGGAGGTGCGCCGGCGCTAAGATGTGCGCTGGACTGTTCAGAAAATCCTTCGTGGAGGACATGGCATGGCGCATGGTGCAGGTTCGGTGCCGACCCGGGAGCTGCTGGCTCATCTGGATGTGGTGTTGCAGCCAGGCATTATCAAGGATTATTCCCCAAACGGGCTGCAGGTGGAAGGCAGGGCGCAGGTCTCGCGCATCGTCACGGCCGTGACCGCCACGCAACGGGTGGTGGATGAGGCGGTTGCGCGCGGCGCCGACGCACTGCTGGTGCATCACGGCTATTTCTGGAAGGGCGAGGATCCGCGCGTCACCGGCATCCGGCGGCGCCGGCTGGCGGCCCTGCTGAAGGCCGACATCAACCTGATCGCCTACCACCTGCCGCTGGATGTGCACCCGGTGTATGGCAACAATGCGCAGCTGGGGCAGCTGCTGGGCTGGCCGGCGGCGGGCTTCGGGGGCGAGTACGACGGCCGGGAGGCCGGCGTGATCGCCTGGCATGATCTGGCTGGGCCGATCGACAGCGCCGCGCTGGCCGAGCGTCTGCACACGCGGCTGGATCGCGAGCCGCTGCTGGTGGGGGATCTGGATCATCCCATCCGGCGTATCGCCTGGTGTACCGGTGGGGCGCAGGATTTCCTGCAGCAGGCCATCGACCTGGGCGCGGATGCCTTCATCAGTGGCGAGATTTCCGAGCGCACCACGCATCTGGCGCGCGAAGCGGGTGTGGTCTACGCGGCGGCCGGCCACCATGCCACCGAGCGTTGCGGCATCCAGGCGCTGGGGGCGCATCTGGCCGAACACTTCGGCCTGACGGTCGAGTTCGTCGACGATCCCAATCCGGTCTAGACGGTCGCGAGCGGGCAGCGGGCATCGGGGGCAGGACTCAGGCGGAAGGCGTCGGGCGGGTGCGTCGGACGGCCGGGCATGGGACGCCGGGCCATCGGACGGCGGGCATCGCGCTGGCGCAAAAAAGCCCGCGTCCCTGACGGGGGCGGGCTTCGAGGCGGGTGGCTTCCGGGTCGCCTGGCGGGTGCGCCTGGGCGCCAGGCGGGTTGGTCCATCGGCGCCGCAGCGCATCCGGGGCCAACAAGCCGTCCGGCTGCCCCGGTGCGGGGCAGCCTTCGGAAGCGGGGGCGATCAGGCCTTCTTCTTCAGCTCGTCGCGGATTTCACGCAGCAGCACGACATCTTCCGGGGTCGGGGCCGGGGCGGCGGCTTCTTCCTTGATGAGGGCCGTCTTGGCCTTGTTGAAGACGCGCACCATCTGGAAGATGATGAAGGCCAGGATCAGGAAGTTCAGGAAGATGGTGAGGAAGTTGCCGTAGGCGAACAGCGGCACGCCTGCCTTGGTCAGGGCTTCGTAGGTGTAGGGCACGTTCTGGGGCAGCTTGTCGGATGCCACCAGCGGGATGAAGTAGTTCGAGAAGTCGAGGCCGCCGAAGATGGCGCCGACCACCGGCATGATGATGTCCTTCACCATCGAGTCGACGATCTTGCCGAAGGCGCCGCCGATGATCACACCGACGGCGAGGTCGACGACGTTGCCCTTCAGGGCAAAATCTCTGAATTCCTTCATCATGGACATAACAATTTCTCCTGCGCTGGTGACAGCATGTTGTGAGTGTTGGTAGGGGTGTGGCCGGGGGCGGGATGAGGGATCCCGGTGGCCGTCAGGATGCGTACCGAACCTGTCCCGGCAAGGGCAGGCATCCCGGCCCGGTCATCGCGAGGGGGCGAGGCGGTCTCGGCTTGGGGCGCACCTAGGGATTATCCCAGTTTCAAGATGGCGGGCGCAAGGCTTGCCGGCGGCTTTTCGGGCCAGAATGGGCTGAAAAGGGGGCTGAAACGGCGGTTTTGGCCGCCCGGGAAGGTAAATCGTTGTGGCTGCCCGACACGGGGCGGTGCCGGGCAGCATCACGGGGGCGTCAGTCGGCCAGCGGGCGCTGCCCGGGAGGGCAGCAGGCTGCGATCACGATCCTTTCTGATTTTGGTCAAATCCTGTGGGGAAGCCCTTGCCTATACTCGGCGCGTATATCTGTTTTTACGTTCCGAACGATGTTCGACAAGAGGTCTTACTGATGGCCGATACGCTTCCCAAGACGACGATGGACCCCTCCCGTCGCGCCGCGCTGGTGTCCACCTGCGTGGTCGGCTGCGCGGGCGCTGCCGGTGTCGCCATTCCGCTGGTCAGCACCTTCCAGCCCTCCGAGCGTGCCAAGGCCGCCGGTGCCCCGGTCGAGGCCGACATTTCAGGCATGGCACCGGGCGAGCTGCGCCGGGTCGAGTGGCGGGGCAATCCGGTCTGGCTGATCCGGCGGACGCCGGCCATGCTCGAATCGCTGAACGAGACCCAGTCGCAGGTGCTCGACCCCGATTCCGAGCATTACTACCAGCTGCCCACGCCCGAGTACGCCAAGAACCAGCATCGTTCGATCAAGCCCGAATATCTGGTGGTGGTGGGCATCTGTTCGCACCTGGGCTGTTCGCCCAGCGAGAAGTTCACGCCCGGTGCGCAGCCGTCGCTGCCCGACAACTGGGCGGGCGGCTTCCTGTGCCCCTGCCATGGTTCCACCTTCGACATGGCCGGCCGCGTCTTCAAGAACAAGCCGGCCAATGCCAACCTCGACGTGCCGCCCCACAAGTATCTGTCCGATACCTCGTTGCTGATCGGGGCGGACGACACCACGGGGTGAGTGCCGCACGTTGGCGGTTGTGATGCCTTCGCGTCCGATCGGCGCATCCGCAGGATGACGGTCGGTGAAAGAATTCGAATCGATAGCAGGTTAGCTCATGGCAGCAGAAAAGAAGGTCGACACCACGGGGCTTCTCGGGTGGATCGACCACCGCTTCCCCGCCACGGTCCTCTGGAAACGGGACGTGGCCGAATACTACGCGCCCAAGAACTTCAACTGGTGGTACATCTTCGGGTCGCTGGCCATGCTGGTGCTGGTGATCCAGATCGTCACCGGCATCTTCCTGGTGATGCACTACAAGCCCGATGCCGACAAGGCCTTTGCCTCGGTCGAGTACATCATGCGGGATGTGCCCTGGGGCTGGCTGGTGCGCTACATGCACTCCACCGGTGCCTCGGCCTTCTTCATCGTCGTCTACCTGCACATGTTCCGCGGGCTGCTCTATGGCTCGTACCGCAAGCCGCGCGAGCTGGTCTGGCTGTTCGGCTGCATGATCTTCATGGCCCTGATGGCCGAAGCCTTCTTCGGCTACCTGCTGCCGTGGGGACAGATGTCGTACTGGGGGGCGCAGGTGATCGTCAATCTGTTCTCCGCCATCCCGGTCATCGGTGAAGACCTGTCGATCTGGATCCGTGGTGACTACGTGGTGGGCGACGCCACGCTCAACCGCTTCTTTGCCTTCCACGTCATTGCCATTCCGCTGGTGCTGCTGGGTCTGGCCGTGGCGCACATCATCGCGCTGCACGAGGTCGGCTCCAACAACCCGGATGGCATCGAGATCAAGGCCAAGACCGACGAGAAAGGCGTGCCGCTGGACGGCATTCCGTTCCATCCCTACTACTCGGTGCACGACATCTTCGGCGTGACGATCTTCCTGACGATCTTCTCGGCCGTGATCTTCTTTGCTCCCGAGATGGGCGGCTACTTCCTGGAGTACAACAACTTCATCCCGGCCGACCCGCTCAAGACCCCGCCGCACATCGCGCCGGTCTGGTACTTCACGCCGTTCTACTCGATCCTGCGGGCGACCACCACCGAGTTCCTCACCTGGGGCATGCTGCCCTTCCTGCTGGTGCTGCTGGCGGTGATCCTGAAGTCGGCCCGCTACAAGCTGGCCCGTGTCATCGGGGCCGTCGTGATCCTCTCGCTGTGTGTCGGCTTCTTCCTGCTGGACGCCAAGTTCTGGGGGGTGGTGGCCATGGGCGCCTCGACGCTGATCTTCTTTGCGCTGCCCTGGATCGACCAGAGCCCCTCGCGTTCGATCCGCTACCGTCCCACCTGGCACAAGGCCTTCTACGCCGTGTTCGTCGTGGTCTTCCTGGTGCTGGGCTACTACGGGGTGCAGCCGCCGTCGCCGATGGCCGAGCGCCTGTCACAGGTGTGTACGCTGATCTACTTCGGCTTTTTCTTCTTCATGCCGTGGTGGAGCCAGATCGGCACCTTCAAGCAGCCGCCCGAGCGCGTCACCTTCAAGCCCCACTGAACCCTGGCCGCGGAGAAAGACACTCATGAAACTGCCTGTTTATATCCGTCGCCGTTTCGGCATGCTGGCCACGGCAATCGCCTGTGCGGTGTCGGCCCCTGCGATGGCGGCCGGTGGCGCGGTGGCACTCGACACCTTCCCCGTCGAGAAGATGAACAGCATGCCCGCGTTGCAGGATGGCGCGCGCACCTTCGTCAACTACTGCCTGAACTGTCATGGCGCGTCGATGATGCGCTATAACCGCCTGAAGGACATCGGCCTGACCGACGAGCAGATCGTCGGCAGCCTGATGTTCACGGAAGGGCGGGTGGGCGACCTGATGTCGGTGGCGATGCGGCCGGCCGATGGCAAGCTCTGGTTTGGTGCGGCGCCGCCCGATCTGTCGGTGGTGGCGCGGGCCCGCTCCTCGCACGATGGCAGCGGTGCCGACTGGCTCTACACCTACCTGCGCAGCTACTACCGTGATGCCAGCCGTGAAACCGGCTGGAACAACGTGATCTTCCCCAATGTGGGCATGCCGCATGTGCTGTGGCAATGGCAGGGGCTGCGGGGCGCCACCGAGGAACACATCACCAGGGCGGCAGCCGAAGAGGGCAAGCCGGCCGGCTGGACGCGCACGCTCATCACCTACGATCTGCATGGCAACCGCACCGAGAAGGTCGAGCACCTCACCGGGGGCGATCTGCACGAGGGCACCCATTTCACGCTGGGCAAGCCCGAGGGCGGCACGCTCAGCCCCGAGGAGTTCGACGACAAGGTGGCCAATCTGGTCGCCTTCATGAACTACATGGCAGACCCCACTGCCCGCACCCGCTCGTCGCTGGGAATCTGGGTGATGCTGTTCATGGCCCTGTTCATGGCCACGGCCTGGTGGCTGAACCGGGAGTACTGGAAGGACGTGAAGTGAGCCCTGGCAGGTGGCCCCCGTGGCTGCCTGCCTGTGTCATGCCAAGCCACGACGGCTGCCGGCAACTGGCCGGGGTGTCGTGGCTTTGTCGTTTATGGCGCTGCGGCAACATCGGCGGGGCTGCCCGGACACCCTGCGGCGCCCCCCTTGCATCGCGTGATATCTTGTCAGAGGTTTTTTTGATTGAACCCGTGCCGGGTTCACGAGTCTTCAGGAGACTACGCCCATGATGGTGCTCTATTCTGGAACGACCTGCCCGTTCAGCCAGCGTTGTCGTTTCGTGCTGTTCG
>JAUNLD010000011.1 GCA_030532425.1 Lautropia sp. | reverse complement strand
CAGACTGATGGTGCTCACGCCCTGGCTGCTGCCCAGCACGCTGCTGGTGGTCAGTACGCTGCTGCTGCCATCGTCCAGCAGATCGCTCGTGCGCAGCGTGTCCGCCCTGGTTTCCAGCGGACTGTCTTCCGAGATGTGGCTGAGCGGCAGGATCGAGCCATACACGGTGAACTTGTGCTCGCCCATGGTACGGTTGCCGGCCTTGTCGGTCGAGGACAGCACCAGCCGCAGTTCCTGGTTGAGCACCGTGCGTGGGGCCGTGAAGGTGCCGGGGGTTGTCCAGGCCGCGTTCTCGCCCTCGGTGCTGCCGGCCACCAGCAGGTTTTGCGAGCGGTAGGCATTGCTGCTGTTGGACGGGTAGTAATCGACGATGACCGTGGCGCCCACTTCGCTTTCACCCGACACCGTGAAGGCCTGGCCACTGCGGGTGAAGCCGCCGGCGCCCACCTTGATGCCCGTCAGTGAAGGGTTGACGGTATCGATCGTCATGCTGGCCGCTGCACTGGGGGCCGACTGGTTGCCGGCGGCATCGGTGGCCGTGGCAGTGACGTCGTATTTGCCGTCCGCCGCAGGCAGGTCGGCGGCGGCTACCTGCAGGCTCCACTTGCCGGCAGCATCGGCCTTCACCTCCTGCGAGAAGGCGCCCACCGTCACCTTGACGGTGCTGTTGGCCTCGGCCGTGCCATTGATCGTGGTGCCTGCGGGTTTCTCTGAGGCGTTCACATAATTGTCGGTGCCGCCCGTGGCCTGGATCACCGGGGCGGCAGGCGGCTTGCTGTCGACCGGAACCGTCCGTGTCGTGGCCCCCGAGGCGTTGCCGGCGTAGTCGGTGTTCACCACCGACAGCGCTAGGCTGGTGGTCGTGGGGGTGACCGTGGTCGTGGGCAGTTCGACCTGCCATTTGCCGTCAGCCCCCACGGTGCCCTCGACGTTCTGGACGCCCACGCTGACGCGGATCAGGCTGTTGGCCTCGCCCTGGCCTGACAGCACGATCGGTTTGCCGGCTTCGGCTGCATTGATGAGGTTGTCGGTGGCCACGGGATCGAGCGTTGGTGCTGCTGGGGCCGTGTTGTCGGCCGTCAGCTTCACGGCTGGCAGTCTGGACGTGTTGCCGCCGGCCTCCTGGGCGACCTCGACGCTGGCCGCAGTCGTCAGGCCGGCTGCCGGCAGCGTGCCGGTCGT
Organism: Lautropia sp.; assembly: GCA_030532425.1. GTDB lineage: Bacteria > Pseudomonadota > Gammaproteobacteria > Burkholderiales > Burkholderiaceae_E > Lautropia. Next base: position 57,049 of record JAUNLD010000011.1, on the reverse strand, counting down.
TGGCTTGAGCGTGCCCAGATTGGCCATCCATTTGCCGTCGGCGCCCACACTCGTCTGGTAGACGATGTCTGGCGTCTGGTCGCCGTTGGTGTCGATGTTGAGGGTGATCTTGCTGCCCGGGGCACCCGTGCCGGCCAGCACCGGCTTGCCGCTCCTGCCCACGGCCGACTGCGTGATCTTCAGCGTCGGATCGATGGGGGTGGGCGCAGGTGCCGGCGTGGCCGTGCCGCCGCCATCGCCGCCGTTGCTGACGTTGGTGTCGCCACCGCCGCCACCGCCTCCACCACCACCGGCTGCTGCTGCCACGCCGATGACGGCTGCACCACCGATGCCGTAGATCACCGGCCGGCTCAGTCCGGCGATGGTCTCTGCCTCGGCAGCACCTGCTGCGGCTGGTTCAGCCGCCTTGGTGGCCACGGTGGCACTGCCGGCCGTGGCCGGGTCGTGCAGCACGAAAGACCCATCGGAGAGTGCGCCGATGGCGGCGGTCGAGGGCGTGATGTCGACAACGCCGCTGCCGCTGGCTTCGGGCAGCTGCAGATGGCAGGGGGCACTGATGCTGCACGTGCTGTAAAAACCGATCAGTTCGACCGACGAAGGGGCTGCCTTGCCGCCCCCCTCGTCCAGATTGTCGATGAGGATGCTGTTGTCCAGCTGCTTGACCACGGCTTTGGGGGGCGCCTTGCCGGTCTGCTCATCGACCAGCCGGAAGACATCGCCCGGTTTGACGGTCAGACGGGTCGTGCCGGAACGAAGGCGGGTGCGAGAGACGACGCCGTGCGCGTTACGTGTTTCGATGACGAGTGCCATGAGCTATCCGCAAACAGAAAGTTACCGGTCGGTCCGTGCCAGCCGTTCGTCGGCTGGCGGTTGCCGGTATTCAATCTTTCGATGTTACCCCTGCTGTGGGGCAGGGCGCGCGCTTTTTTTGTGTTGTGGGTACAACATGGCATCCCCGCCGGCAAATTGATCGACACACCATCATCCAGCCATCCAGCCATCCAGTCCGCCAGGGGCATTCGGCCAGGCAGCCAGTTGGCTAGTCATTCAGCCATCAGGGGGTGCAGGTGTAGCCCAGGGGGCAAGGGACAGGGGGCGATGGGCCGGGACAGGGAAGTCGGGACAGAGGCGGGACAGCGGGGTTGCCCAGGGGGCTCTGACAGGCCACGCACGACAACGCCCGCGATCCTGTCAACGCAGGAGCGCGGGCGTTTCAGGCTTGGGGCTGGCAGGATCAGGCGTAGCTGGCCAGCGCTGCCTTCATCTTCTTCATGGCCTGGGCCTCGATCTGGCGGATGCGCTCGGCCGAAACGCCATACTCGTTGGCCAGATCCTGCAGCGTGCGGGTGCCGCCATCATCCTCATCGCGCAGCCAGCGTGACTCGATGATCTTGCGGCTGCGCTCGTCCAGGCTGGCCAGCGCATTGCTCAGCCCTTCGGCCTGCAACCAGTCACGCTGACGGTTTTCGATGATTTCGCTGGGTTCGCTGCCAGGCGCGGCCAGATAAGCAGCCGGACCGAAGCGGGGGGCGTCGTCATCGTCACCCTGAGGTTCCAGCGACACTTCCTGGCCCGTCATCCGCGTTTCCATCTCCAGCACGTCTTTTTCACGGACGTTGAGCTGTTCGGCGATGTGGCTGGCGGCATCGGGCGTCAGGGTGTCCAGATCCTTCTTCATCGAGCGCAGGTTGAAGAACAGCTTGCGCTGGGCCTTGGTGGTGGCCACCTTCACCAGCCGCCAGTTCTTCAGGATGTACTCGTGAATCTCGGCCTTGATCCAGTGCAGCGCAAAGGACACCAGGCGTACCGAGCGATCCGGGTCGAAGCGCTTCACGGCTTTCATCAGGCCGATGTTGCCTTCCTGAATCAGGTCGGCATGCGGCAACCCATAGCCCAGATACTGGCGGGCAACCGACACGACCAGGCGCAGGTGAGACGTGACCAGGGTACGGGCCGCGTCGACGTCCTGCCGCTCCTTGAAATCGCGTGCCAGTTGCGTTTCCTCCTCGGCGCTCAGCATCGGCAGCCGATTGACGGCCGAGATGTAGGCGTCGAGATTGCCCAGCGAAGGCACGGCAGCAGCCGCAACAGCGCCGGTGGAGGGAGTGGCGAGCACAACGGAACGATTGGTCATCGGGGGTTGGTTTCTCCAGTAACTGACTGACGGGTTAGATATTAGCACTCTTTGATGGAGAGTGCTAGTGTTTTTGTGGGTCTTGCTTGACAAATTGTCCTGATGTGGTCAGGTGTCGGATTCTTTCATGAAAGCGGTGCTGCCGGTTTGACCTGGGGCGATACCGGGTCTGGCGTCGGTGGTCTGCAAGCCTGTCTCCACGTCTTGGCCTGTACCTGGCTGTCGGTCCTGGTGTCCATCCCAGGGCTGAAAGCATGCCGGCTTGCGTCACAAGTCGGGTCTGGGCAGGCCAGAGTGGACAGCATACGGCCTGTGAACCGCTGGGCGTGCAATCCTCTGCATGCCGAAAGGTTTTTCTGCTTCGCAGCATCGGTGGCAGGGAGATGGGCGGTTGGACGCCAAAGGCTGCCGTGTGCGAGCGCGGTGGGGACAGGGGAGTGGGGCGGAAAAGGGGAGGGGGCCGGGGATGCCCGGCCGGTGTGCCCCGCCCAGCCTGCCCGGGCGGCGCGGTGGCGCCTGTCGGGCGGGCGCAGGGGCTCTCGGCAGCTCAGTAGGCGTTGGGGTCGCGGAATGAGACCAGGATCGTCTTCAGGATGATCTTCAGGTCCAGCCGCAGCGACCAGTGGCGCAGGTACTCAAGGTCGTAGCGGATGCGCAGCTCCATCTTCTCGATGGTGTCGGTCTCGCCCCGGGCGCCGTTGACCTGCGCCAGCCCGGTGATGCCGGGCTTGACCTTGTGACGGATCATGTAGCCCTTGATGAGCTTGCGGTAGGTCTCGTTGTGCGCCACGGCGTGTGGGCGCGGTCCCACCACGCTCATGCGTCCTTGCAGGACGTTGAAGAACTGCGGCAGCTCGTCCAGTGAGGTCTTGCGCAGGAAGCGTCCCACTGGTGTGATGCGGTCGTCGTTCTTCGTGGCCTGGCGGACTTCGGGGCCATTTTCCTGTACCCGCATCGAACGGAACTTGTAGACGTTGATTTCAGAGCCGTCCAGACCGTAGCGGCGCTGCTTGAAGATGATCGGACCCTTCGAGGTCAGGCGGATGGCCAGTGCGATCGTCAGCGTGATCGGCAGCGTCACGATCAGGGCGATCGAGGCGATGACGATGTCCGACAGGCGCTTGAGCACGCCCGTGGTGCCATAGAACGGGGTCTCGCACACGGCCACCACCGGCAGGCCACCCACCGAGTCGACCCGTGCCTGGATGAGGTCGAACATGAAGATGTCGGGCACGAAATAGATCGAGGCGGTGGTGTCGCGCAGATCTTCCAGCATCTTCAGGATGCGGGGCTGCGAGGCCATCGGCAGCGCGATGAAGATCTGGTCGACCTTGTTGGCCCGCACGAACTGGGCCACGGCGCTGAAGCCGCCTGCCACGGGCGCCTCGGGCACTTCGCCCAGGCGGTCGGGGGTGCGGTCATCGAAGAAGGCCATGATCCGCGTCTGCGACAGCGGGTCTTCCTGGATGGAGCGGGCCAGCGTGCGGCCCAGGCTGTTGGCCGCCACGACGATGGCCGTCTGCTCGGGGCGCATCGAGATCAGCTTGCGCAGGATCCGTGGCGACAGCCAGTGGCCGGCCGCCTGGGCCAGCGGGGTGGCAATCACCCAGGTGGCCAGCACGTTCTGGTCGAACTGGCGCAGGGAATCGATCATCAGGCCGAACAGCAGCAGCAGGCCGACGACCAGCCCCCAGCTGCCCAGCAGATGACGCACGTAGCCGGGCTGATAGATCCGGAAAGGGACGTTGCCGGGGTAGCTCAGCACGAAGGTGAGCACGGCCAGGACCATTTCCTGGGCGCGCAGGGGGTGGCCGGCGGCCACGGTGGCAAGCAGCAGGCAGATGACGGCCAGCGAGGGGTCGATGATCGACTTGACCAGCGAGATGACGCTGCGGTTGCCAGTGCGAATCGGGACGATCGAGGATGCGAGAAATGGGCTCTTCATACCACGTATCAGGGCGCCAGAGAGTGGGGGGCGAGCCCGGTGTAGAGGCTTGCTGGAATGTTCGTGTATAGACCCACGACTGTTAGCACAGGATGATGCCGAGAATGGTATCCCGTTTGTCAGTCAGGTGTCAGTGTTCACATGGATCGCTTGCGGGGCTTGGCATGATCCTCTCAATGCTTTAGTGTGGCGCATAAGAAGACGGGGTCCGCCCCCGCCATGTCCTCATTTTGGGCTTTTTACGACAGGATAGTCATGAAAGAAATCAACGGAATGCAAAAAAAGGGCGCCCAGCGCCAGGCTTTGCGGGTTGTCTGTGGAGCCGTGGCTGCGGCGTTGTGCGGGCTGGCCGCCAGCGGCGCGCAGGCGCAGAGCTACACCCCGATGGAGCAGGGCTGGGTGCCGGATGCGGACGCTGACGTCATCAAGCTGACCGGTGATGTGCAAGTAACGCACGATGACAATCTGTTGCGTGTAAAAGACAGTTCCGAGGCTGGCCGTTACGCCGACCGCGGGCTGGGCGACACCTACCTGCAAGCCGGTGCCGGTATCGAATTCGACCGCCTCATCAGCCAGCAGCGCCTGCGCGCCAATGCCCGGGTCGAGGGGTTCAAGTACAACGAGTACGACGACTTTGACCACGTGGGGTACAACGCAGGGGCCAACCTCGACTGGGTGATCGGCCGTCCGCTGTTTGGCAATGTCGGCTTCAACCTCTCGCGCCGTCAGCCGACGGTGCAGGACCGTGTCAGCAACGCGCTGACCAACGTTTCGTCCGACCGCAACAACGTCGACGGGCAGTTGCTGTTCTTCAACGCGGGCTTTCGCTTCACGCCGGTCTGGTCTGCGATCGCCGGGGTCGAGCTGAACCGCAGCCGCAACTCCCTCGAAGTCTATAAAGATACCGACTACGACCTGAAGTCCGGTGAGGCAGGTGTGCGCTATGCGCCGGGGACCGGCATCGAGGTTGACTTCGTCTACCGCAAGACCGATGGCGACTACCGGATGTCGCAGCGCTATGACGACAATGGTGCCGAACTGCTGTGTGCTGGCAACTGCCGCGAAAACGACTACAAGGAAGATTCGCTGCTCTCGCGCGTCCAGTATCGCCCCAGCGAAGACAGCCGTCTGGCCGGCTTCATCGGCTACACCAAGCGTGATTACGACCAGGGCAACCGCAACTTCAGGGGTCTGACCACCGGTTTCGACGTCGAATGGGCCATCAGCGGCAACGTGCAGGGCCGGGTCTCGCTGGCCCGTTCGATCGAGCCGGATGACGATGCGGCCACCGCTTCGTATGCCGACACCCGCTCGATCGACTTCAGCCCGGTCATCCAGGCCACCGGCAAGATCTCGCTCGGACCTTACCTGCGCTACTACCAGCGTCTCTACAAGGGCGAGCAGCTGGCAGCCGGTGAGGCCGAGCGCCGCGACAAGATCCTGGCCGCGGGAGCGGAAGTCACCTATGAATTCCGCCGCAACATGTCGTTGCTGCTCAATGCCTCGCACGAGCGCCGTGACTCGAACCGCAATACCCTCGACTACAATGCCAACGTGATTGGCGCGGGTCTGCGCATCCAGTTCTGATCGGGCCATATGTCCGGCCGCCCTGGCCTGCTGCCGGGGGCTGGCCGGCTGATGTGCTTTCCTGATGCGCCCCTTCCTGCCAGACCCCGGCCTGCGTGCCGGGGTCTGGCGTTTGCGGTTGCCGCCTGGCCGGCCGCTTCTGCCGGCATGGCCGGCTGGCCGGGCGGGTTCCAATGTGCGTGGTATGGATGGTTATCGGCAGCTTTCACAGGAAGAGGCGGATATCATTCACGTTTGTAAGCCTGAAGGCGGACTAGAATGGCCGTCTTCGGTCAGTTGGCCGACCCGCATGCCGGCGCTGTCCGGCATGTGCAGGCAGGCAGAGATTTCCCTTCCATTTAGGACGGCATCCCATGATTCTTTCTCGCTTCAAAAAGTTCCTGCTGGCGCTGATGGCGCTGGCAGCCATCGTGCTGGCGCCGCAGGCGTCGGCCCAGGCCGCCCGCAGCGACTACCTGCTCGGCCCGGGTGACGTGGTGCGCATCCAGGTCTTCCAGTCGCAGGATCTCTCCGTCGAGGCCCGCATCTCGGAAAGTGGCGTCATCTCCTACCCGCTGCTGGGGGTGGTCAAGCTGGCCGGCCTGTCGCCACAGCAGGCCGAAAACCTGATCGCCACCCGCCTGCGCGAAGGCCGCTTCCTGCAAAACCCGCAGGTCACGCTGAACGTGCTGCAATTCCGCAGTCAGCAGGTTTCCGTGCTGGGCAACGTGGCCACGCCGGGCCGCTATCCGCTCGAAACGACCGGCATGCGTCTGTCCGAGATCCTGTCGGTGGCTGGTGGCGTGAACGAGACCGGTGCCAACACCGTCATCCTGATGACCACCCGCAACGGCCGTCCGCAGCGTCTGGAAATCGACCTGGTCGACATGTTCACGACCGGCGACCTGAGTAAGGACGTGGTCCTGCAGGCAGGCGACACCGTCTTCGTCAACAAGGCACCCAACTACTATGTTTATGGTCAGGTGCAGCGTCCGGGCCAGTATGTTCTGGATCGTGGCATGACGGTGGCCCAGGCCATCGCCAAGGGAGGTGGCCTGACCCTGCGTGGTACCGATCGTGGCATCCGTCTGCACCGTCGCGTGGGTGATCGCAACATCCAGGTGCTGGAACCCAAGCTGGATGACCCGGTTCGTCAGGACGACCTGATCTTCGTGCGCGAAAGCATCTTCTGATCGTCTTCCACTGCACGATGTCCCGCTCGCCAGCCTCTGGCGGGCCACGGAAACGGCGCCTCATGGCGCCGTTTCTGCGTCTGGGGGCCGTTGCCTGGGTGATTCCTTATACTGCGGGTACCGACCGTCGGTCTTTCTTGCAGTGCCGTTAGGCGGTGCAATGTCAGGTATATCGACCAGTCTGCCAATTTGGTCGCCCTCCCGTTGTCGGGGTCTGTGGTACGTTGATCTCCTTGGCGTGCCCTTTCGGGGTGACTCGGTTATCCTGAAGTGTGCGTCAGGCGCCGGGCGGGCTGTTGTTGGTCCCGTCTGGTGCCGGGGGCGCCAGGCCGGCTGCTGTTCCCGTGTCTGGCCCATCCAGAGCAGTGCCCGTCGGCTTTCATTCTTTCAGTCCAGTCCCACTCATGTCAGGAACCCACACCTCTGCTGCCGCCGGTAGCCGCGATCTTGTTGCCCAGGCTGCCACGCATGCCAAATGCCGTTTCTGCGGCTCGCAGTTGCGCCATACCGTCGCCAACCTCGGCATGTCGCCGATGGCCAATGCCATCCGCAAGCCGGAAGACCTCAACAAGATGGAGCCGTTCTTCCCGCTGCACGCCTATGTCTGTTCCGACTGCTTCCTGGTGCAGCTGGAAGAGTTCCAGAGTGGCGAGGCGATCTTCTCGGATTACGCCTATTTCTCGTCCTACGTGCAGGCGATGCTCGATCATGGCAAGCGCTATGCCGACGAGATGACCGAGCGCTTCAGTCTGGGGGCCAACAGCAAGGTCGTCGAGGTGGCGGCCAACGATGGCTACCTGTTGCGCTGGTTCCTGCCCAAGGGCGTGCCGGTGCTGGGCGTCGAGCCGGCGGCCAACGTGGCCGAGGCTGCCCGGGCGCTGGGCATCCCCACCGAGGTGATGTTCTTTGGCGTCGAAAGCGCCCGCAAGCTGAAGGAGATGGGGCACGCGGCCGATCTGATGGCGGCCAACAACGTGGTGGCCCATGTGCCCGACCTCAACGACTTTGTCGCCGGCTTTGCCGTGTTGCTGAAGCCGGAAGGTGTGGCAACCTTCGAGTTTCACCACGTGCTGAACCTGTTGCAGAAGAACCAGTTCGACAACATCTACCACGAGCACTTCTGCTATCACGGGTTCCTGACCTTCACGAAGATCCTGGCCCACCACGGCCTGTCGGTCTTCGATGTCGAGGAGATCCCCAACCACGGCGGTTCGTTGCGCGTTTTCTGCCAGCCCACCGCCACCGGCAGGCAGCCGGTGTCGCCGCGCGTGGCAGAGATGGAAAAGCGCGAGCGTGATGCGGGCCTCGATACGCTCGAACCCTATCTGGCGCTTGAAGAGCGCATCCGCGCCAGCAAGCGCAGCCTGCTGCGCTTCGTGCTGGAAGCGCACGAGCAGGGCAAGCGCATTGCCGCCTACGGTGCGCCCGCCAAGGCGGCCACGCTGCTCAACTACGCTGGTGTGCGTTCCGACTACATCGAGTACACGGTCGATCGCAACCCGCACAAGCAGAACCATTTCCTGCCGGGTACCCAGATCCCGATCTACGGGCCGGAGCGCATCCTGGAGACACGGCCGGACTATCTGGTGATCCTGGCCTGGAACCTGAAGGACGAGGTGATGAAGCAGATGAGCGCCATCCGCGAATGGGGGGGCAAGTTCGTCATTCTGGTGCCTGAAGTCCAGATCTTTGACTGACACAGGCGGCGACTGAAATTTTTTCATGCCCTGTGACGACAACGGTGTCAGCCGCCCCGGCCCTGTCGGGGTGGCTGGCGCCGTTGCGCCTTCCGTATCACGCAACAAGGTATCGACCATGAGCAGCAACCCGTCCGCCGTCGCTGGCGCCGCCTCCCTGCCGGACCTTGCCCAGGGGCAGGGCGAGGCCATGCACGCCTTTTGCGCCTCGCTCTATCCGATGTTGCGCAGCATCACCGGGCAGGGCGTGCGCGACACGCTGGCAGCCATTGGCCGGCACATTCCCGTCACCGTCACCGAAGTGCCCACCGGCACGAAGATCTTCGACTGGGAGGTGCCTGCCGAATGGCAGGTGCGCGAGGCCTGGATCAAGGGGCCGGATGGCCGCAAGATCGTCGACATCGCCGAGCACAACCTGCACCTGGTCAACTACAGTGCGCCGTTTCGGGGGAAGATGAGCCTGGACGAGCTGCGTCCGCGGCTGTTCTCGTTACCGGACCGGCCCGACCTGATCCCCTATCGCACCCAGTACTTCAAGCGTGACTGGGGCTTCTGCCTGACGCACAACCTGTTGCAGTCGCTGCCGGAAGGCGAGTACGAGGTCTGTGTCGATACCGATCTGGTACCGGGGTCGCTCACCTTTGGCGAATGCGTGCTGCCAGGCGAATCGGCTCAGGAGGTGCTGATCTCCACCCACATCTGCCATCCCTCGCTGGCCAACGACAACCTCTCGGGCATTGCCGTGGCCACGTGGCTGGCGCGCTCGCTGGCCGCACTGCCCAGGCGGCACTTCACCTACCGCTTCGTGTTTGCGCCCTCCACCATCGGTGTCATCACCTGGCTGTCGCAGCGGGTGGATGTCACGCGCCGGGTGCGGCATGGCATCGTCATCTCGGGTGTGGGGGATGATGGCGACTATCACTACAAGCGCAGCCGTCGGGGCGATGCCGAGATCGACCGGATCATGGCGATGGTGCTGGCCAATAGCGGCAACCCCCATCACCTGCTGCCATTCATTCCCTATGGGTATGACGAGCGTCAGTATTGCTCGCCCGGCTTCAACCTGCCGATGGGCTGCTTCTCACGTTCCACCTACGGTTCGTATCCGCAGTACCACACGTCGGCTGACAATCTTTCGTTCATCAAGGCGGCCAACTTGCAACAGTCCCTGGCATTGTTGCTAAAAGGCATCAGCATTGTGGAACGTAATGCGACATTCCGCAACTTGTGTCCCTTTGGAGAGCCACAGCTGGGCAAAAGGGGCTTGTACTCGTTGATTGGCGGACATAATGAGAGCCAGAAATTGCAACTGGCGTTGCTGTGGGTGCTGAATCAGTCCGACGGCACCCGCAGTCTTCTCGATATCGCTGAAACCGCCGGCCAGCCCTTTGATCTGCTCCATCAGGCAGCCGAGGCATTAATGCACCATCAATTGCTGGATGTTGTTGTAAGATGACATCGAATTATGTGATGCGTGGAGCTTTTGACAGCATTCGGCTCCCTATTCCAACTCTTGTCTTTCAGGTGGGTGGCCCACGATGAAATCTTCCCTGAAGCCCTCGGTCCCTGCAATGGTCGAACGCACCCGCTTCGATCAGTCGGCGGCGCTCCGTCATCTGGTTCACAACACCATTCCGGGGGGGGCCCATACCTACGCCAAGGGCGACGATCAGTTTCCCGAGCGCTCGCCGGGCTTCATCGTGCGCGGCAAGGGCTGCCACATCTGGGATGTGGACGGCAACGAGTTCATCGAATACGGCATGGGCCTGCGGGCCGTCACGCTGGGCCACGCCTATGCGCCGGTCATCGAGGCGGCCTATCGGCAGATGCTGCTGGGCAACAATTTCAACCGCCCGGCGCCGATCGAGCTGGAATGCGCGCAGATGCTTCAGTCACTGGTGCCCAGTGCCGAGATGGTCAAGTTTGCCAAGGATGGCTCCACCGTCCTGACGGCGGCGCTGAAGCTGGCCCGTGCCTACACCGGCCGCGACCTGGTGGCGATCTGTTCCAACAGCCCGTTCTTTTCGTACAACGACTGGTTCATCGGCACCACCGCGATGGATGGCGGCGTCTCGAAGGTCGAGGTGTCGCTGACGCTCAAGTTCGACTACAACAACATCGACAGCCTGAAGAAGCTGTTTGCCGAATACCCCGACCGCATCGCCATGGTGCTGCTGGAGCCGGCGAGGACCGAAGAGCCACTGGAAGGCTACCTGCAGCAGGTCATCGATCTGTCCCATCAGCACGGCGCGCTGGTCACGCTGGATGAAACCATCAGCGGCTTTCGCTTTCACCGGGGCGGTGCCCAGTCGCTGTATGGGGTCTCGCCCGACATGTCCTGCTTTGGCAAGGCGCTGGCTAATGGTTTTTCGCTGTCGGCCCTGACGGGGCGACGCGACGTGATGGAGCTGGGCGGCCTGCGCCATGACAAGGAGCGGGTCTTCCTGCTGTCCACCACCCACGGTGCCGAAAATCCCAGTCTGGCCGCCGCCATCGAGACGATGCGCATCTACCGTGACGAGCCGGTCATCGAGCACCTCTACCGGGTGGGCGAGCGCCTGCGCACCGGCATTCAGCAGGTCACGGCCGATCTGGGCATCGGCGATCACCTCTCGGTGGCCGGCCGCGCCTGCAACCTGCTGTACGCCACGCTCGACCACGAGCGCCGTCCGTCGCAGCCCTTCCGCACCTTGTTCATGCAGGAGCTGATCCGCTGGGGCGTGCTGGCACCCAACTTCATCGTCAGCTATTCGCACGACGATGCCGACATCGACTACACGATCGAAGCCTTCAGTCGTGCCGCTGCCGTCTACAAGAAGGCGCTGGAGGCTGAAAGTACCGATGGCCTGCTGATCGGTGCTCCCACCAAGGTGGTCTACCGCCGCTACAACTGAGGCGGGGCAAAAAACGGACGGCCCGATCTGCATGGCAGTCGGGCCGTTTTTCCGTGCGTCCGGGCTTTCCGTGAGCCTGGGCAGGCGCCCGGGGATGTCTGCGTGTTTCCCCGGGTGGGCCCGTGTGTTTCCGGGGGCTGGCGTGCGCCTGCCGGGTCTGGCGTCAGGGCCGTGCGACCGGTGCCGGGATCGGCGAGTTCTTCAGATACATCTGCTGGATGTCGTCTGGCAGGTGCGCCAGCGTGCTGCCCTGGAGGTAATCGTTGATGGGCGAGCCCGTGCAGCGGCAATCGACGTTGGGGGCACCACGCTGGGCGATCAGGTCGCCCTTGTGCACCACGCGGAAGTCGATCGAGAAGCGCGTCTTGCCGCTTTGATTGGGCACCGATGAGTGCAGGTGCGAGGCAGCAAACAGCAGCATGCCTCCCGGAGGCGTGACCACCACGACATCGGGGTCGAGCTTGATCTCTTCCTGGAGCTTGGGCTGCGGACGGGTGTCCTTGCCGATGTGTTGGGCCGCATTGAAACGCTGGTTGGCGTTCCAGTCCTGGTAATTGTAGGTTTCGGAGTTGTTCGGCACGGTCTTGTCGAACCATTCCGGATGGAAGGCCATGGCATTGCCGGCTTCGATGTCGAAGATCGGAATCCACCAGTTGATCTGGCACATGGGGGCCGAATACCAGGTGTCGCGGTGTGCGTGGAAGGCGTAGGCGATGCCCGTGGTCAGGTAGTCGTCACTGGTGGACGAGCGCATCCGCGGCACGTCGAAATACACCTGATCGAGGTCACAGCCGATATGCGCCATCATCTGCGGGATGATCCTCTTGCACTCGGGATGATGGATGAAGGCGGGCTTCAGTTTGGACAGGATCTGGGCAAACTCCTCGACCGGATAGTGATGTTGCGCGGTCGTGGGATCCATTCCCGGAAAAGCCTCGCGGATCAGTTGCCGTGCCACTTCGATCAGCGCCAGTGAGTGCTCATTGGCGGAGTAGACGAACAGGTCTCCCTTGTAGAGCAGGTCACGGCGGCTGTCATCGTCGATCTTGCGATCAAAATAAATGGCTGTCATATGGTGTCGAAATGTAAAATCCTGGGTTCGGAAGGGCAGGAATCACAGCGAATCACTAATCATTCTAGTCTCTAGCGCTGCGCCTTGTCATAAGTCCTGCCTATCTTGCGGTCTTCTGGCGCGGGGCGTTTTGCCGGCCCTGCCAGAACGTGTTGGGCTAAGTGCTTGATTCGCCGTCTTTCAGCATGGGAAGTATCACGCCGCGGCGAGGGCTGATCTGTTTCCAGCATACCCGAACCCGGGTTTACCCTATGACGGAAACCCGGGGGCCCATGAGGGGATGAGGCAACGTGTGGCAGGGCGCAGGCGCTGCACTGCTTAACAAGAGTTACCGTTGCAGACTGCCCGGCCGGCAAAAACTGTGGCTATGCATGGGTCCGGAAAGGGACCCGGAATGCAGCAAGGGCCTGGCACGACGTCATCATGCCAGGCCCTTGTCACGGGGGATGGGCCCCATTCCTCCAGCCATGCCGGCGTGAGTTGGGGTCCCCCGCTGGTGTGGGGTGGGGGGGACGTGCGCTTACCAGCGCTTCCAGGGGGCCTTGCCCGACTCCCACAGCTCTTCGAGCACGTGCTTGTCGCGCAGGGTGTCCATCGGCTGCCAGAAGCCGGTATGGCGCCAGGCCTGCAGCTGGCCGTCGGCCGACAGCGAGCGCATCGGCGTCTGCTCAAAGACGGTGTCATCGCCATCGATCCGGTCGAGCACCGAGCGGTTCAGCACGAAATAGCCGCCGTTGATCCAGGCGCCGTCGCCCTGCGGCTTTTCCATGAAGGATTCGATGCGGGTCTGGTCGGCAGGCAGGCTGAAGGCGCCGAAGCGGCCCGGGGGCTGCACGGCCGTCACGGTGGCCTCGCAACCGTGCTGCTTGTGGAAGGCGATGGAGGCGGTGATGTCCACATCGCTCACGCCGTCACCGTAGGTGCACAGGAAGGTGTCACCCTTGATGTACTTGGCGGCGCGCTTGATGCGGCCTCCGGTCATCGAATCCTGGCCGGTTTCCACCAGCGTCACGTTCCAGGGTTCGGACTCGTTGCGGTGGATGGCCATCGTGTTGTTGCGCAGATCGAAGCTGACGTCGGCACGGGCGATGGCGTAGTCGTGGAAGAAGCGCTTGATGATGTGGCTCTTGTAGCCGCAGCAGATCACGAAGTCGTTGATGCCGTGCGAGGCATAGATCTTCATGATGTGCCAGAGGATCGGCTGGCCGCCGATCTCGACCATGGGTTTGGGGCGAACCGCGCTTTCTTCGCTGATCCGGGTGCCGAAACCGCCGGCAAGAATGACCGCTTGCATAGTGTGCGTAATCCTTATCAATCGATCGCAGCTATCATGTTCGCGCCACCGCTGGCAGGCGTCAAATGAAAATGACACACGGCCAGGGGGATGGCCTCCATGGCAGCCGCGCCTGCACGCGTGTGCGCCTGGTGCCTGCAAAAAGCCTGATCGACGATGATGTCCTGTTTTGATCCCGCCTGGCTGCGCCGAGGCGCGACAGCCCTGAGCATGGGCCTGCTGAGCGCCTGTGCCTTCTTTCAGCCGCCCACCGGACACCCGGACGGGCTGGATGGTGTTCGCGCCGAAGCGCCGGCGCCTGTCTGCCAGATCGTGGATACCCGACAGGGAATGCCCATGACCGAGGCGGCGCTGAAACGTCGTTTTGGCGAGACACCCTGGCTGTTGCTCGGCGAGGCGCACGACAACCCCCATCACCACCGCCTGCGCGCGCAATGGCTGCCGGCCTGGGCGGCGGGCGGTGCGGGCGATGCCCCCCGCATCGTCTTCGAGCATTTCGACCGCGAGCATGATGCCGCGCTGATGCAGGCGCAGCAGGACCGGCCGCAGGGGCCGGTGCCGGCCTGGGTGCAGGCGGCGCAATTCGATGCACGGGCCTGGCAGGGTGAACGCTATCAGCCGCTCTTTGACGCTGCGTTTGCGGTGGCACAGCAGGCAGGCGTGCGCTGGGTGGCGGGTAACTTTTCGCGGGCCGAGGCGCGGGCGACGCTGATGCGGCAGCAACCGGCCGACCCGGCGCTGCTGGCACGGCAGGACGGGGCCACCTGGGATGTGGCCGCGGGCCAGACCTTGCTGGCGGCGGTGCGCACGGGTCACTGCAATGCGCTGCCCGATGAGGCACTGACGCCGATGGTGGCGGCCCAGCGCCTGCGTGATGCGGCGCTGGCCCAGGCCTTGCAACAGGGGGCCGGGCGCGGCCTGCTGCTGGCAGGCAACGGCCACGTCGACCGGCGCCATGGGGTCCCGCGCTATCTGGATGCTGGGGGCCAACAGCAGGCGCTGGTGGTCGGGCTGGTGTCGATGCCAGGCCTGGAGGCGGGGGCGCGGCAGTGCCCGGAATGGGGGGCCGGGGTTGCTGCCCAGGCCGCTCCGCTCGTGCCTGCGGGGGTCGATGGCAGGGCAGACACGGCAGGGGATCGTGCGGTGGGCACGGACGTGCTGACGGCGCTGGTGGGCCCGGTACGGGCAGCCGAACTGCGGGCGGCCTACGATGTGGTGGTCTTCACGCTGCCGCCGCCCGGGGCCATCGACCATTGCGTGGCCTTCCGGGCCGGGCATGGGGCGGCGCGCCCGGCCCGCGGGGGCACGGCTGCGCCCAGCGGCACGCCTTGAAGGGCGCTCTGCCCGGCCTGCAGGACGGGAATGACGGCAGCGGCCCTGCAAGGGGCCGTTGAGGCGGCATCTGCCGGTTGCCTGGGCAGGCCGCTTCTACGATGCCCCAGGGCTCAGTGCCCTGCGGCAGCCGATGTCGATGAGGTTGCGGGCGAGGCCGTCGGCGCGCCGGGCCCGGCTGATGCTGTTTCAACCGTGGCTGCGGGGGCGGCCCGCACGGCCGGGCCAGAGGCCGGTGTTGTGCCCGGGGCGGCCGCCGTTCCGGATGGCGTCGCGGGTGCGGGCTGGCAGGCAAAGCTCTCGGCCGCGTTCTCGTCACCCTGCTGGTAGGTGGCTTCCAGCGGGTAGGGGCACAGCGGTTGCGTCCTGCCGGCAAAAGCCTTGCCCTGGGCAACGATTCGCTCGGGGGCCTCGCCGGTGTCGTGCCATTGCTCCAGCGCCGTCAGCGGATCGAAATCGTCCAGCGCACGGCCACCACCGCAGTGTGTCATGCCTGGCACCATGAACAGCCGCGCAAAGCTGTCGGTGCCGGGGGTGTCGTGTTGCAGGCGGCGGAACCAGTCGCGCAGATCATGCGCGGAAAATACCGGGTCTGATACGCCCTGGAAGACAATCATCCGCCCGCCCCGTGCCTTGAAGGTGCCCAGATCGGTGGAGACCGCGTCGTTGATGGCGCCGATCTGCACGGTGCGCGCCACATCCCGGTCAAAATCCACCCGGAAGGTGTCGAAGTCTTCCTGGTACGGCGTCATGAAGTAATGAGGAAGCGAATGGGCGCCCAGCGTGATGTTGCGGGCATCCGGCTCGGCCGTTTGCGAATGGCCCAGTTTCCAGTCGCGCCAGTTGCCGGCATTGAGGCCGGCATCATAAGGCCACGAACTGTAGACGGCTTCGCCCTGGCGGGTGTGTGCGCCCTCAAAGATGGCCTTCAGCAGGGCCACCTTGCCGGCGCCGATGGCACCCTCCACCATTTCGGGCCGGAAGTCGCAACGCTCCCAGGCATTGACCAGGCCGTCCTTCAGCCCGTCCAGCGCATCGCAGCGGGCCAGCACGCCCTCGACCACCGCATCCATGTCCCGGGGTGTGAGCGCATTGGCCAGGATCTTCTGGCCCTCGGCATCGGCTGGCGCCGCCTTCAGCAGTTGCTGGCTGTCCCAGGACTGGGCCAGCGCCGCGCGCGACAGCCGAAAGCCGGGGTTGCCGGCGATCACCCCATCAAAATCCAGCGGATAGCGCATCGCCGCCATCATCGCTTCGCGCCCGCCGTTCGAGCAGCCCATGAAGAAGGTCTGGCGCGGCATCGTCCGGTACATCAGGTCCACCAGTTGCCGGGCCGTGGCCGTCACCTTGCCGATGGCCGCATAGGCGTAGTCGAGCCGGGCCTGCTGGTCACGCCCGAAGTGGGTGTCGCGTCCCTGGTGTCCGGTATCGGTACTGACGACGGCATAGCCACGCAGCAGCGCGGGCGTGGCGGTGGCCCCCCTCACCGGGATGCGGCCCACCGCGTCGGCCACAAAGCCGTTGGTACCGCCTCCGCCCTGAAACAGCAGGCGCTGGTTCCAGTCGGCCGGCAGCCGCAGCTCGAAGCGCGTGCCATAGTGCCTGCCATCGGCGCCGGTGCGGGATTCGATTTCACCACGTACCACGCAATGCTCGCCCATCCGGTAGGTATGGGCGGCCGCGCCCGTCATTGCGCTGTTGGCATCCATCGGCAGCCCGCCTTCCTGCACCCAGCGCACCTGGTCGATGGTGGTGTTGTAGAGCCGTGCCTCCTTCAGGCGGGTGCACTGCGCGCGCGCATCGGGCGGGGGATCGGCTGCGCCATCGGTGGCCCGCGCCGGCAGGCTGCCCAGGGCACAGGCCAGCAGCAGCGCCGGAGAGATCAGCGTGTTCTTCATCATGATTCAGTCGGAGAGCGCCGGGTTCAGTCGAGGAGTGCCGTGGCAAATTCGCGGGCGCTGAAGGCCTCCAGGTCCTCGACTCCTTCACCCACGCCGATGAAATACACCGGCAGCGGATGCTCGCGACGCGTGTGCGCCAGCGCGGCGATGGCTCCGCCCTTGGCTGTGCCATCCAGTTTCGTCACCACCAGACCCGTCAGCTGCACGGCATCGTCAAAGGCCTGTACCTGCGCCAGCATGTTCTGGCCGGTATTGCCATCCAGCACCAGCAGCACCTCGTGGGGGGCGCCATCCATGGCCTTGCCGATCACGCGGCGGATCTTCTTCAGCTCGTCCATCAGGTGCCGCTGCGTCGGCAGGCGGCCGGCGGTGTCGACCATCACCACATCCACCTTGCGTGCCTGGCCGGCCTTGATCGCATCAAAGGCCACCGCGGCCGGATCACCCCCTTCATTGGCAATCACCTGCACATTGTTGCGCTCGCCCCAGCGGGCCAGCTGCTCGCGGGCGGCGGCGCGGAAGGTGTCGCCCGCGGCCAGCAGCACCGATTGCTCGATCTGGTGCAGGTGCCGCGCCAGCTTGCCGATCGAGGTGGTCTTGCCCGCTCCGTTGACGCCGGCGATCATCACCACCAGCGGCTCGGCACGATCGACGTCGATCGGCTGCTCCAGCGGCGTCAGCAATTCGGTCAGGATGTCGATCAGCGCCGCCTTGAGGGTGGCGGCATCGTTGATCCGGTCGCGCCGGGCGCGGGCACGCAGCTCGATCAGCAGCCACTCGGTGGTTCCATAACCGGTATCACTGGCCAGCAGGGCGTTTTCCAGATCTTCGTACAGGGCCTCGTCGATCTTGCTGCGGGTGAAGATGCTGCTGATCTGCGAGCGCGTGCGCGCCAGCCCGCCGCGCAGACGCGCCAGCCAGCCGGCCCGCGCCGGGCGTTCGGCCTCGGGGGCCGTGACGGCGGCCGGCACCACCTCGCTGCCATACACCGCGCCTTCGGGCACGCCCGTGGCTTCAGTGAGGGGGGCGGCAGCCGGCGTTTCTGCGGTGGGTTGGGGGGCGGCCGCTGTGGGCTGGGGGGTACCCGTGGGGGCGTGGCCATCGCCCGCGCGTTCAGCGGGGGCTGCGGGTGCCGGGCTGCGGACCGCAGCCGGTGCGGTGCCTTCTGCCGCCTGACGGGCCTGGGCCTCGGCACGCGCCTGGGCGGCTGCCCGGGCCTGGGCCGCGGCTTCGGCCTTCAACTGGGCCAGTTCATCCGCCTGCGCGCGTGCCCTGGCTTCGGCTGCTGCCCGGGCCTCTTCGGCCAGCCGGGCTTCCTCGACCAGCCGGGTCTCTTCGGCGCGTCGGGCCGCTTCCTGACGCTGGGCTTCTTCCTGCGCCAGGGCTTCGGCAGCGGCGGCCTGGCGCGCCTGCTCGGCCTCGGCCAGACGGGCCTGTTCGATGGCCTGGGCTTGGGCTGCGGCACGGGCTTGCTCGGCCCGCTGGGCTTCTTCCCGGCGTTGGGCTTCTTCTCGTGCCTGTGCCTCGGCCTGCGCACGAGCCTCGGCGGCCCGGCGGGATTCTTCAGCGGCCCGCGTCTCGGCCTCTTGCCGTGCCTGCTCGGCTGTCTGGGCAGCCGCCTGCGCTTCGGCCTCGGCATGGGCGGCAGCTTCGGCCGCAGCAGCCTGTGCCTGGGCTTCTGCCTGCGCGGCGGCTTCGGCTGCTGCTACGTCGGCGGCGTGCGCCTCGGCCTGGGCCGCAGCGGCGGCCGCTTCCTTCTCTTGTTTCTTGCGACGGAAAAAACCGAACATGTCGTGCTTCCAGGTGGGGATCACACCATTTTAAGAGAGGAGGGGCATGAGGACCACGACGGGGGGCTGCCGGCTCTCCCCGGGGCCTGCGGCAGCCCGGTCAGGGCTGGGGAGGGAGATGCTGCGTCCAGGGTGCATCCAGGGGCGGCGTCGTGTGCTTGCCCGGCCTTTTTGCTGGCGCCTGGCTGCTGGCGCACGGCACAAGATGTGGACGCTGCCCGCGGGTTGCCCGATAATGGTTCCGGGCATGGCCCACCAGGTCGCCGCAGGCGGCTGGGCAAAAGCCAGGCGTCACCGCCTGGCTTTTGTTTTTTCAGCGCACTTCTTCTGCGCACACCGGTGTACGGGTGCGCAGGCATCAGCCGTTCCGTTTTCATCGTCATTCAACACATCATGCCCTCGCACGTCCGCATCATCGGTGGCCACTGGAAACGCAGCCTGCTGCCCGTGCCCGATGGCGATGGCCTGCGGCCCACCCCCGACCGCGTGCGCGAGACGCTGTTCAACTGGCTGGGCCAGTCGCTGACGGGCTGGCGCTGCCTCGACCTGTTTGCCGGCTCGGGCGCGCTGGGGCTGGAGGCGGCCTCGCGCGGCGCGGCGCGGGTCATCCTGGTCGAACAGAGTCCGCCCGTGGCGCGCAGCCTGCAAGACAGTGTGCGCCGTCTCAAGGCCGGTGAGCAGGTGCAGGTGGTGCGGGCCGATGCGGCAAGCTGGCTTGACCGCAACCCGCCGCTGTCGCAGGATCTGATCCTGCTCGATCCGCCCTTCAAGGGGGACTGGCTGCCGCGGATTCTGCCGCGTGTGCTGCCGTGGCTGGCGCCGGGCGGGCTGATCTATGCCGAAGCCGGCTTTGCCCTGGATGATGCCTGGTTGCAGCAGCATGGCCTGCCCGGGCTGGCGGTCATCCGCCGGGGGCGCGCGGGGCAGGTCCATTATCATCTGCTGTCTGCCCAGCCTGCGCCCTGATCGGCTCATGCACGCAGTCGCCCCCGCAACCGCCCCACCGGGCGTGCAGGCGGAGGCCGCGTCCGTGGCTGTTTCCCGGTGGCCGTTCGTTCGCAGGGCGTTCGGGCCTTCCCGTGTCCCGGCTTGCGGGGCACATTTCCGTTAACGGGTTGCATCTCATGGCTATCGTCGTTTATCCCGGCACCTTCGATCCGATGACCCTGGGGCATCAGGATGTCATCAACCGCATCGCCGGCCGTTACCAGACCGTGGTGGTTGGCGTCTCCGACAGCCGCCGCAATACCCTGTTTAGCCTGGAGGAGCGCCTGGCCATGGCCCGCGAGCTGCTGGCAGGGCTGGAAGGCGTCAAGGTGCTGCCATTCCGGGGGCTGGTGACGGATTTTGCGCGCGAGCAGGGTGCCCAGCTGATCATCCGGGGTCTGCGCGATGCCAGCGACTTCGATTACGAGCGCCGCATGGCCAGTCTCAATCGCACGCTGCAACCTGGCATCGACACCCAGTTCGTCATTCCCGATGACCGCTTCCAGTCGATCACCGGCACGCTGGTGCGCGAAATTGCCCTGATGGGGGGGGCCATCGACGCCTTCGTGGCCCCCGTGGTTGCACGGGCGCTGCAACGCAAGCGGCAGGAGCGCAGCTGACATGGCCCTGATGATTACCGACGAGTGCATCAACTGCGACGTCTGCGAGCCCGAGTGCCCCAACGATGCCATCTCGATGGGGCCGGAGTACTACGTCATCGACCCCAACCGCTGCACCGAATGCGTGGGCCACTTCGACGAACCCCAGTGCGTGCAGATCTGCCCGGTCGAGTGCATTCCCATCAACCTGGAGCTGAACGAAAGCCGCGAGCAGCTGCAGGCCAAGTTCGAGCGCCTGCAGGCCGAGCAGCAGGCCCTGGAGGGCGGCCTCCCGCCGGAGGCCAGCTCTGCCCAGGCGCCGCCCCCCTGAAAACCCGCGATCTTTTCCGGTCCGCCGTGAAGAAGTGCAAAATAAGCCTTTTATCGATCCACCCTGGGGGTAAGCAATGGCGCAGCAAGGGGAAGGCAATCCCAAGAAGAAGGGCTTGAGCCTCGTCACGCAGATCATCATCGGCCTGATCTGGGGGCTCATCATCGGTGCGGTCGCCCGGCGCGGCGCCACCGGCTCGGGCGAAGCGGTGTCGGATGGCATCGCCATCGTCGGCCACATCGCCACCGTGGCCGGCCTGATGGGAGACCTGTTCGTCGGTGCGCTCAAGGCCGTGGCCCCCGTGCTGGTCTTCCTGCTGGTGATGTCGGCCATCAGCCAGCACCGCAGCGGTACCCAGACCAACATCCGCCCGATCCTGCTGCTGTACCTGGTGGGCACCTTCGCGGCCGCCCTCACGGCCGTCACCGCCTCGTGGCTTTTCCCCTCCACGCTCTACCTCACCGGCGTCGAATCGGCCAGCCGGGCCTCGCCCTCGGGCCTGGGTGAAGTCCTGCACAACCTGCTGATGAGCCTGGTGGCCAACCCGGTCAAGGCACTGGCCGAAGCCAACTACATCGGCCTGATCGTCTGGGGTGCCCTGCTGGGCGCGGCCTTCCGCCATGCCTCGGAGGCCACCCGTGGCCTGATCGCCGACGCCGCCGAGGCCGTCTCGTCGGTGGTGCGCTTCATCATCAAGTTTGCCCCCTATGGCATCTTCGGCCTGGTCGTGAGCACCATCGTCGGAGAAGGTGGCTTCGACGCCATTGCCCGCTACGTCCACCTGCTGATCGTGCTGGTCGGCTCGATGCTGTTCGTGGCGCTGGTCGTCAACCCGCTGCTGGTCTTCAGCCAGACCCGTCGCAACCCCTATCCGCTGGTGTTCACCTGCCTGCGCGAAAGCGGCATCACCGCCTTCTTCACCCGCTCTTCGGCCGCCAACATCCCGGTCAACCTGGCGCTGTGCAAGAAGCTGGGCCTGCACGAAGACACCTATTCCGTGTCGATCCCCCTGGGGGCCACCATCAACATGGGGGGCGCTGCCGTCACCATCACCGTGCTCACCCTGGCCGCCGTGCATACCCTGGGCGTGCAGGTCGACTTCGGCTCGGCGCTGCTGCTCAGCGTCATCGCCGCCCTGGGGGCCTGCGGCGCCTCGGGCGTGGCCGGTGGCTCGCTGCTGCTCATCCCCATGGCGTGCAGCCTGTTCAGTATCGACCATGACATCGCCATGCAGGTGGTCGGTGTCGGTTTCATCATCGGCGTGCTGCAGGACTCGGCCGAAACCGCGCTCAACTCCTCGACCGACGTCGTCTTCACCGCCGCCGTCGACCTCTCGCAGAAGCGCTGAGCCGCAGCGCGCAGGGGGCTCCTGCCCGGGCCCCGTGCGCCCGCCCGCCCATGGGCGCTTGCAAGCCCCTGTGTGTCCTGCCCGCCAGGCCCAGGGGCTTTTTCTTGCCTGGGCCTTGCCTGTTTCGAATATTTCGAATAAGATGGGGCATCTCGTTCCTGCGGGGATATCACGATGCCGACCTCTGCTCAGGCCAACATGACACTGCCCGCGGCCCAGGAGGTCCAGGCCGCCATCCAGGGACAACGTGCGCTGGCTGCCTATCTGGCCACCCATGCCGACATCCAGCACATCCAGATCTTTGACAAGCACAACCGCAGCCATCAGGTCGAACTGCCGATGTCGGCCCTTCGCCTGCTGATGGACATCCTCTCGGAACTGGCCGACGGCAATGCCGTCAAGGTTGTGCCGGTACATGCCGAGCTGACCACCCAGGAAGCCGCCGACCTGCTCAACGTCTCCCGGCCGCACCTGGTCAAGCTGCTGGAAGATGGCCAGCTGCCTTTCCACCGCACCGGGCGCCATCGGCGCGTGCGCTTTGCCGACGTGATGGCATTCCGGGATGCCCGACAACGGGCCAGCGAAGAAGCCATGGGCGAACTGGCCGAACAGGCCCAAACGCTGGGAATGGGCTACGAATGAGGAGTTCCTCGTTTACGGTGCTCTACGATGCCTGCGTCCTGTTTCCGGCACCGCTGCGCGATTTCCTGATGTGGCTGGGCCTGAGCGGATGCTTCCGGGCCCGCTGGAGTGCCGACATCCGGGAGGAATGGAAAAGCAGCCTGTGCGAGCGGCGTCCCGACATCCCCCCGGCGCAGCTCGACCGCGCATCCGCCGCGATGGAACGCGCCATCCCCGATGCCCTCGTCGACGAATACGAATCGCTGATCCCCGGGCTCAGCCTGCCAGACCCCGGCGACCGGCACGTACTGGCCGCCGCCATCCGCTGCGGCGCGGGCGTCATCGTCACCTTCAACCAGAAGGACTTTCCCGAATCGACCCTGGCACCCTTCGGGATCGAGGCCCTGCACCCCGATGAATTCGTCGAAGACCTGATCGACCTGGACATCTGCGCCGTGGTGTCGGCCGCCCAGCGCCAGCGTGCCCAGCTCCGCAACCCGCCCATCGATGTCGACCGCTATCTCGACATCCTCCACCGGCAGGGCCTGGAGCACACCGCCCGCATCCTGTCCGGCTACCGGCTGATCCTCTGAAAAATTACAAAATGTAAACAGAGCCAAAACCGGCCCGCGCGTAAAAGGGGAACCCTTGCAGGGTTCCCCCACGCCTGCGGCGCGGTTCCCCCTCCCGCCTGGTCAGGCCCCCAGAGGGGGCCCAACAGACCCCCATGCCACCCCGGCCAGCCAGCAGGCCCATGGCCACACCTCCCAACGCAAACGCCCCCTCAGGCAGAGCCTTTGGGGGCGTTTGTCTTGCGAGGGCGATCAGGCGCTGACACCTGCCTGATCGCCCGCACTACGGTACCGCGTGATGCCTGGAACCTGCTCAGGCGTGCTGCGGATCAGCGGCACTCGGCGGGGGCGAAGCGGCTTTCCAGCGTGCCCTCGGGAGCACTCGCAATCGTCACACCCGTCGGCAACTTGGCACCTTTTGCACGGCAACGCCATTTCACCGAATCCTGAACCGGTGCAAATGCTGCGTTGGCAGCAGGCAGACCGGCAGCCCCCGAATACGGTTGCAGAACAACCGTGTTGGAACCATCGGCAGCCACACGCGGCTGATAGGTAATCGTAATGACACCGGTGTTGGCAGCGATGGCAACGCCCTGCACATTGTTCGACGCAGTGGGCGAGGTGTAACCCGTGGCATAGCCCTGCGGCAGGTCAGCCGCAGCATTCGCACCACCGGCAGCAATTTCCGCCACGTTGAGCTTGGCGGCGGCAGCCAGCGACAGACCTTCGGTGACCCGTGCGCGCACCGTGTAGTCCTGGTAAGCCGGGATGGCCACGGCGGCCAGGATGCCGATGATCGCAACCACGATCATCAGCTCGATCAGGGTGAAACCTTTTTGCACTTGTTTCAGCATCATGTTGGGACTCCTTGTCCTCAGAGGTGATGAATTCGGGCTTTGCGTTTCGCTGACCCGGTCAGTTCAGACACCCTCCCTATAGCCAGCCCCGTGCCAACACCTCAATGCGGTTGGCGGGGGCCGACAAACGGCAGCGCGGGTTTTCCCGTGTGCACTGCGTCACGGATCGGCAGCCGCCGCCAACCATTCAGCTGGCACGGGCGATGACGTGGCTGGACAACAACACCCGTGCAAGGTGACGTGTTGCGTCACCTGCTGACGTTTTGCGGCCCCTGAGAAAACGTCAGTGAGGGCACGCGCGCGAGATCGATGCCACAAGCGCGAGCCTCCAGAAGCCCGGTGTGCAAAAACGCACCATCGATGGCGGATCGCATCGGTGAACACATCCGCCACTTGAGGCAAAACACCCGCCGCATGCTGCCGATGTCTCAACACAGCGCGCGACAGGTGTTGCTCATCGAAGCGATCGCGATGCCCCGCAAACCCTTTGGCGGACATCGACGCCGGCCACCACACGCCCCACGTTCTCGGCCCCGGTGACATCCGCTTCGGCTGCTGCCCACCCGGCACCGCGCCCTACGCCCACGCTTCAAAAAAACAAAAAGCCCCCGCCAACCGCATTGAGGTGTTGGCACGGGGCTGGCTATAGGGAGGGTGTCTGAACTGACCGGGTCAGCGAAACGCAAAGCCCGAATTCATCACCTCTGAGGACAAGGAGTCCCAACATGATGCTGAAACAAGTGCAAAAAGGTTTCACCCTGATCGAGCTGATGATCGTGGTTGCGATCATCGGCATCCTGGCCGCCGTGGCCATCCCGGCTTACCAGGACTACACGGTGCGCGCACGGGTCACCGAAGGTCTGTCGCTGGCTGCCGCCGCCAAGCTGCATGTGGGCGAGATCGCAGGTGGTGGTTCCAATGCTGCCGTAGTAGGTAACAACAGCACGACAGGTTACCAGTCGAACTGGGCAAGTCCTGGTGCATCGACCAACGTCACTTCGATTGGGATTACTCCTGCAACTGGGATGATCACCATCGCGTATCAGACTCGTGTGGCTGCTGCCAACGCAAACTCCTTGACGCTGGTCCCGTTCACCGGTACGGAAGCTAATCCTGTGGCACTGCCTGATGCAGCCGCTGGCGGTTTTGCACCGGTTCAGGATTCGATCAAATGGCGTTGCCGTTCGGCAGATGCGACGCAGTTTACGATTGGTGCAGCAGGTACGCTGCCTGGTCGTCACGCACCCGCCGAGTGCCGCTAATCCACGACGAGCATGAAGCAGTACATGTTCACAGCCATGTTTGACCAACGCTGCTGGACAAGCTAGACACCTGCACGCCAGGGCGTTTCGGCGCCCTGGCGTGTAGCCTATTTCCGAATTGAAGTTTGAAGGGAAACGCACAAGGAAGCACCTCATGGCATCTCACAACGTCAAATTTACAATTCCTCAACGCGATCTCGGCAAGGCTGACGTTGTCTTCGAAGTGAAGAGGGATGGCGAGAAGTTCGGCGATCTGAAAGTCTCCAATGGTTCTGTGGTCTGGTTCCCCAAGAACGCTCAACAGGGCCATCGAACAAGCTGGACCAAGCTTGATGAGTTCTTCCGGGAAGGCAAGTTCCCGTTGGAAGCTCGATAAGACGTGTGCTGGGGACTTTGGTTCTAAACCTCCGGTAGCCCCCCACCTTGATCCCCAGCAGCCCCACCTGAAGAATGCCTTCGTGAACCAGTGCGTGGATCATTCGGGAGTGAACCGCCCTGGGTTTTGAGGAGGCTCCGTGCCTTGAGAAGATGGAGCCATGAAGCACACCGCTCAGGCTATTGCTTTAGCTGCCTGAACGGTGCAGGTTCCGCTGGGGTATGACACACGGCGCCGGCATAGCTTCTCTACGGCGGCTAAATCAATATGACCGGGCCGCTCAATGCACCCGGAACACCTCATCCAGCGTCTCCGCATCCAGAACCCGCTCGGCCCACTGATCCAGCTGCGCCGTCGAGGCCCCCGCCAGGCGTGCCACCGTGTCGGCATCCAGCACGCCAAAGCGCTTTTCCAGCTGCCGGGCCAGCATCTGATACCGCCCTGCCTGCTCTCCCTGCGCCAGCCCCTCCTGCAGCCCTTGCTGACGCCCTTGCTGGAGGCCCTGCTGCATCCCCTGCCGAATCCCCTCGGCCTTCCACCGCTCGCTCAGTGTTGCCATGATGGTCTGCTCCCGCGGGAAGGCCCGCTCATACTGTTGTCGTTCATTATCGGTAAGTGGCAATGCGCTGTCTATCAGGTCCAGGTACTTGCGCTGCAACTCGGGATCGGGCTCCTGCGCCAGCAGCCCCTGCACGCTGTGGCCGTAGACAAGAGGCCTTTCCTGCTTCGCGTGGCGCATCAGGGGCAGCACGACCCGGTCGGTCTTCATCAGCTCGGCGAGCTTCAGGCAGTAGCCGGCCAGTTTGTGGGCGGAAAAGCTTTCGGGATCTGCCCCATGACCTGATGGGCAATGACCGGTATGATGTTCGGAAATCTCATGGAGCGATCATGAATATGACTACCCCCATCCGCGATCCCCTCATCTACGAGTTCCCTACGGCCGAGGAAGAGGCCGATTACAACGAATGGCTGAATGGTGTTGTGGCAGCCAGCCTGGCCAACCCCGAACCCACCACGGAGCACAGTCAGGTCGTGGCCGAGATGCGTCAGTTTCTGGCCAAACCCGTCGAGACCCCTCGATGAGTCTGGAGGGGCAACCGCCCGTGTTGCCTGTCATCTGGACTCAGAACGCCAAGTCGCACCTGCGGGACATTGCTGCCTACATCAGTGCAGACAGTCCACAAAACGCAGAAAAGATGGTGGAGCGCCTGTTGGATTCGGTGGCCCTCCTGGGGCGATTCCCTTGGTTGCACCGGGTCAGCCAACGCATTACCAAAGTCCCGGATGCTCGCGAAATCTCCATTCCTCCGTACCTGGTCGTCTACAGGGTGAGCGAGCAGGCCATCATGGTTTTGGCGGTAGTCCACGGCCGGCAGAAGTTTCCTCGGCCTTGAGCAGGTTGGGGGGCGGCACGACATTGTCTCCTTGATGGGATCGATACCAGCCGATGCCTGGATGCCGTCGTGCGCCGTCAGTCAATGCACCCGGAACACCTCATCCAGCGTCTCCGCATCCAGAACCCGCTCGGCCCACTGATCCAGCTGCGCCGTCGAGGCCCCCGCCAGGCGTGCCACCGTGTCGGCATCCAGCACGCCAAAGCGCTTTTCCAGCTGCCGGGCCAGCATCTGATACCGCCCTGCCTGCTCTCCCTGCGCCAGCCCCTCCTGCAGCCCTTGCTGACGCCCTTGCTGGAGGCCCTGCTGCATCCCCTGCCGAATCCCCTCGGCCTTCCACCGCTCGCTCAGTGTTGCCATGATGGTCTGCTCCCGCGGGAAGGCCCGCTCATACTGTTGTCGTTCATTATCGGTAAGTGGCAATGCGCTGTCTATCAGGTCCAGGTACTTGCGCTGCAACTCGGGATCGGGCTCCTGCGCCAGCAGCCCCTGCACGCTGTGGCCGTAGACAAGAGGCCTTTCCTGCTTCGCGTGGCGCATCAGGGGCAGCAGGATCCGGGCCACGATGTTGGTGGCCTGGAAGTGTTGCCCGGCCGTCAGCCGATCCAGCCCGACGGCCAGGTACTCGAAGCTGAGGAAGGACTGGCGCTCGGAACCAAGCCTGAGCAGCCTGTGGGGCTCGCGGGCGCTGCGCAGAAAGATCACCACCGGCACGACCCGGTCGGTCTCCATCAGCTCGGCGAGCTTCAGGCAGTAGCCAGCCAGCTTGTGGGCGGAAAACCTTTCAGGATCGCTTTGCTCCTCCAGCACGAAGAGCAGGATCTCCCGGCGCTTGTCAGGCCATTCGAGCATCAGCGGCACGTCCAGTTCGAAGAAGCGGTCGCTGAGCCGGTCTTTGAGCTGCTCCTGCCGGATGGGGGTGATGAGCACGTCCTCGCCCACGTCGGGTGCTTCGGAGGGGGCGAAGAATTGCAGGGCCTGAACCGGGTAATCGAGAATCAGGTTCTTGAAGTTCTGGTCATGGCTGATGGGCATGGGGTGTGCTCCGGTGGGCGCCCGGGCGGGTACCGTGGCGGTACGGGTAGGGCGGCACCGTGGCCTTGGGCCCTTGATGGGGAAGGGCCACGGTGCAGGAGCGATCTTGTGCCGATGGCGGGGGTTTGAACATCGGCCAGATGGTCGAGGATACGGCGGGGGGCTTAGGCTGGTTGGTCAGACAGGGAGGGACGATTGGGTCTGCCAGACGACCGTGCCCGACAGGTATCTGAGCACCGTCAGTCATTCACGCCAATCAAGCCGTCACTTCGATCCGGTTGCCTTCGGGATTCACTTGCCAAAACGCTGGAGATGTACTTCGCGCATCCACAGGAAGAGCGGCAAAGCCAACGAGACGCCAATACCAAGCCCCAACAATGACAACCAGCCACGATGCATGCCGATACGCCTGCTTTCCACCAGAACAAAAACAATCAATGCAATGCCCGAGAACACCACATCCAGCCAGGCAAAGGATGACAATCTGTCCGCGCTGATCTGTTCCCACATCAGCGGCAGGGACAAACCATTCTCATCCAGCCAGGGAATGAACTGCCCCAATGGCAGTACGCCGCCCAGCATGCAAAGACCGATATAAAGATGCTTCATCGGCATATCCCCATAGGTTCAATGAATCTCAATCCGTAAGAAACTCGTGCGTCTAGGACTCTTGGCATACTCTGAGCCGATTCATCAGGTGCATCAATCAGCCAACACGGCAAACACCCCCATCAGGATGAACAGCAGACCTGCGGTACGCTGGGCTCGGCGATAGGCGTGGGGGTGCCCCAACACGCGCGCTCGCAGAAGATGGGCGCACATCACGATCAGCAGGTCTGCCACGGAGAACAGCAGGTTCGCGAGCAGTCCGAGCAGCAAGAGCTGCCAGCCTATGCCCAGGCCACTGGCCGGATCACAAAACGGCAGCAGGAAGGAAAGATAGAACAGTGCCGATTTCGGGTTGCTTGCCTCGATCAGCGCACTCGACCACAGGATCTGGCGAGAGAGCCCCTGGCGAGCGGTTGAGCCGGCAGTGGGCACGGAAAGCGCCGATGTCGACATCCTTTGTACCCCCAGCCAGACCAGATAGGCGCCGCCCACGGCCTTCATGATGGCGTAGGCCACGGGTGATGTTTTCAGCAGGGCTGCTGCACCGAGTGCCACGACGACGATCTGGAACAGACCGCCCAGCAGGATGCCGATCGCGGCGAGCACACCAGCCCGTCGTCCTCCCTGAAAAGTGATCGACAACATCTGCAGCATGGCTGGCCCCGGGATGAAACCGAAACCGATGCAGCTCAGGCCAAAGATCAGCCACGTCCCATGATTCTGTCTCCTTGATGAAGTCGATAGCAGACGGTGTCTGGATGCCGTCGTCCGCCTTCAGTCAATGCACCCGGAACACCTCATCCAGCGTCTCCGCATCCAGAATGTGCTCGGCCCAGTGATCCAGCTGGGCCGTTCCCGCGGGATCCCCCGCTCATACTGTTGTCGTTCATTATCGGTAAGTGGCAATGCGCTGTCTATCAGGTCCAGGTACTTGCGCTGCAACTCGGGATCGGGCTCCTGCGCCAGCAGCCCCTGCACGCTGTGGCCGTAGACACGGGTTTGAAGATCGGCCAGATGGCCAAAAATACGGCAGATGACCTGGACCGGAGGGGGAATCGACGCACGCCGGCCATCGCGTGTTTTGTTGCGTCTGTCGTCCGGGGGGCAGCAACCCATACGCTGTTTCGTAGACTGCGCGAGTCAATATCTGACCATCGTCCTGGTAGGTGTCGGCCAGCATGTCCCAGATCGTTTATGTCCTGACCAACGAAGCCATGCCCGGGCTGGTCAAGATCGGCATGACCGCTTCGGAGTCGGTCGAGAGCCGCATGCGAAATCTCAGTGCGGGCACGGGTGTGCCGCTGCCGTTTGAATGCCACTATGCTGCGCGTGTGGATGACTGCCGTCGGGTGGAAAGCATCCTGCACCAGCTGTTTGCCGAGCATCGCCTGAACCCGCGCCGTGAGTTCTTCCGCATCGAACCGGAAAAGGTGGTGCTGGCTCTCAGTATCGGCGGCTTTGAGGAGGTGACGCCTGGAGTGGTGGCGGATGATGAAGAAGACCGGAAGACGCTTGAGAAGGAAAAGACACGTCGTGCCAGAATCTCGCTGGATGCGCTCGGCATCAGGCCGGACGATGTGCTGACGTTCTCGCGTGACGAAAGCATCGCGGCCATCGTACTGCCGGGGAACCGGGTCAGTTGCCAGGGGCAGGAGATGAGCCTTTCTGCGGCGGCTGCCCAGATCTTGCAGCAACTGGGCTATCGCAGCCAGGTGGTTAGTGGCTCCAGTTACTGGATGTTCGAAGGCGAGATTCTTGACGAGCGTCGCCGGCGGATGGAAGCCAGGCAGTTTGACGCCTTGCTGGAAGACTGAGATCAGGGCGGATACCAGAAAAAGACAAGCGGCAGACCGGACGGGGTGGACGGCGCCTGGCCGGTGATGCCGCTTTTGCGGGATGGGCGGATGTGTTGTTGAGGGGGGGGTCCTGTCCTGTTTTTGATTCCGTTCGTCGGGCGTGTTTCTGGACGCTGCGATGGTGCGCTTCAGAATCGTGACGGGTTTTTCATGCGATTTTTCTTGGGCTGGAGACAAGGTATGGGCACGCATGACGATGTCGGCTGCGCAATGATGGACGCAGGGGGAGAGGACGGCACGCACGCCGGCTGTGAGGGCGATGTC
Source organism: Lautropia sp. (assembly GCA_030532425.1). Lineage (GTDB taxonomy): Bacteria > Pseudomonadota > Gammaproteobacteria > Burkholderiales > Burkholderiaceae_E > Lautropia. Next base: position 26,120 of record JAUNLD010000011.1, on the reverse strand, counting down.
GTGCGTGTCGGTGCTGTCGTGATGGATGAGGCGGATGCACTGGCGCCGGTACAGGTTTGTGTGGCCGAGCGCGGTGATTTCGAGGCGGCCTCGCGGCTGGCCCGCGAGCTGGCGCAGCGCCATCAGGAAGCGGTGACGGTGCGGCGTACGGATGATGTCTGGCGCGTGATGTGCAGCGAGGTGCTGGCACGGCAGGAAGCGGCCGGGCTGCTGGCCGGGCTGGCGGCGATGATGCGTGAGCTGGATACGGGTGAGACGGCTCTGCCGGAAGACATGCGCGCGCATCCGGAGGCGGCGTTCCTGGATGCGTGGGACGGGCTGGGCATGCGGGACGAGGCAGACGAGATGCACGAGCTGTCGGCCGTGCTGTAGCAGCGTGGTGCCTGGCCAGGTGCTGGACACGGCGGGCGGTGCAGGGCACAGGTGAGCCTGGTCAGCGCAGTGCTTCGCCGGCAGTGCGCCTGAGGGGCAATTTCCCGGGCGCTTTCCGGGGCATGGTGCGCTGTTTTGTCGGTCAAAGACACGATTAAAAAATATCGTGAACCTGCCGCGTTTTCTGGCGGCAATGCCGGCCGCGGGGCGGTGGTTGGTAAAAACTCTTTACGCCTGGCTTACGTTCATCGGTTTTTGTTGGCCTTTTGTGCATTTGATGGCGTGAACGCCACATGCGGGGCTTGTACGCTGTGCAGGTTTGTCGCTAGACTGCGCTCCTTTCTTCGGGATAAGGGTTAACCCTAGCCCGGTTTCGCGCCAAACCAGGGGCCCTCGGTTCTCTGTGCGGCAGCATCCGCTGATGCCGGTTGCCGGATGCTTCCTCTTCTCCTCTGAATTCCTCCGGCTTGTTGACTTGTTTTTTTGAAAGGACATGCCATGACGCGTCAAGACCAGATCACCGTTGTTTCGATCATCCTTGCCATTGCCGCTTTTGCCGGCCTGCAAAGCCTGATGGTCTGATCTTCCCTGCGCCGGCGCAGCAGCCTGCTGCACTGCGCCGGTTGCCTTGGCATGTGCCCGTCCTGGGTGCATGCCCCGCGCTGCGGGTTGCTGGCTGACAAGGCCGCAACCCGCAGCGTTTTTTTTTGGGCTGGCCTGCGGGGATGGCGGCCCGGCTGCAAGGGGTGGTGTGGCCGCGGCCGTTTCACGTGCTCCTGGGGGTGAGTGCTGCTGGCGCACGGTGCTGCTGGCCGGAGCGTGCTGGCAGCAGGGGCAAGGGCTAGGGGGCGCCTTTGTGTAGCGGTTGACCATTCATCAGCCCTGGCATGCAAGACACCGGCCAGGGCGCGCGCGTGGCCCGGTGATGTCTGAAGATTGTCTGCTTCCTGGCTTTGACAAGGTGTCTGCATGGGGCGGCGGCTGCCGTGGCATCAGCGGCTGCCGTGGCATGGGCGCCCGCATGGCCGGAGGCACGGATCGGGCACGGCAAGGGAATTTCTTGGGCAGGCATGGGCATGAGGCGCGGGCAAGGGCAGCAGGGTTTCACGGTGGTCGACCTGATGATCGGGGCGGCCATGCTGGGCATTGTGGCGGCGGTGGCGATTCCGGTGTACCAGGATTACACGGTGCGCGTGCAGGTGACGGAAGGGCTGACGCTGGCGGCAGGGGCGCAGGCGCACGTGGCGTCGATGGCTGCGGCAGGGTTGCCGGCGGGGCAGGTTCTGGCACAGGGCTATGCCACCGGGTACGGGGGGCAGGCGCCCACGCGCCAGGTGCAGTCGATCGAGATCACGCCCGAATCGGGGGTGGTCAGCGTCGTCTATCCGCCGCGGCTGGCGCCCATCGGGCAGAACCGGCTGGTGTTGCAGCCGGTGGTGGGGCAGGCGGGCCTGCCTGTGGCCAGTCGTCCCTTTGCGCCGGTGACGGAGCCCATCGTCTGGCATTGCCGTGCGGCGGGGGCTCGCTTGCCGGCGGCGGTGTCGGTAGCCGATGCGCCCAAGGGCACGTTGCAGCCGCGCTTTGCTCCGGCGGAATGCCGCTGATCCATCAGGGCCGTCAACTCACGATGCTGCCCCTTTCCGACAGCGCATCCAGTTGCGCCCGGTCGTCATCGTTCAGATAGCCGAGGCCCAGCAGGAAGGAGGTGTTGGTCCAGCCAAAACCGCCCGCGGGCAGGTACTCGAAGCGCGCGCCGACGTTGCCGTATTCGGCATCCACCTTGTGCGAGCGCTTCTCGACGTTGAATTTCTCGGTGATGAGGCCGTTGTAGTCGACGGCGGCCTGCACCAGCATCTGCAACCAGGCGCGGGCTGCGCGGCGTGCCTCGTCGGCAAAACCGTAGCGGGCCAGGCCTTCCCAGATCATGATCTGGTGAGGTGCCCAACCATAGGGGGCATCCCACTGCCGCTCGGGGCCGGGCTGGTTCTTGTCGACGGGGCCGGTGGAGGCGATGCCACCCGCATGCAGCAGTTGTGGCAGCTGGCTGGCCACCAGACGCCGGGCGTCTTCGGCTGTGCAGCAGCCAGCCCACAGGGGCAGCAGGTTGCTGGCGGACACGAAGGGCTGGGGCTGGCCGGTACGCACGTTGTAGTCGTGGTAGCTGCCGTCCGCGTCCGACCACAGGTACTGCTTCATCAGCGTCTTGCGCTGCTCGGCCCTTGCGCGCCATTCGGCCGGGGTGTGGGTGTGGCCATCGTATTCAAAGCGGCCGCCGGCGTGCTGTTCGATCAGGTCGGCGATGTCGGTCTCGACGCGATACAGGATGCTGTTGAGGTCGACGCAGGCCAGGTCGGCGCAGCAGTCGTCAAAGCGGGTGGTGGTGTCCAGCCCGCTTTCGCGCATGCTGCGGTCGTGCACGAAGTATTGGTCCAGTGCCGGTTCGATGATGTCGCCGTTGTCGTAGCGACGTTCGAATTCGCGCACGTCCAGGCCGTGCTTGCGGGCGTATTTGGCCAGCTCGAAGTCGAAGTGTCCTGGCTCGGTCTCTTTGGGGCGGCCCTTGCCTTCACCATAGTAACGGTTGAGGCCGATGGCGGTGAGGTGGGTGGCCGGGTCCATCCACACGCGCTGGTATTCGTCGATGGCGATGCCCAGGTGTTCGGCCAGCCAGCCCTCGGGCAGGTTGGCCCAGGCGGTGTCATCATGCCCTGTGGTACTGGCACTGGCACTGGCACTGGCACCGGCTCCGCCGGCCTGTGTCACGGCATCCAGGAAGGCGCGCAGGTAGGGGGTGTAGAAGGGCGGCTGTGAGCGGCGCAGGTAGTAGCTGCGGTTGGCGTTCAGCATCCGGCCGTAGTAGCGGATCTGGTAGGCCATGTTCTCCAGCATGCCGCGGGCCAGTGCATGGTGCTGGTGATGCAGCAGGCCCAGGGCAATGAAATAGCTGTCCCAGCCATACATTTCGTTGAAGCGGCCACCGGGCACCACGTAGGGCAGGGGCTGGCCGCTGCCGGCATCCACCTTCAGCGCCAGCAGGCCGGGGCGTTCATCGATGCGGGCATGGTCGGCTTCGGTCAGTGTCTCGGGCGCGGGCAGTGGCACCACCTCGATCTGCGGGTGGGCAGCCGTGATGCGACGGTAGTAGGCCAGGGCCGCCTCGTCGGCAGCAGGCACATAGAGATACTGGCGGTCGCTGGCACGCTTTTCATCGGTGAGCGAGGCCAGCAGGCCGGCCTCATCGATGCGCCGTGTCAGCACCTGCCAGTAATGCGTGCGCATCAGGTGGTCGATGCGGGCCAGCGGTGCCATCTCGATGAGGGCACTGTCGATCTCGCCATCGGCCGACAGCCACAGTTCCTGCAGCAGGTTGGCCAGCCGCCAGGTGCCCTGCACCCGCAGCTGCCCGCCTTGGGTGCCGGTGACGGTGAAGTCGCGCGGGCCGGTGTCTTCGACGGTGATGGTCTTGCTGCCGTCGGTGTCTTCCTGAGCCAGCAGGGCGCGCAGGGTGTCAGCTTTGTGGGTGTGCAGCTTCATGGGTCTTGATGGCACGGTGAAGGAGCCAGAGGGTGGCAATCAGCAGGCTGATCGGCAGGATCATGACATAGAAGGCCTGGGCACCGCCGATGTGCTCGAAGAGCATGCCGATGATACGGGAACCGAGGGTGCCGCCCAGGGCCGAGAAGATGACGATCAGGCCGGTCATCGCACTGTGCATGCGCTGGGGCAGGGCCGACAGTGTGGCCGAGGAAATCAGCGGATACACGGGCGAGATGAACAGGCCGATGAGTGGGAAGATGTAGCCGATCAGGGGGACGTCGATCAGGCTGTGGATGGGATCGGACTTGTAGCCGAGCACTTGCGGCAGCACGAAGGCGACGATGGCCATGGCCGCCAGCAGGCATAGCGTCAGCAGCATCACCCACGAAATCTTCTTGACCAGCTGCCCGGCCACGAAGAGCGGCCCAGTGCCAGCGACAGGGCCAGGATGCTGGCCATCTGCACGCTGAGGGTGGGGCTGAGCGACAGCACCTGCTGGTTGAAGGTGGGCAGCCAGGTCATGATGCCCTGTTCGACCATCACGAAGAGGAAGGCGCTGAGCACGAAGAAGATCACCAGCGGCAGTGCGATCAGTTTCAGCATGCCGGCAAAATTATCCTTCAGGCTGCCTTCATTTTTGGGGATGGGCACGTCGACACGGGAAAACAGCAGCAGCAGAAAGGCCAGTGCCACCAGGGCGGCCAGCAGCAGGTAGACGCGCAGCCAGGCGTCGGGGTCCTGTGCATCGAAGAAGGCCGGAAACAGGAAGTAGGCCGAGGCGATGCCCACCATGAAGAAGCCTTCGATCGAACTCATGAAGCTGTTGTGTTCTTCCTTGCTGCTGGTGAACAGGCCGATCATCGAATAGACCGATACCTTGACGAGCGCAAAGGACACACCAATGGTGACGAACAGCAGCTTGGCGGTATCGAAGCTGTTGCCGACGTACATGCCCAGACAGGCGCAGAAGACCAGCGCCAGCCCCAGCAGCATGCTGTTCTTGTAGCCAAACTTGGGCAGGAAGGAGGCCACCAGGAAGGAGACGATGGCGATGGGCAGATCCTTGAAGGCTTCGAGGATGCTGGCTTCGCTCTCGGTGACACCGTAGTTGTCGAGCGATTGCTTGATGACGATGCCAACGCTGTTGAGCAGGATGGCAAAGACGAAGTAATTGATGTAGAGCGCGAGTTTGATGCCGGTGTGTTGCTGGCGGGCCATGAGTGCTCCCTGCCGGGTGTGGCGGCGCTGTAGGACGCATGCTGAACACGGCCAGGCCAGGTGCAGCACAGTTTTTCACTTTACTACACATTTTGGCGGGTGGTATTCAATGCCCGCACCATGCGCTTTGGCGCACTGCAGCAGGGTGCCGGTAGACAGGGCCGGGGGCGTAGCCCTGTCTGCTCGGTGCATCAGGCAGGGGGGGCGTGACGGCACGCATCTCCCCGCGGGGGAGGATGCAGGGGGCAACATGGATGAAGCAGTCCATGAAGGGCGGGCATCCCCCGCAGGGGGAGAGATCAGGCGTTCAGGCCGTCCAGCAACAGATACTTGATCTCAAGGTAGTCTTCGATGCCGTAGCGCGAGCCTTCGCGGCCAAGACCCGAGTGCTTGACGCCACCAAAGGGGGCGGCCTCGTTGGAGAGCACGCCCGAGTTGACGGCCACCATGCCGTATTCCAGGGCTTCGGCCACGCGGATGCTGCGGCCCAGGTCGCGGGTGTAGAAGTAGGCAGCCAGGCCAAATTCGGTGTCGTTGGCCCAGCGGATGACTTCTTCCTCGCGCTCGAAGCGGAAGACCGGTGCCAGCGGGCCGAAGGTTTCTTCGCGGGCGACGCGCGCCTGCTGGCTGACGCCCGACAGCAGCGTGGGCTGAAAGAAGAGCCCGCCCAGGGCGTGCGGCTTGCCGCCGGCCTGCACGGAGGCACCCTGGGCCACGGCGTCGTCGATGTGTTCGCGCACCTTGGCCAGGGCGGCATCATCGATCAGCGGGCCGATCTGTGTACCCTCGGCCAGGCCGTTGCCCACCTTCAGCGTGCTCATGGCCTCGGCCAGCCGGGCGACGAAGCGGTCGTGGATGCCGGCCTGTACGTAGAGGCGGTTGGCGCAGACGCAGGTCTGGCCAGCGTTGCGGAACTTGGACAGCATTGCGCCTGCCACGGCCGCATCCAGGTCGGCATCGTCAAAGACGATGAACGGGGCGTTGCCGCCCAGCTCCATCGACACTTTCTTGACGGTGCCGGCGCATTGGGCCAGCAGGGTCCGGCCCACTTCGGTGGAGCCGGTGAAGGAGAACTTGCGGACGGTGTCATGGCCGGTGAGCTCGGCACCGATGGCACGGGCGTTGCCGGTGAGGACATTGAACAGCCCATCCGGCAGGCCGGCACGGCAGGCCAGCTCGCCCAGGGCCAGGGCCGAAAGCGGCGTGGCCGAGGCCGGGCGGATGACGAAGCTGCATCCGGCGGCCAGGGCCGGTGCGGCCTTGCGGGTGATCATCGCATTGGGAAAGTTCCACGGCGTGATGGCTGCGCACACGCCAATGGGCTGCTTGAGGACGAGAATGCGCTGGTTGCTGCTGGCCGAGGGGATGATGTCGCCATAGACACGGCGTGCTTCTTCGGCAAACCATTCGAAGTAGCTGGCGCCGTAGGCGATTTCGCCGCGGGCTTCGGCCAGGGGCTTGCCCTGTTCGCTGCTGAGGATGATGGCCAGATCGTCCTGGTGCTGCATGCACAGCTCGAACCAGCGGCGCAGCAGCGCAGCCCGGGCCTTGGCGGGCTGGCGTGCCCAGGCGTGCCGTGCCGCCTCGGCGGCCTCGATGGCACGCCGGGTTTCGGCTGCGCTCATGTCGGGCACGGTGGCGATGGTTTCGCCAGTGGCGGGGTTGGTGACGGCGATGGTCTGGCCGCTGTCGGCATCCACCCACTGGCCGTTGATGAGGCAGCGGGTCTTCAGCAGATCGGGGTCTTGCAGTTGCATGGTGTCTCCTTGATGTCGGAATCGCTGTTTGTGGGGGGCCGGCAGCCTCAGCCCGCCAGCTTGCGCAGCAGCCGCTGCTGGGCGTCATGCTCGGGCGAGAGCAGCTGGCCTTCCAGGTGGTAGTGCCCTTCGGGGTCCATCTTCCAGGCGGCGGTGTCGGGTTGCAGGTAATTGAGCAGGCCTTCTTCGATGACGCGGCGCTTGAGGGTGCTGTCCTTGAGCGGAAAGGCCACTTCCACGCGACGGAAGAAGTTGCGCTCCATCCAGTCGGCCGAGGCCAGCCAGAGCAGTTCCTTGCCTTCGGCCCAGAAATAATAGATGCGGCTGTGTTCCAGAAAGCGGCCCAGTACCGAGGTCACGCGGATGTTTTCCGACAGGCCGGGGATGCCGGGGCGCAGGGCGCAGACGCCGCGCACGATCAGGTCGATCTGCACGCCGGCGTTGCTGGCCTCGTACAGCGCCTCGATGATGCGGTCTTCGAGCAGTGCGTTCATCTTGGCGATGATGCGGGCGCGGCGGCCGGCCAGTGCGGCCTCGGTCTCGCGCTGGATGGCTTGCAGGATGGTGCCGTGCAGCCGGAAGGGGGCCTGCAACAGCGCCTTGAGGCTGCCGGCGGTGCCCAGGCCCGTCAGGCGACGGAAGACCTCGTGCACATCGCCACAGATGTCGGGGTCGGCGGTGAACAGGCCAAAGTCTTCGTACAGCCGGGCGGTGCGCGGGTGGTAGTTGCCGGTGCCCAGGTGGGCATAGCGTTGCAGGCCGTGGTGCTCGCGGCGCAGCACCAGGGCCAGCTTGGCGTGGGTCTTGTGGCCGACGATGCCGTAGACCACGTGCGCGCCCACTTCTTCGAGCTTGGCAGCCCAGTTGATGTTGGTTTCTTCGTCGAAGCGGGCCATCAGCTCCAGCACCACCGTCACTTCCTTGCCGGCGCGAGCGGCTTCGACCAGCGATTCCATCAGCACCGAGTCGGCTCCGGTGCGGTAGATGGTCTGCTTGATCGACACCACCTGCGGATCACGCGCGGCACTGCGCAGAAAGTCCATCACCGGGTGGAAGGATTCGTAGGGGTGGTGCAGCAGCACGTCGCCCGCGGCAATCACGTCGAACAGGTCCTTCTTGGCCAGTGCCGGGGGCTGGCTGGGGGTGAAGGGCGCAAAGCTCAGGTCGGGGCGGTCGATCAGGTCGATGATCTTGCTGTAGCGGCCCAGGTTGACCGAACCGTCGACGAAATAGCAGTCGTCGTCATCGAGGTCGAACTCCTTGCGCAGCCGCTCGGCCACGGCAGGATTGATGTCGGCCGACATCTCCAGCCGCACCCCGCGCCCCCACGGGCGCTGGCCCAGCTCGTCGCGCAGCGCGCTGCGCAGGTTGGTCATCTCTTCTTCGTCGACGAACAGATCGCTGTTGCGCGTCAGGCGGAACGAGCACTGCGTCTTCACCGTCAGCCCCGGAAAGAGCTGTTCCATGAAGCCCTTGATGATCGACGAGATCAGGATGATGCCGTGCGGGATGCCCGATACTTCGGGTGGCACGCGCAGCGCCTGCGGCAGCACGCGTGGCGCCTGCACGATGGCGAGGCCGGGACGGCGGCCGAAGGCATCGCGGCCATCCAGCTCGATGGCGAAGTTGAGTGTCTTGCTGGAGATGCGCGGAAAGGGGTGGGCCGGGTCCAGCGCAATCGGCGTCAGCAGCGGTTCGATGTCGCGCATGTAGACCTGGTGTGCCCATTCGCGCACGGCTTCGGTCCAGTCGCCGGGAAAGAAGATGCGCGCGCCTTCGGCAGCCAGCGCCGGCAGGATCTCGTCGTTGAGCAGGCTGTACTGGCGGGCAACCAGCTCGCGGGAGCTGCGGGCGACAGCACTGATGCTGTTGCGGGCCGTGACGGCGATGGCGGTGTCGCTGCGGGCCAGCTCCTTCAGCTCGGCCACGCGGATCTCGAACATCTCGTCGAGGTTGCTGGCAACGATGGTGATGTAGCGCAGGCGCTCCAGGAGCGGGATGGCGGGGGATTCGGCCAGCGCCAGTACGCGACGGTTGAAGGCGATGATGCCTTGCTCGCGATCGGGCGGGGGCGGGATGATGGCCGGGATGGCTGGGGGGGTGGTGTCGGTCACGGTCGGGTGAGGCTGGGGGCTGTCCTTGCACGGCGGCTGAACACGTTCTGTGGATGGGGGGCCCCGGCACGGGCGCTGTTCAGCCTATCCCAGAGTGTAGCGAGAACTGGGGGGTGTGGCGTGTCCGGGCGCCTGAAGCCTGACACGTGTGAGGCATCCGGGCGTCACGCGCTGCCAGCCTCCTTGTGGGTCATGTGGGCGATGGGCGGACTTTTGTTGCAGAATGCTGTCGACATGACACTTCTGTATGGAAAAACCCGATGAGTGAGGTTGCGCTCAGAAAGCCGCTGGCTGCCGTCGACTTGGGGTCGAACAGTTTCCGACTGCTGATTGCCGAGGTCGACCAGTCGTCGGCCGGGCCGCAGTTGCGCATCCTTGACCAGATCAAGGAGGTGGTCCGGCTGGGGGCGGGGCTGGGGGACGACATGACGCTGTCGGATGAGGCCCGCCAGCGTGCCCTGCAGGCCCTGGGGCGTTTTGCCGAGCGTCTGCAGGGGCTGGAGCTGGAGGCTTTCCGGGCCGTGGCCACCAACACCTTTCGGGTGGCGCGCAACATCGATGTCTTCCTGAAGGAGGCGAGCGAGGCGTTGGGGCGTCCCATCGAGGTGGTGGCAGGGCGCGAAGAGGCGCGACTGATCTACGTCGGGGCGGCGCACAGTCTGCCGCTGGACCATCAGCTGCGGCTGCTGGTCGATATTGGCGGTGGCTCGACCGAATGCGTCATCGGTGTGGACGATGTGGTGCGGCGGCGTGAGTCGTTGCAGATCGGCTGCGTGGCGCTGACCCAGCTGTTTTTTGGGCAGGGCAAGATCACCCGCGGGGCGATGCGCAAGGCGCGGCTGCATTGTGGCGAGCGTCTGGCCGAGCACGTGCGCGCCTTCCAGCGGGTGGGCTGGCAGTACGCCATCGGTACCTCGGGCACGGCCAAGGCGCTGTTGCAGCTGGTCGAGGCCAATTTTGGGCATTCGCTCATCACCCGCGAGGGGTTGTCGAGACTGGAAGACATGTGTGTGGAGGCCGGTCACGCCGATGCCCTGGACAAGCTGCCGGGGCTCAAGCCCGACCGGCAGCCGGTGCTGGCCGGCGGCCTGGCGGCGATGCAGGCGGTGTTCGACGAGTTCGGCATCGAATCGATGGGCTATTGCGATTCGGCGCTGCGCGAGGGGATCCTCTACGATCTGCTGGGGCGCGAATCCGGCTCTGATCAGCGCGAGATCACCATCAGCCATCTGGTGGAGCGCTACCGGATGGATGATCAGCATGGCCGGCAGGTGGCCGAGCTGGCCAGCTGGCTGCTGGCCGAGCTGACGGCCGGCGCGGGGGCGGGGGCCAGGGGGCCGGCCGTGCCCGATGACCACAGCCTGCGCTGGGCGGCCCGCATCCGCGAGATCGGTTCGTTCATCGCGCACGACAACGCCCACAAGCACGGGGCTTACATCGTCGGCAACGCCGATTTGCCGGGGTTCTCGGCGATGGAGCAGCAGGAGCTGGCCACCTTCGTGCTGGGGCAGAGTGGCGGGTTGAAGAAGCTGCGGGTGCGCAACCCCGATCTGGAACAATGGCAGAAGATTCTATGTCTGCGCCTGGCCGTCATCCTGCAACGCCGGCGTGATGGCCGCGAGACGCCGATCTCGATCCGGGCGCTGCCCGGCGGGCCGGAGGCAGGCTGGGTGCTGTCGCTGCCGGCTGCCTGGGCCGAGCAGCATCCGCTGACCGATCAGTCGCTGCGTGAAGAGATCGAGGAATGGGGGCGCGTGGGCGTCTTCAAGGACGTGAGCTATGTGCTGACGGGTAGCCCCGAAGAACCCTGAGAGGAAAAGAGATCATGGCAGGCATGGACCCGGCTTATCTGAAGGAGCTGGAAGCGTTTCTTGAGGCCGAGGCCGAGATGGCCCGGCAAGGGGTGGATCTGCTCAACGATCCCGAATACCGTTCTCTGCGCGAGATGTACATCGACGGCGACATCGACCAGCAGGAGTTTCTGGGCCGGATCGAGGCGCTGGCCGAATCGCGTCCGGACGAAGAGGGCCTGCCCTACACCGCGCTGGACGAGGCGGACGACGCCCTGGCCGAGGCCGATGGCCTGTTGACGGGCGAGGATGAGGACGCAGGTGTTGATGATGAGGGCGAGGCTTAGGGTATCTGCAGGGCAGCTGCGGCTATCGGCGCACCGGGGCTCTAAGGGCATTGGGTGCCGGTGCTGGGTGCTGGGCAGGTGCCGCAACGATTGATTGTCCGGGCCGCGCGTGCGGGCTCCGATGGGTGCCCGAAGGGCCCGACAACGAAACGGCCGGTACCGGGCGTCTGCCCGGATCGGCCGTTCTGACGAGGGGCTGAAGGGGGGCGCTGCCCTCAGAGCAGGAAGAAATAGGCCCAGAGTGCCACCAGTGCAATCGACAGCAGGTTGAGCAGCAGGCCCACCTGCATCATCTCGCGCTGGCGGATCATGCCTGTGCCGAAGACGATGGCATTGGGCGGGGTGGCCACCGGCAGCATGAAGGCGCACGAGGCACCGATGCCGATCACCATCACCAGGGCTTCCTTGGGCAGGTTCATCTGGGTGGCGATGCTGGCAAAGACCGGCACCAGCAGGGCGGCCGAGGCCGTGTTGCTGGTGAACTCGGTCAGCATGATGATGAAGGCCGCCACCACCAGGATGACGAGGAAGGGATGGGTGCTGAGAAAGCCCGAGGCCAGGGTCTGGCCCAATGCCAGTGAGGCCCCGGAGTTTTGCAGCAGCGCGCTGAGGGCGATACCGCCGCCAAAGAGCAGCAGCACGCCCCAGTCGGTATTGGTGGCCACGTCCTGCCAGGTGACCAGGCCCAGCGCCACGACGGCCACGGCCGCCGCCAGTGCCACCACGGTGTCGGGGTTGGTGATGCCGAAGTGGGTCTTGATCTGGCCGCCCATGATCCAGGCGGTGGCCGTGACGACGAAGACCACCAGCGTCAGCAACCGCGGCGTGTTCCAGGCAATCGACTCGCCGCTCACCTCGACGCGCTGGCGCAGGTTGGGCCGCAGCACCACGTACATCGAGAACAGCACCAGCGGCATCAGCGCCAGCATGATGGGCAGGCCATAGTTCATCCAGCCGTTGAAATCCAGGCCCAGCGCCTTGGCGGCAATGGCGTTGGGCGGCGACCCCACCAGGGTGCCCAGGCCTCCGATGCTGGCCGAATAGGCGATGCCCAGCAGCACGAAGACGAAGGTCTTGCGTTCCTTGTCGCGGTCGAGGTGGTTCATCATGCCCAGTGCCAGCGGCAGCATCATCGCGGCGGTGGCGGTGTTGCTGATCCACATCGACAGGAAGGCAGTGACGGCAAACAGCAGCAACACGGCGGTGAGCATGTTGCCGCGCGACAGCGAGATCAGCCACAGCGCGATCTTGCGGTCGAGCTTCTGCACGTGCAGGGCTGTAGCCAGCGCAAAACCGCCAAAGAAGATGTAGATGATCGGATCCGCAAAGCCGGCCAGGGCCTGCTTGGTGTTCATGTTGGGGATGCCCGACACGGCAGCCAGTACCGGCACCATCAGCGCGGTGACGGTGATGTGCAGGGCTTCGGTGAACCACAGGATGGCAATGAACAGCAGGATCGCCAGGCCCTTGTTGGCGTTGGTTTCGTAGGGCAGGATCTGATAGGCACCCCAGGCAAGCACCGCGGCGATCAGGATGGTAATGAGCGATCGCTGGGTGCCCTGGGGAAAGAGCATCGGATTCTTGAGAGGCGCATCGGCGGCCGTTTGGGTCATGATGTCTCCGTGTGATTGTCGGCAGGACACAGCCAGCGCCGGCCAGGCAGCAGGAGCCCCGCGACGCTGGGTGGCCGTGCGGCCTGCACATACCCCCTTTGGCCGCAACGGTCATCGCCGTCAGTATAGTGGCAATACTGTGCCGCAGCATCCGGGGCGTACCCCCGGTGTGACGGATGATGCGCCGGGGCGCGATCAGCGATGCGGATCGGTGCCCAGCAGGCAGATGGCGCGGACCACGAAGGTGCTGGGTACCTTGGGGTCGATGGGAATGCGCTGGGTGGAGAATTGTTCCAGCGAGGTGATGGGGGTCTTGGCGCGCTGCAGGCGGTAGCTGCCGTCACGGTTCTCGCTGCCCTCGCCGCGTAGCGAGGTGGCCGGTGCGATGGGGGCGCCCTCGCAGAGCACGGCCAGTTCCTGGATGCGGGCACTGCCGCTGGCCGGATGCAGCTCGCGCGTGGTGGCGGTGTAATAGGTGAGCTTGTCGCCCAGCTTGTGCTCGTGCAGGCTGTTGCGGTCGACGTAGATCAGCTGCTGCTCGCGGTAGCGGGTGCCCGGTGGGGTTTCGTAGACGGCGGCCCAGTCGGGCTTGCCTTCGTGGCGCACGGTGGTGGTGGGGCCGGCAGCGGGATCCTGCTTCTGGGCGCTGCCGGCGCTGACGGCAGCGCGGCCTTCCTCGCGTATCGGTGCGTGCGGATCATCCTCGTTGATGGTGTTGGCGCAGCCGGCCATCAGGGTGGCCAGCAGGACAGGGGAGGCGATCTGGGGGATGCGGCGCATGGTCATGTCCGTTGTAGGATGGTGTCGCGTCTGGAACAAAACGGCAATCGTAGCCTGCATGCTGGCTGCTCAGGCTGCAAAGCACGACCATTCATTGTGGGTTCGTCACACAAGCAGAGGGTTTCGAGGGGTTGGAACAAACAGTATGTCTATGGATGCATCGACGTTGGCAGGGCCGGTGGAATCCGAGCTGCTCATCAAGAAAAGCCGCTTTCTGGGCCGGGTGATGCCGGTGGATGGCCGCGAGGCCGCCTATGCCGAGGTGGCCCGGTTGAAGGCGCTGCATCCGGGGGCCGCGCATGTCTGCTGGGCGCTGCTGGCGGGCGGGCAGTCGGCAGCGGTGGATGATGGGGAACCCAGCGGCACGGCGGGGCGGCCGATGCTGGATGTGCTGCGCCACCAGCAGCTGGAGGGCGTGCTGGCCACGGTGGTGCGCTACTTTGGCGGGGTGAAGCTGGGGGCGGGCGGGCTGGTGCGGGCCTACACCGACACGGTGGCCGCGGCGCTTTTGCAGGCCGAACGGGTGCCGATCGTGCGGCAGGTGGTGCTGGGCTTTTCGGTGGGCTACGAGCTGGAGGGGCTGGTGCGGCGTGAAGTGGCGGCGCAGGGGGGCGCGTTGCTGGCGGTGGAGCATGGGGCGGCGGTGTCGATGCACGTGCAGCTGGTGGAAGAGCGGGCACCCGCTTTCCGGGCCTGGCTGGACAACAGCAGTCATGGCCAGGTGCTGTGGCAGGAGGATGGGGCAGGCGACGGGCTGGCGGACGGCTGATGTTGTGGAGGATGCGGGCTCCTCGCGGCTGGCGGGCAGGGGCGCCAGAAAACAGGGGGAGCCACCGGGACATTGGCATGTCAGGTTCATTGACTGTTTAAAATCATGTCACATTTGTGTGTCTGCGGATGCGTCATCCCGATCCATCGATCAAGGAGAGTCACCATGAAGAAGTCTGCCATTGCCCTGGGGGTTGCCGCTGCGCTGGCGGCCGGCCCGGCTGCTGCCTGGGAATACGTGTTGCTCGATACGGACCAGCCGGTCAAGGAACAGCAGATCACCAGCCAGGCGCTGGGCGTCAAGGCAGAGAAGCCTTTCTCGGTGACGGTGAAGAAGCTGCATGGCGGCCGGCAGGAAGGGGTGACGCTGGTCGAGATCGACACCGGGGCGATGAAGATCAGCGTGGTGCCCACCCGCGGCATGAACGTGCTGAAGGCCGAGGCGGGCGGTGTGCGCCTGGGCTGGGATTCGCCGGTGAAGGAAGTGGTGAACCCGGCCTTCATCGAGCAGACCGGCCGCAACGGGCTGGGCTGGCTGGAGGGCTTCAACGAGCTGGTGACGCGCTGCGGCTATGAGTGGGTGGGTCACCCGGGTGTGGATGATGACGGCACGATGCTGACACTGCATGGTCTGGCCTCGAACATCCCGGCCTCGAAGGTGGTGCTGTCCATCGACGAGAAGCCGCCCTACACCATCCGCCTGAAGGGGCTGCTGCGCGAGCAGGCCTTCAAGAAGGTGGATTTTCTGGTCGATACCGAGCTGAGCACGGTGCCGGGCGCCACCGCATTCACCGTGCACGACACGCTCACCAACAACGGCGACTACGAGAAGGAATATCAGGCGCTCTATCACAGCAACTTTGGCACGCCGCTGCTCGAAGCGGGGGCGAAGTTCGCCGCGCCGGTGCGCGAGGTCTCGCCCTTCAACGATTACGCCAAGCAGGATCTGGCCAGTTGGCAGACCTATCGTGGCCCCACCCGCGATTACGACGAGATGGTGTACAACGTCTTCCCGTATGGGGATGAGGCCGGCAACTCGCTGGCGATGCTGCACACGAAGAATGGCGAGCGCGCCGTGTCGATGGCCTTCAACGTGCTGCAACTGCCGGCCTTCTCGCTGTGGAAGAACACCGACACCACTGGTCAGGGCTATGTGACGGGACTGGAACCGGGCACCAGCTTCTCGTACAACCGCAAGTATCAGCGACCGCTGGGCCTGGTGCCCAAGATCGGGCCGAAGGAAAGCCGCGAGTTCACCATCACCTATGCGCTGCTGGAGGGCAAGGACAAGGTGGATGCGGCGCTGAAGAAGATCGAGACGATCCGGAACGGCCGCGAAACCACGGTGCGCGAGACGCCGCTGGTGCAGCTGCCCAAGTAAGTGTCCCGGGCGGGGCGTGGTGCCCGCGTCTGCCGCTGCGGCCGATGTCCCGCGTGGGTGTCGGCCGGTCTGTCTGCATCGATGGGGCGGGCATCACGTGAAGGATGGCAACGGCGCCAGCAGGGCGCCGTTTTTTCGGCTATCTTTGGGCCCCGCATTGCTGCGCACAATGCTTCCTTTTCCCGCTGTTGCGTCCGTCCGGGCACTGTTGCCCGGCCCGCCCCCTCCCGGCATGAGTCTGTGATGAAGCACCTCCTCGAACGAACCTTCCAGCTTGAACAGCACGGCACCACCGTCCGCACCGAAATCCTGGCCGGTTTCACCACCTTCCTGACGATGGCTTACATCCTGTTCGTCAATCCGACGGTTCTGGCCAACACCGGCATGCCGAAGGAGGCCGTGTTCGTGGCCACCTGTCTGGTGTCGGCGTTGGGCACGGGGATCATGGCGCTCTATGCCAACTATCCGGTGGCGGTGGCGCCCGGCATGGGCCTGAATGCCTATTTCGCCTTCGTGGTGGTGGGGTCGATGGGCTACAGCTGGCAGGTGGCCCTGGGCGCCGTGTTCCTGTCGGCCTGCCTGTTCCTGCTGACCACCGTGCTGGGCCTGCGCTCGAAGCTGATCGCCGGCATCCCGCAGACGATCCGGGCCGGCACGACGGCCGGCATCGGCCTGTTCCTGGCCATCATCGGCCTGAGCAGTGCCGGCATCGTCGTCGATTCCCCGGCCACGCTCATCACCCTGGGGGATGTGCATTCGATGCCGGTGATCCTGGCCTTTCTCGGTTTCATCCTGATCGTCGCCCTCGATCACCGCAAGGTGCCGGGGGCGGTGCTGATCGGCATCATCGCCATCAGCATCCTGTCCTTCATGGTGGGGGGGAACGAGCTCAAGGGGCTGGTGTCCCGGCCGGGGTCGATCGCGCCGACCTTCATGGCGCTGGACATCCCGGGTGCCTGGGGCGTGGGCCTGCTGAACGTGGTGCTGGTGCTCTTCCTGGTGGAGCTGTTCGATGCCACCGGCACGATGATGGGGGTGGCCCGCCGGGCTGGCCTGTATGTGGGCGATGGCACGCCCGAGCAGCAAAAGCGCATGCGTCGCGCCCTGATGGCCGACAGCACCGCCATCATGGCCGGTTCGGTGCTGGGTACCTCCAGTGCCACGGCCTATGTCGAGAGTGCGGCCGGGGTGCAGGCCGGTGGCCGCACCGGTCTGGTGGCGCTGACGGTGGCGGTGCTGTTCCTGGCGGCGCTCTTCTTCTCCCCGCTGGCCACGGCCGTGCCCGCCTATGCCACGGCCCCGGCGCTGATGTTCGTCGCCTGCCTGATGGTGCGCGACCTGGCCGAGCTGGACTGGAAGGACAGCACCGAGGCCGTGCCGGCCGTGGTGACGACGCTGGCCATGCCCTTCACCTATTCGGTGGCCAACGGTCTGGCCTTCGGTTTCATCACCTACGTCATCCTGAAGGTGCTGACCGGCAAGGTGAAGCAGATCCACCCCGTCACGTGGGTGATTGCCGCCCTCTTCCTGATCCGCTTCATCTGGCTGGGCGGCGGACACTGACCGGCTGAGGTGCCGGGGAGCGGGGCACCGGGCACGGTGTCCTGCCTGGCAGGGCGGGTGCCTGTCAGATGGGTGGATGCCTACCGGTTGGCCGGACGCTGCCAGACCGGATGGGCCAGTTCCCTGGCCAGATAGTCGACCAGGCGGCGAACCTTCACGGGCAGCAGCTTGCGGGTGGGATAGAGCGCGTAGATGTTGCGCTCACCGGTGTCGTACTGGGGTAGCAGCTGCACCAGGTCGCCGCGTTGCAGGTCTTCGTAGAGCATGAAGTCCGGATGCAGGATGATGCCCTGACCGTCGAGGGCGGCCCGTCGGCAGGTGTCGCCGTTGTTGGCGAACAGGCGCGAGCTGATCCGCACCGTTTCACGGCCGTCCGGGCCATCGAAGCTCCACTCGCTGGCCCGGGTCGCATGGCTGTAGACGACGACTTCGTGCCGGGCGATGTCCTTCAGGGTTGTGGGGCAGCCGTGCCGTGCCAGATAGTCGGGCGAGGCGCACAGCACCATCCGGGTGGTGGCCAGCTTGCGGCTGATAAGCGCCGAATCCGAGAGCACGCCGATACGCACCGCCATGTCGTAGCCTTCCTCGACCAGATCGACCATCCGGTCCGACAGCACCACATCGAGCTGCACCTGCGGGTTCTGTGCCAGGAAGGGGCCCCAGAGCGGTGCCAGGTGCAGCACGCCAAAGGAATAGGGGACGCAGATCCGCAGCCGGCCATAAGCCTCGCCGCTGCGTGAACGGATTTCGGATTCGGCCTCGTGGACGGCGGCCAGCACCTCCTTGCAGCGCTCGAAATAGCGCTGCCCCTCGGCTGTCAGTGACAGCCGGCGGGTGGTGCGTTGCAGCAGGCGGGTTTCCAGGTGCTGTTCCAGTTCGGCCACGTGGCGCGAGACTGCCGCCTTGGAGATGCCGAGTACGTCCATCGCCCGGACGAAGCTGCCCGCTTCCACCACCGCCACGAACGTCGACATCGCCTGGATCTTGTCCATTGCCCGTAATCACCCTCACTGATATATAACCATTCAGACAGGATCATATGCGAGGGACGCAGCAGGGGCCAGCAATCGGTCACCCGGGGGCTTGCAAAAATGGCCGATCTGGTGCCAGTATGGCGGTCGGCCCCGGCGCTGCCGGGGAGCACATGCCTGGCGGGGGTGTCCGTGCCCTCGCTCGCTCGAAACTCATTCAGGATTGAAACCGATGATGAAGTCTTTTGCCCGCAGCCTGGCGGCGGCTGCCCTTGTCTCGCTGACCGCAGTGGGCGCCCAGGCCGAAACCCTCAGCGTGGCGGCCACGCCGGTGCCTCACGCCGAGCTGCTGGAATTCGTCAAGCCGGCGCTCAAGAAGGAAGGCGTCGACCTGAAGATCCGCGTCTTCAACGATTACGTGCAGCCAATCCAGGCCACGGCCGACAAGGCGATCGACGCCAACTTCTTCCTGCACCGCCCCTATCTCGACACCTACAACAAGGAGCACAAGACCGACATCGTGCCTGTGCCCGATGCCGAGGTGCACGTCGAGCCGTTTGGCATGTACTCGCGCAAGCTGAAGTCGCTGGATGCGCTGAAGGACGGCGCCACGGTGGTCATCCCGAATGATCCCTCCAACGCTGGCCGGGCACTGCTGCTGTTGCAGAAGGCGGGCCTGCTCAAGCTGAAAGACCCGACCAACCTGCTGGCCACCTCGCGCGATCTGGCCGAGAACCCCAGGAAGCTGAAGTTCCGCGAGCTGGATGCGGCCTTCCTGCCGCGTGCGCTGGATGATGCCGATCTGGCACTCATCAACACCAACTATGCGCTGGCAGCGGGTCTGCAACCCACCAGGGATGCGCTGGTGCTGGAAGGGGCCGATTCACCCTATGTCAACATCGTCACGGCCCGGCCTGACAACGCCAGCTCGCCGGCCATTGCCAAGCTGATGAAGGCGCTGCGTTCGGCCGAGGTGAAGAAGTTCATCGAGGACAAGTACAAGGGCGCCATCGTGCCGGCATTCTGAGGCGCCTCCCGTCTGCTGCATGTGGCAGCGGCTGCGGCACCTGCGGCCGCGTCGCTGCGTCGAGGTGCTGCGTGCTTCTGATGGGCCGCCCCGCGCTGTCTGCCGGGGCGGCCATTTTTTTGGGTTGACGATGACCTGCCGGGTCTGGTGGCAGGCGGCAGGGCCGTCATCGGCAGAGCATGGGTTGCTCCGGCATGGTTTCAGGCGCCGGCGGTGCCGGTATCGCTGCCTGTGCCGGCGCTGTCACTGCCCGTGGCACCTGGTGTGGCGCGGCGCTGGCCGGTGGTGCGGCCTGTCGGGGTGCTGGCAGATGTTGCCGCAGCCCGTAAACGGCGGGCGGGTTGGGGCGCCTGTCCTGCCGCGGTGGATGCTGCCGTTGCGGCCGCCGCGGCCGGTGCGGTGGGCTTGCGCGGGCGGCGTTCAGTGGCGGCAGCCGGCTGGCGGGCTGCAGCGGCCGCGCCGCCAGCAGGCACACGGCCCTGGGGAGCCGATGCCGTAGCCGGTGTACTGGCTGGCGTATCGGCCAGCATATTGCCTGGCTTGGTGGCAGGTGTGCCTGCGGGGGGCAAGGCCGGCATCGCGGTTGCGCGCGGGCAGGCCATGGCCTGGGTGTGCCGCAACGCCTTGCTGCCTTTCTTGCCCTTGCCCCTGGTTTTGGGCGGATAGGCCTTGGTGATGCAGATCACTTCCTGGTCCAGCCCGCGCAACTGAAAGCGGCCTTCCACATACACTTTCTGCCCCAATGCGGCAGCGCAATCCAGCGCCACCGCCTGTGTCAGCGCCTCGACATCACGCACGAGAGGGTGGCCGATGGCGGCCTGGATGTAGGCCGACAGCGAGAACACCTCCAGAAAGCGCGAGCGCGTCTTGTAGAAGATCAGCATCGTCGAGCCGGGCAGCGGATTGTGGCTGGCCGGGCACAGCTCGGGCAGGTACAGACGGTGCGTCTGCTTGGTCTTCATCCCGGCATACGGGGTGCCAATCGTCTTGATGCGGGCGCCGTTCCAGCTGGAGCGGTAGTCATCGGCCTGGTCGGGCACCTCGACGTGCGAGGCTTGAGGGCTGGAGGCCTTGACGGACGTGGCGGCCGTCCTGGGCGCGGCCTGGCGTTTCTGTTTCATGGAAAGGGGAGGGAGAAGTCAGGAGGCTGGCGTCATGGCTGCCGACCGGCGCAGCTGCCCTGCATGCAGCGGCACCCAGGCCAGCAGGGCAGCGATCAGGTATTTGCTGATGATATCGGCGAAGACGATCTGGGCGATGTCATAGGCCGACATCGTGCCGGCAAAGGCCATCAGCGAAAAGCACAGGCTGTCCAGCGGCACGCTGATGGCGTTGCTGGCCAGCACCCGACGGTGCCAGCCCCAGTGCATCCAGCGCTGGAAGGCCGCGGTGTCGGCCAGTTCGCTGGCCAGGATCGACACGAAGGAGGCGATCAGGAAGCGTGGCTCGATGTTGGCGTAGAGCCCATAGGCCAGGTTGACCGCCAGCGCCACGCCGATGCCGACGAAGACGGTGGGCAGCCCGTAGCGGTGCAGGTGGTCGCGCAGCGTGAAGACGGCCGCAAAGAACAGCGTGCCGATGCTGAGCATGCCGAAGACGGGCAGCTGGATGAAGGAATCGAGGTAGATGTTGGCCAGCAGGATGGCGCCCGTGTAGGCCAGAATCCAGAGAATGCGGATCATGATGCGGATGGGTCCCTTGCGGCAGGCTGCCGGCCCCTGGGGGAAAGGCACCGCGACACGGTGCATGGGGCTGCGGGGCTTGCCTGGCGGCCACCGGATAAATGGTCCGGCACCACCACGATGGTTGACAGGGTGAAGACAGAGGGCGAAAAGGCCCAAGCCTCCGGGGGTGCTGATTTTAACCGGCCCGGCGCCGCCTGTCTGCTGCCCGGAGCCCTGAATGCCTGGACGGTCGGTGCATGGTGGCCGGCGCGGCCACCCACGGAAGGTTCTGGTGAATGCTGCATTCATGATGCCGAATGCTCGTGTGGCCCTTTGCCCGGACGGCCCGGATGCCGGCCAGGGCAGGGATCAGAGCCAGCCGGCCTTGCGCAGGCGGCGGTACAGCAGCAGGCCGATGCCGCCCATCAGCAGGAGCGCCAGCGGGTAGCCGGCCTTCCATTTCAGCTCGGGCATGAATTCAAAATTCATCCCCCAGATGCCGGCCAGCGTGGTCATCATTGCAAAGATGGCGGCCCAGGCTGCCAGCTTCTTGCTGACCTCGCTCTGTTCCAGGCCAATCAGGGACAGGTTGACCTGCATCGCCATCGACACGCTGTCGCGCAGGCCGTCGAGCGACTGGTTGATGCGCTGCAGGTGGTCGTGGACATCGCGGAAATACTCATGCAGGCCATTGCGCACCGCGATGGCCTGGGAGCCGCCACCGATGCGAAAGACCGGCTCGTCGCGCACGGCGGGCAGGGCATGGCGCAGTTCCTGCACATCCTGCTTGAGGGTATGCAGCGTCGCCATCGTCGTGCGTGAGGGCGGTGCCTGAAAGATCGTGGCTTCGACGCGCTCCAGTTCCCCTTCGAGCTGGTCGACGATGGGAATGAAGCGGTCCACCACCGCATCGGTCAGTGCATAAAGAATGAAGGCGGGCCCCAGCGCCAGCAGCTCCGGTTCGCGCTCGGCGCGTGCCCGCACCTCCGAGAAGCCACGTTGCAGGCCGTTGCGGATCGAGAGCACGAAGCGCTCGCTGACGAAGACGAACAGGTCGCCATAGTGGATCTGCTGGCCGCTGCCGCCCTCGATCGACTCGGCCACCTTCATCGACACGAACAGCAGCCGCTCGTCCTCGTACTCCTCCACCTTGGGGCGCTGGCCCCCGTGCAGGGTGTCTTCCACCGCCAGTTCGGGCAGGTCGAAGATCGTCTGCATCTGCATGATCTCGGCCGGTGCCGGGTCTTTCAGCCCGATCCAGATGAAGGTCGAGCGATCGGTCAGTGCATCAGGGATTTCCTCTAGATCAAGGTCGCGCAGGCGCTGGCCCGCTCCGTATGCAGTACAGTTGACAAGCATGAAATGGCCGTGAAAAGCAGGGGCATGGCGGGCGCGGGCCCGCATGTGCGGGATGTGGGGCGGAATTGGGACGGACTGTTGATTCCATTACAATGGAAAGTCATTCCGAATTGAGCCTCCGGTCTATCCCGGAGTATAGGAGCTTGGAGCAGGGTTTCCGGCATGAAATTAGCTATCCGATCACGTTTGCTGCCATTGCTGGCCAGCGCATTCCTGTTGGCGGGCTGCGATCTCGTCGTCCTCAACCCTTCCGGCTATATCGCCGAGCAGCAGAGGGACCTCATCTACCTCTCGACCGGCCTGATGCTGCTGGTCGTCATCCCGGTCATCGTCCTGACGCTGTGGTTCGCCTGGCGTTACCGGGCCAGCAACGTCACGGCACGCTACGAACCGGACTGGCACCACTCCACGAAGATCGAGGTCGTCGTCTGGGTCATCCCCATCATCATCATCGCCATCCTGGCCGTCATCACCTGGATCACCAGCTACAGCCTCGATCCCTTCAAGAAGCTTGAAAAGATCGATGCCAACCGGCCGGTGCCGGCGGGGGTCGAACCGCTTGAGATCCAGGTGGTGGCCATGGACTGGAAGTGGCTGTTCATCTATCCGGAAGAGAAGATCGCGCTGGTCAACGAGGTGGCCGCCCCGGTCGACCGTCCGGTGCTGTTCAAGATGACGTCCTCGAACGTGATGAACACCTTCTACATCCCCGCGCTGGCCGGCATGATCTACACCATGCCCGGCATGGAAAGTCACCTCAACGCGGTCATCAACAAGCCTGGCAAGTATTTCGGCCATTCGGGCAACTACAGTGGCGCCGGCTTCTCGGGCATGCGCTTCAACTTCCTGGGGCTGGAGCAGAAGGACTACGACGCCTGGGTTGAAAAGGTTCGCCAGAATGGGGGCGAACTCAGCCGCGACCGCTATCTCCAGCTGGCCAGGCCTTCTGAAAAGGAGCCGGTTCAAACCTGGGCCTCGGTCGATCCCGAGCTGTACAACCGGGTGCGCAACCGCTGCGTCGAGGCCGACCGGATGTGCAATGACATGATCATGGCGATCGACCAGCAGGGCAGCCTGGGGCTGATGGGCGTGGATGCCCTGGTCACCGAGTCGCTCAACCAGCCCGCGCACCGTGGCGAGGTTCAGCTGACCAAGGCCTATGTTTCCGAAGCCCTGTGTGCGCCGGCCATCCCGGCTGGCCGTCAGCAGGCATTGCGCTCGCTCTCAGGGGCTGATCTCGGCATCCAGTGATGCCGGTGGCGGCCTGCCGGGAGGCGGCCGCCGCGTCTGACCCATCCGTTTACCGCATCCCGGGCGTCTACCGCAGCCCGGGGCATTACCGCGAAGAACCATGATGTCCGAACATACCGATACCGCCAAGCTCTTTCTTGGCCGACTGACCTGGGATTCGATTGCGATATTCCACGAGCCGATCCTGATGGCCACCTTCGTCGCGGTGGTGCTGGGCGGCATTGCCCTGGTGGGGGCCGTCACCTACTTCAAGCTCTGGGGGCCGTTCTGGCGCAACTGGGTCACCACGGTCGACCACAAGCGCATCGGCATCATGTACATCGTGCTGGGCATCATCATGCTGCTGCGCGGCTTTGCCGATGCACTGATGATGCGCCTGCAGCAGGCGATGGCCTTTGGCGACAACCTGGGCTATCTGCCGCCGCACCACTACGACCAGATCTTCACGGCGCATGGCGTCATCATGATCTTCTTCGTGGCGATGCCGCTGGTGACGGGCTTCATGAACTACGTCGTGCCGCTGCAGATTGGTGCGCGTGACGTGGCCTTTCCGTTCCTGAACAACTTCAGCTTCTGGATGACGGCCTTCGGCGCCGTGCTGGTGATGATCTCGCTGTTCCTCGGCGAGTTCTCCAAGACGGGCTGGCTGGCTTATCCGCCGTTGTCGGGCATCGAATACAGCCCCGATGTGGGGATGGATTACTACATCTGGGCCTTGCAGGTGGCCGGGGTGGGCACCACGCTGTCGGCCGTCAACCTGGTCGTCACCATCGTCAAGATGCGTGCTCCCGGCATGACCATGATGAAGATGCCCGTCTTCACCTGGACGGCCTTCTGCTCCAACGTGCTGATCCTGGCCATCTTCCCGGTGCTGACGGCCACGCTGGCGCTGCTGTCGCTCGACCGTTTCGTGGGTACCAACTTCTTCACGAACGATCTGGGCGGCAACCCCATGATGTACGTGAACCTGATCTGGATCTGGGGTCACCCCGAGGTGTACGTGCTGATCCTGCCGGCCTTCGGCATCTTTTCCGAAGTCGTCGCCACCTACAGCACCAAGCGGCTGTTCGGCTACACCTCGATGGTGTATGCCACCTCCTGCATCATGGTGATGTCGTATCTGGTCTGGCTGCACCACTTCTTCACGATGGGCAACGGCGGAGCGGTCAACACCTTCTTCGGCATCGCCACGATGGTCATCGCCATCCCGACCGGCGCCAAGATCTTCAACTGGCTGTTCACCATGTACCGTGGCCGCATCCGCTTCGAAGTGCCGATGATGTGGACGGTGGGCTTCATGGTCACGTTCGTGATCGGCGGCATGACCGGCGTGATGCTGGCCATCCCGGCGGCCGACTTCGTGCTGCACAACAGCCTGTTCCTGATCGCCCACTTCCACAACGTCATCATCGGTGGGGTGGTGTTCGGCATGCTGGCCGGCATCTCCTACTGGTTCCCGAAGGCTTTCGGCTACCGCCTGGATGCCTTCTGGGGCAAGGTCTCGTTCTGGTGCTGGTTCATCGGTTTCTGGGTGGCCTTCACGCCGATCTACATCCTCGGCTTCATGGGCCTGACCCGTCGTGTCAGCCATTTCGACGATCCGTACTATCAGCCGTACTTCATCGTCGCCGCCATTGGCGCAGCCATCATCCTGTGCGGCATCGTGTCCTTCGTCATCCAGCTGGTGGTCAGCTTCATGCGCCGCGAGCAGCTGCGTGATGAAACCGGCGATCCCTGGAACGGCCGCACGCTCGAATGGTCGACCTCGTCGCCCCCGCCGGACTACAACTTTGCCTTCACCCCGGTCGTCCACGATCTGGATGCCTGGTGGGACATGAAGAAGAACGGCTATGTCCGGCCGACTACGGGCTTCATCCCGATCCACATGCCCAAGAACACGGCCGCCGGTTTCGTGCTGGCTGCGCTCAGCGGCCTGGTCGGTTTCACCCTGGTCTGGCAGATGTGGATCCCGGCCGCGATCTCGTTCGTGGTGCTGATCGTGGCCACCATCATCCACACCTTCAACTACAAGCGGGATTACTACATCCCCGCTGAAGAGGTGGTCCGCACCGAAGCCGCGCGCACCCGGATGCTCGCCAACAACGCCTGATCCTTCTTTAAAAAGACCGAACGCATTACGAGATGAGCGCGACAATGACCCACGGTGGCCCGGCCCGCGCGGCCGGTGCCCGCAGCTTCTACAAGACCGAGGAGCATCATCCCCAGAACGGCACCATGCTCGGGTTCTGGATCTACCTGATGACGGACTGTCTGATCTTCGCCTGCCTGTTTGCAGTGCATGGCGTGCTTGGACGCAACTACGCAGCCGGCCCGACCGGGGCTGACCTGTTTGATCTGCCGCTGGTGGCGCTCAACACCGCCATGCTGCTGCTGTCCTCCATCACCTACGGCTATGCCATGCTGTCGATGCAGGCCAACAAGCTGGCCGCCACCCGCAAGTGGCTGGCCATCACCGGCCTGTTCGGCCTGGCCTTCCTGTGCATCGAGCTTTACGAGTTCCAGCACCTGATCCACCTGGGGGCGGTGCCGCAGCGCAGCGCCTTCCTGTCCTCCTTCTTCACGCTGGTGGGCACCCACGGGCTGCACG
>JAUNLD010000082.1 GCA_030532425.1 Lautropia sp. | reverse complement strand
GTGCTCGTGGTCGTGGTCCTTGCCCTTGCCATGACCGTGGTCATCGTCATCGTCCTGGAGGGTCGGCGCCGTGATCGCGGGCGCCTGATGCGTGCAGCCGGCGGCAGCCGGCAGGCTCAGGATGGCACGGGCATCCTGCAGCTGCTTCAGCAGCAGATGGGCCTTGGCATGCTGTTCGGGTGTGGCAGGCTCGGTTTCAAAGCCGATCAGGCTGTCGAGCGGCGAGCGGAAATGGACGATGACGCTGCCCTCCTGCTGGCTCAGCTCCAGTGTGGCCAGCCCGTGCTGGTGGATGTGGGCCTCGTGCGCCGACGCTGCACCAGGGGTTGCCAGCAGCGCGGCAGCTGCCAGCAGGGCTGTGGCGCCTGCCGGGCCGTGGACCTTGGCGTGGCGGTGGAGGGTTGGGGCTGTCCGCGAGGGCAAGAATTCAGGAAGGTTGCGCAGCGTGTTCCGCATCGGGGGGCTCCTGTGTGCATTGCCATGAAAATGCTAATTCATTAGCATTAAATGATGGAACTTCAGCGTCCCTCCGTCAACAAGGCAGCGCCCCTGCCGCGCCTCTCGGCCATCTGGTGGGGGTTGGGCGCCCGTCTGGCACTGGCCCTGTGCCTGGTCATCCTGCTGTGGGCTGCCATCTTCTGGGCCTTGCGATGAGTGCCTCCCCCATGCGTGCCTCCGCTTCCGGCGCCGCTTCCCGGCCTGACACCCCGCCGGCCCCGCCGATTCTGGTCGATCTGGACGATGTCACCGTCGGCTACGACCATCATCCTGCCATCCATCACCTGCGCCTGCAAATCGCGGCTGGCGACATGCTGGCTGTCGTCGGCCCCAACGGCGCCGGCAAGAGCACCTTTCTCAAGCTGCTGACGGGTGAGCGGCTGTCGGTGGATGGCCAGGTGCGCCTGCCCGAGCGTCAGCACTGTCGCATCGCCTATCTGCCGCAGATCACCCAGACCGATCGCCAGTTTCCGATCACCGTGCAGGACATGGTGGCCTCGGGGCTGTGGCATCGCAGCGGCGCCTTCGGGCGGCTGGGCAGGCAGGAGCGCCGGCAGATCGACGAGGCGCTTGAGCTGGTGGGCCTGCGCAGCTACGCCGGGCGCGTCATCAGCGCGCTGTCGGGCGGTGAGTTCCAGCGGGTGCGCTTTGCGCAGCTGATGCTTCAGCAGGCACGCATGGTGGTGCTGGATGAACCCTTCGTGGGGGTGGATGTGACCACCACCGAAGTGTTGCTGGGCCTGCTGGCGCACTGGCACGAACAGGGCACCACCATCGTGGCGGCCCTGCACGAGCAGGACATCGTCCAGCAATGGTTCCCGCGCACGCTGCTGATCGCCCGCGAGATGATCGGCTGTGGTGCCACCGCCGAGATCCTCACCCCCCAGAACTGGCAGCGGGCGCTGGCACGCTCGGCCGCCGCCCGTGCGCCCAGCCGGCGCTGGTGCACGGGCCTGGATACGCTGCCGGGTGATGCTGCCACGGTCGACGCCGCCGCAGACGGTGCGGTTGTCCCCATCCCTGCGCCAGCCCCGGCATCTTCTTCCCCACCCGTTTCTCTGTCGCCGGCACGTGCCGACGCACCCCACGCCCGTGTCTGATCTCTGGAACCTGCTGGTCGGCCCCTTCATCGAATTCGGCTTCATGCGCCGGGCACTGGCCGGCTGTCTGGCGCTGTCGCTGGGCGCGGCCCCCGTGGGGGTGGTGCTGATGTTGCGCCGCATGAGCCTGACCGGCGATGCGATGGCCCATGCCATCCTGCCGGGGGCTGCCATCAGCTATCTGCTGGCCGGGCTGTCGCTGCCGGCCATGACGCTGGGGGGCATCATCAGTGGCCTGCTGGTGGCCATGGCCTCCACCCTGGTGGCCCGCAGCGGGCGGCAGAGTGAAGACAGCAGCCTGGCCGCCTTCTATCTGATGTCGCTGTCGCTGGGGGTGGTGATCGTGTCCACCTACAGCAATCAGGTCGATCTGCTGCATGTGCTGTTTGGCTCGGTGCTGGCGCTGGATGATGACACCCTGCTGCTGATCGGCATCATCGCCAGCATCAGCCTGCTGGGGCTGGCCGTGCTCTACCGGCCGCTGGTCTTCGAGTGCGTCGATGCCAACCTGCTGCCTCGCCACACCCGCTGGGGCAGCATCGCCCATTTTGGCTTCATGGGTTTGCTGGTCATCAACCTGGTGGCGGGTTTTCATGCACTGGGTACCCTGATGTCGATTGGCCTGATGGTGCTGCCGGCAGCGGCGGCCCGCTACTGGGCCCGCACCTTCAATGTCATGCTGGTCCTGGCGGCCAGCATCGCCTTCGTGGCGGGCGTGGCCGGCCTGCTGCTGTCCTACCATTTCGAGTGGCCCACCGGGCCGACCATCGTCCTGACCCTTGGCCTTGTTTATTGTGCGTCGCTGCTGCTGGCGCCCACCGGTCTGCTGCGACGCAACCACCAAGCCCGCAGACATTACGAATCATGAAGAACAATATCCGCACCTCGCACGTCAGCGTGCCCGCCCATCCTGGTTGCCTGGATCTGTCGGCCACGGCGTCGCCTGTTTCCACTGTGCACGCCTCACCGGAAAACAGCAGGCACTCACTTACATACTCGGGGCCTGCAACCGGCAGGGCCTTGGGGGCACACCGCTCGCCCAGCCGCCGCCACCTGTTCTCGCTGGCGGCCGTGGCCACGCTGATGGCGGCCACGCTTCAGCCCAGCCCGGCCGCCGCCGATGCCGACAAGCCGTTGCCGGTGGTCACCAGCTTCAGCATCCTGCAGGATCTGGTGCAGCAGGTGGGAGGAGATCGCGTCCGCGTCGAGACGCTGGTGGCCCCCGGTGGCGATACCCACGTCTTCCAGCCGGGGCCGTCGCAGGTGCGCCAGCTCGCGGCCGCCCGGCTGGTGGTCATCAATGGCCTGGGGTTCGAGGGCTGGATGCCGCGCCTGATCCGCTCCAGCGGCTATCGTGGCACCGTGGTCGAGGCCGCCAAAGGCGTGACAGCCTTGCAGGCGACGGACGATCACCACCACCACCACGGTGGCGGGGAGGCCGATGAGGCCCATGCGCACACGGATCATGGCCATGCCGATCAGCCCCGGGCGGTTGCCCACGGGCACGGCGCTCATCACCATGATGGCGACCACGACCACAACAAGGGCGAAGGGCATGGCCATGGCAAGCATGCGCACGCCGGCAAGGATCATGACCACCATGCTGACGGCAAGGACGGCAAGGGTGAGCAGGCCGGCCACCATCATGCCCATTACCACGACGGCACCGACCCGCATGCCTGGCAGGATGTGGAGAATGTCCGGCGCTACGTGGCCAACATCGCGCAGGCCCTGTGCACCGCGGCCCCCGATGACTGCGCGGGCTTTCGTCAGCGGGCCGCCGCCTACGATCAGAAGCTGAAGGCGCTGGATGCCGAGATCCATGCCGCCATCGACACCGTGCCGGCCGAACGCCGTCGCGTGATGGTCTCGCATGCGGCCTTTGGCTACTATGCCCATGCCTATCAGGTGGCGTTCATGGCACCGGTGGGCGTGTCGACCGAGGCTGAACCATCGGCGGCCGTCGTGGGCCGGCTGATCCGCGAGGCGCGCGAGAAGGACGTGAAGGCCTTCTTCTTCGAAAGCAACAGCGATCCGCGTCTCCTGCAGCGGATGGCCTCCGAGCTGAAGGGTGTCCGCATCGGCGAACTCTATGCCGATACGCTCTCGAAGGCTGGCGGCGATGCGCCGGATTATCTCAGCATGATGCGCTTCAACACGCGCGCCATCACCGACGCACTGAAGGGCAAGTAAGTCACGTCCTCATGCGTGCCGCGCTGCCTGCGGGGCCGTTTCTGTCGAGGCCTGATTCAGTCGTGGCCTGATCCGGCCGGCGTGCCGCGTGCTGCAGGGCAGGTGCCGCCGGCAGGCAATGCGGTTCACCGCCCAGCACCAGCAGCGCCGGCTTGCCGGCGTATTCGGGCGGTGGTGCCTGCAGGCTGCCCAGGGTGCTGGCGATGACCGCCTGGCCGGGCAGCGAGACATCGATCATCCAGAAGGCCCGGGTGTCGGCCGGCATCCCCAGCATCAGCAGCGTATCGCGCACTTGCGTGCAGACCGTGGCCGCCATGTACAGCGAGCCGCTGCCCGCGGCTACCAGGGCCTCGGCCCAGCGGCGCAGGCAGGTATCGGCCACGATGTCGGCAGCTGCCAGTGCCCGGCTTGGGCAGGCATTGTGGTGCAGGTCGGCGTGAAGCCGGGGTGTGCTCCCGGCTGGCGCCGGGGCGCCTGCCGGATGGGCTGGTGGTGCTGCCTGCACGGCCTCGCGGCGCGGTGCATGTACCTGGGGCGTGGCCAGCACCAGCGCCCGGCGCGTGCCGCGCTCGGTCATCGGCATCGCCAGCACCGCATGGGCAGCCTGCGCCGTGCTGATGCCCGGCACCACCTCGAAGGGGATGCCGTGCGCGCGCAGTACCGCCAGCTCTTCCTGCGCCCGCGCAAACACCAGCGGGTCGCCGCCTTTCAGGCGCACCGTCAGCCCGCCCTGCCGGGCGCAATCCAGCAGAATCTGGTTGATGCTCGACTGACGGGCACTGGGGTTGCCAGCCCGCTTGCCTGCCGGGATGATCTGGGCCCGCCGGGCCAGCGCCAGCACCTCGGGCTGCACCAGCGCATCGTGCACCAGAAAATCCGCCTCGCCGATCAGGCGGGCGGCTTTCAGCGTCAGCAATTCGATGTCGCCGGGTCCGGCGCCCACCAGCACCACCCGGCCGGGATGCGGGCGAGCCGTCATCAGGCCTGTTCCCAGGGCAGGCCGTCGTGGCGCCAGCCCGCCACGCGGTTGCGCTGGCGGTTGCCATCCAGCGGCCCCTCAAAGCCATCGCGGATGCTCCAGACCGAGGCAAAGCCGGCTGCGGTGGCAGCCCGGGCCGCCGCCTCGCTGCGAACACCACTGCGGCACAGCAGCAGCACCTGCTGGTCGGGCCGGGCCGCCTCGCCCAGCTGGGCCAGAAAATCGGGATTGGGGCGCTGGCCGTTGTCGATCAGCCAGGGAATGGCCAGGGCACCCGGCACCCGGCCCACCCAGCGCAACTCTTCCGGGGTGCGTACATCCACCAGCAGCGCCTGGCCGGCCTGCACCCGCGTCCAGGCCTCGGTTGGAGAAACATCGCCGGCATAGCCGCGCTCATCGGCAGAAGTGGGCTCGCTCATGGGGTCATCCTTGATTTCAGGGATTGTGGAACTGACGGATTATCGCTGCCCGGACGGCCGACGTGAACGCCCCGCATAAGGATATGCGTGTCCGTGCCGTCCGGGGCCGGAAGGAGAGCCGGAAGAGAGGGCGGAAGGGGCCCCGGTCGCGTTCAGCCGATCGTCACCTGCAGGGGGGCAAGGCCCGCCACCTCGGCCCGCAGCCGGTCACCCGGTTGCAGGGCACTCACCCCGGCAGGCGTTCCGGTAAAGACCAGATCACCCGGCATCAGCTGCCAGTGCTGCGAGAGGTGGGCGATGATCTCGTTCACCTTCCAGATCATCTGGTCGATGTTGCCCTGCTGGCGGGGCTGATCGTTCACATCCAGCCGGATCGGCACCTGCGTCAGCAGCCCGGTCTGAGCCACCGGCGTGACCGGCCCTACCGGTGCCGAGGCTTCAAAGCCCTTGGCCACCTCCCAGGGACGGCCCTTGGCCTTCAGGGCTGCCTGCAGGTCGCGGCGGGTCAGGTCCAGCCCCACGGCGTAACCCCAGATGCAGGCCGCCGCCGAATCGGCGGTGATGTCCCGGGCTTCCTGGCCAATCGCCACCACCAGTTCCACCTCGTGATGCAGTTCGCTCGTGCCTGCGGGATAGGGTACCGTCAACGTCTGACTGGCCCCGGCCGGGACCACCGAACGGGCCGGCTTCATGAAGAAGAAAGGAGCCTCGCGTCCGCTCGACCCCATCTCGATGGCGTGATCGGCATAGTTCTGGCCCACACAGAACACCCGGTGTACGGGAAAGCGTGCCGATTGGCTGGTGACGGCCAGACCGACGACGGGCGCAGGGGCAAAGACGAACGACATGGTGTTTCCTCCTGGGGATGCGTGCGCCGCCATTATCGTCGAGGTGTGTGGACACCATGTATCAGGCAGGTGTTTCCGCTGCGCCAGCTGACGGCATGGGCCTGAGGGCGCTTAATCCTTAGAATAGTGGCAGCATCGTCATCATTGGGGGCAGTCCGTCGCTGCCCGTGTGCAGCCCCACTGTCACCCTATCATCCTTCCGTGCCCGTCATGACCTCAACCGCCGACCCTCACCCCTCCCCAGCCACCGACGCCACGGCGTCCCGCTCGATGGGGCCCGTCGAACAGCGCCTGCGCGAGCTGCTGCGCGAACGCATCCTGATCCTGGATGGCGCCATGGGCACGATGATCCAGCAGTACAAGCTGGGCGAGGACGATTACCGCGGCGAGCGCTTCAGGGATCATCCGCATGATGTGAAGGGCAACAACGAGCTGCTGTCGCTGACACGACCCGACATCATCCAGGAGATCCACGAGAAATACCTGGCCGCTGGGGCCGACCTGATCGAGACCAACACCTTCGGTGCGACCGCCATCGCCCAAGGCGATTACCACATGAGCGAGCTGGCTTACGAGATGAACGTGGTCTCGGCCCGGCTGGCCCGTGCCGCGGTGGACAAGTACAGCACGCCCGAGCGCCCGCGCTTCGTGGCCGGTGCGCTGGGCCCCCAGCCGAAGACGGCCTCGATCTCGCCGGACGTGAACGACCCGGCCGCCCGCAACGTCACCTTCGAGGAACTGCGGGCTGCCTATCTGGAGCAGGCCCGCGGTCTGGTCGAAGGCGGGGCCGACCTCTTCCTGGTCGAGACGATCTTCGACACGCTGAACGCCAAGGCCTGTCTGTTCGCGATCGACGAGCTGCACGAGGAACGCGAGGCACAGGGCCTGCCGCGCCTGCCGATCATGATCTCGGGCACCGTCACCGATGCCTCGGGCCGCATCCTGTCGGGCCAGACCGTCGAAGCCTTCTGGAATTCTGTACGGCACGCCAGGCCGCTCACCATCGGCCTGAACTGTGCGCTGGGCGCCGCGCTGATGCGCCCTTATGTCGAGGAGCTGTCCCGCAAGGCCGACACCTTCGTCTGTGTCTACCCGAATGCGGGCCTGCCCAATCCGATGGCGCCCACCGGCTTCGATGAGACCCCCGACATTACCTCGGCCCTGCTCAAGGAATTTGCGCAGAGCGGTTTCGTCAACGTGGCCGGTGGCTGCTGTGGCACCACCCCCGATCACATCCGTGCCATTGCCGAGGCAATCCACGAGCTGCCTCCGAGAACGCCGCCGACCGTGCCGGTGGCCACCCGGCTGTCGGGGCTGGAGCCCTTCAACATCGACGAGGGCTCGCTGTTCGTCAACGTGGGCGAGCGCACCAATGTCACCGGCTCCAAGGCTTTTGCCCGGATGATCCTCAACGAGCAGTACGATGAGGCGCTGCAGGTGGCCCGCCAGCAGGTCGAGAACGGCGCGCAGATCATCGACGTGAACATGGACGAGGCCATGCTCGATGCGATGGCCGCGATGCCGCGCTTCCTGAACCTGATCGCCAGCGAACCGGACATCGCCCGCGTGCCGATCATGATCGACAGCTCGAAGTGGGAGGTGATCGAGGCGGGGCTGCGCTGCGTGCAGGGCAAGGCCGTGGTCAACTCGATCTCGCTGAAGGAAGGCGAGGAGAATTTCCTGCGGCAGGCGCGGCTGGTGCGCCGTTATGGTGCCGCCGCCGTCGTGATGGCCTTCGATGAAGTGGGGCAGGCCGACACCTTCGAGCGCAAGATTGAAATCTGTCAGCGGGCTTATGATCTGCTCGTGAACAAGGTGGGTTTCCCGCCCGAGGACATCATCTTCGATCCGAACATCTTTGCGGTGGCCACCGGCATCGAGGAGCATGCCAACTATGGCAACGACTTCATCGAGGCCAGCCGCTGGATCCGGGAAAACCTGCCGCATGCCCGCATCTCCGGCGGGGTCTCGAACGTCTCCTTCTCGTTCCGGGGCAACGACCCGGCGCGAGAGGCCATCCACACCGTCTTCCTCTACCACGCGATCAAGGCGGGCCTGACGATGGGCATCGTCAACGCCGGCATGGTGGGCGTCTACGACGACCTGCCGGTCGAGCTGCGCACCCGTGTCGAGGATGTCGTGCTGAACCGTGAGCCTACGTTCCCCGACGACCTGCCGGCCGATGCGCCCGAGCGTGAGCAGGACGCCACCGAGCGGCTGATCGAGTTTGCGCAGACGCTCAAGGCCGGCAGCGCCAGGAAGGAAGTGGATCTGAGCTGGCGCAACGCGCCGGTCGAGGAGCGTCTGGCTCATGCGATGGTGCACGGCATCACGCAGTTCATCGTCGAGGACACCGAAGAGGTGCGCCAGCAGATCGCCGACCGCGGCGGCCGCCCCATCGAGGTGATCGAGGGGCCGCTGATGGCCGGCATGAACGTGGTCGGTGACCTGTTCGGCGCTGGCAAGATGTTCCTGCCGCAGGTAGTGAAATCGGCCCGCGTCATGAAGCAGGCGGTGGCCCATCTGCTGCCCTTCATCGAGGCCGAGAAGGCGGCACTGGCGGCCGCGGGCGGCGACGTTCGCTCGCGCGGCAAGATCGTCATCGCCACCGTGAAGGGCGACGTGCACGACATCGGCAAGAACATCGTTTCGGTCGTGCTGGAGTGCAACAACTTCGAAGTCGTCAACATGGGCGTGATGGTGCCCTGCAACCAGATCCTGGAGAAGGCCCGCGAGGAAGGGGCCGACATCATCGGCCTGTCGGGCCTGATTACTCCGTCGCTGGAAGAAATGGCCTTTGTCGCCGGCGAGATGGAGCGCGACGAGCATTTCCGCAGCCGCAAGACCCCGCTGCTGATCGGCGGTGCCACCACCTCGCGCGTGCACACCGCCGTCAAGATTGCCACGCATTACTCGGGCCCGGTCGTCTATGTGCCCGATGCCTCGCGTTCGGTGCCGGTGGCGCAGGCGCTGGTGTCAGACGACCAGCGCGAAGGTTTTCTGGCCGATCTGCACCGCGACTACGAGCGCGTGCGCAACCTGCATGCCAACAAGAAGGGGCCAAACTTCGTCAGCCTCGCCGAGGCCCGCGCCAACCGCGAGCAGACCGACTGGTCGACCTACGTGCCACCCCGGCCCAAGTTCATCGGCCGCCGCACCTTCAAGAACTTCGATCTGGCCGCACTGGTGCCCTATCTGGACTGGGGGCCGTTCTTCCAGACCTGGGATCTGGCTGGCAAGTTTCCCAACATCCTCGACGACGAGATCGTTGGCGAAGAGGCGAAGAAGGTCTATGCCGACGGCCAGGCCATGCTGAAGAAGATCGTCGACAACCGCTGGCTGAAGGCCAACGGCGTCGTCATGTTCCTGCCGGCCAACACCATCAACGACGACGACATCGAGATCTACACCGATGAGTCGCGCACGCAGGTGGCGATGACCTGGCGCAACGTGCGTCAGCAGAATGCCAAGCGCGAAGGCGTGGCCAACAAGTGCCTGGCCGACTACATCGCCCCCAAATTCATCGACGGCAAGCCGAGCGGCATCCAGGACTACATCGGCATGTTTGCCGTCACCGCCGGCATCGGCGCCGAGAAAAAGGAAGCCGAATTCATGGCGAAGCTTGACGACTACAACGCCATCGCCTTCAAGGCCATGGCCGACCGTCTGGCCGAAGCCTTTGCCGAAGCCCTGCACGAGCGCGTCCGCAAGGACCTGTGGGGATACGCGGCCCATGAACGGTTCAGCAACGACGAGCTGATTGCCGAAGCCTACACCGGCATCCGCCCGGCGCCCGGCTATCCGTCCTGCCCCGAGCACACGATCAAGCGCGAGATGTTCGTGCTGATGGACGCGGCCGAGATCGGCATGTCGCTGACCGAGGCCCTGGCGATGGTGCCGGCCGCCAGCGTTTCGGGCTTCTATTTCTCGCACCCGCAGTCGGCCTACTTCAACATCGGCCAGATCGACCAGGACCAGCTCAGGGACCTGATCGAGCGTTCGGGGCGGGACGAGACCGAGGTGAGGCGGGCGCTGGCGCCGTTGCTGGGGTGAGGCCGCCTTCAACCGTTGGCGCAGCCAGTTGTTGAAGGCGGGTTTTGAGGCAGCTTCGTTCAGCGTTTCAAGGTGCGGAGGGCGCCTGTTGCTGAACCTGAACATCTCGATGCTGCGCGGTTGGCGTGGTCGCTTGTGCCTGTGGTCGTTCAGCGTCTGGCGTGGCAGTCCATTGCCAATAGCGTTTGTTTCCACCCTCGGCGGTTCGGTCATTCATCACGCGTGCCGAGACCATGCGCAGAGGTTTCCCCCATTGCCAGTCGCCTGGTATCTGCCAGGTCTGGCAGATTTCACGGTGCACCGGTTCGCCAAGCATCCAGCACAACTCGGCTTTGTCGGCATCCGGATGCCGGCGAAGTTCCAGTCTGGCCGTTTTTGCCCTGGCATCGGCATTCCAGACGTTCAGCTCACCAAAGGGCACCAGAGCATCAAGTCTGGCCGCAAAGGGTCTGGATGGTTGGGCCCTGAAAAGGAGCTCTCCCAGCAGAACCGCAGGTTTCTGGTCTACCAGCGTGACCGCGTACCGCAGGTTCAGGTATTCGCGTGAAAATTCTGGAACCTCCTCCGCGAGCTTGCCGTCCGGTGTCCGGCTCGATGAGCTTTCAATCGCCAGCTCGTCGGTATAACCGGCTGCCGGCTTGTAGGCGTCATGATCCAGAGGCGAGTTGTCGGCCCAGGCACGCTTGTCGTGTTGATAAAGCGCCACGCTCCGAGGGGCTTCCGTGCTGGGCGGTGCGGTGGTGTCAGGCCCGCTGCTGGATTGCAGTGTGATCTGATTGGGGTTGCTGCCCTGTGCCTTCGTCCAGCTATCCAGCATGGCCGACAGTGCTGCGCCCGAGACACCTTTGTCACTCAAAGGCGTTGCGGTGGGGTCACTCAGCGTGTGCGCCATGTCACCCACCCCTTCCCATCCAAAACTGATGGTGATGTCGCGATAAGGAGGAGGACCATTGATGTCCTCCACGGTCTGGAATTCCCGGGTATTGAAGTCGACGAACTGCAGCGGCTGACCGCTGGTCCAGTTGTCGGGAATCTTCCACTTCGTACAGGTCAGCCGGTTGTAGCGTTCGATCTCGGCATCCAGGCAGAGGGAAAAGCTCTGTTCGTTTGCTGCCAGGGCGTACAGTCGGGTGGAATGAACCGGATTCGCTGCCTTCCAGTGTTGAATACTGTTGTCCTGTGACAGGGGAATCCGATCCTCGTCCCGAATCACCTTGACAGCCTCGGCGGACATCGACTGTTTGTCTTCGTCGGCAAACGGCCTGGTCACATTTCCCGGAAGTATGGCCAGATCCAGTACACGTCCGATTTCCAGACCATCCGTGGCTTCATTCAGTCCAAAACGCAATCGGACGCTATTGAAGGTGGTGGAGGATCTGGCCGTGAACGTCGTATGGGAAAAGGCTTGTTCGCCCAGCGATGGATTGTCATGCTGTCTGGTGGCAATCTGCAATAGCTGCATCGGCTCATCGGTCGTGAAAGGCGGCGCATTGATGTCGGTATGGTTGTGAATCGGATAGTTTTTGGCCGAAGCATAGACCACGATGTCCGAGCCATCCTTTTGCGGAAAGAGGTTCGGAGATTGAAGCAAGGCCGCCTTGATCACATCTCCCCGAACGCTGTCCTTGGTCAGGGGGAGCGTTTCATTGCCGGCGGGGCTGGTGCCGGCGGGGCT
>JAUNLD010000081.1 GCA_030532425.1 Lautropia sp. | reverse complement strand
CTTATGGGAGGACTTTCACCTCCAGGAGTGCGCCCGTGCCGGGCGCACCCAAAAACAAAAGCCGCAGGGGGCTGCGGCTTCTGGGGTGTCTGGTAGGCGCGATTGGATTCGAACCAACGACCCCCACCATGTCAAGGTGGTGCTCTAACCAACTGAGCTACGCGCCTGCTGCATCAGCAGAAGGAAAGAGTATATACGGCTTTTTGGAAAAAGCAAAACGGCAGCAAAAATTTTCTGCCGTTTTGCGCCGTCCTGCCGGCCCGGCAACGGGCTGTCTTACCAGATGAAATGCAGTCGGCCCTGGCGCACCCGCTTGAGCAGCGAACTGATCTCGCGGGTCATGATGCGGCGGTCCGAGGCCAGCAGCAACAGCACCATCGTCTTGCGATCGTTGATCCAGACCACCTTGGCATGATCGACGCGACCGCTGCGGCTGATGAGTTCCAGCCAGCGCCCGGTGTGCAGCGCTGCCGCAAAGCGCTCGGCCGGCAGATTGAAGCGACGCGGCTCACGCGGCAGATCGTCCAGCGAGGTGTTGCGGATCAGGGCTTGCAAGCGCTGGCTGGCTGCGGCCGAACTGGCAGGGTCCAGGGCAGCGGGCTGCGCGCCCGGTGGCTGCGGGTGTTCGGCCACGGCGGCGGCGTGTGCGTGCGGTGCGCCAGCCGACATCGACTCGGCCTGTGGTTGCGGGGACCGTGCAGCCGGGGGCGTCTGCGCGGCCTGTGAGCGGAAGTGTGCGGCATGGCTGCCGCCCGCTGCCGACGGCAGCAGATCGGCCTCACGGGCCTGTTCGATCACGGTGGCGGCCGAGCCGCCCTCCCCCTGCATGCGGCGGACGTGGATCAGGAAGATCTCGTCAAAGAAATCGCGGAAGCGCTCGGGCTTCTCGCCGACTTCGCGGATGCCGATGGTGAGCATGTCGAGCATTGGCGGAATGCTCTGGATCAGCTCGTTGCGTACGCGCGGATCGGCCCCCTCCTGCCCCAGTGTCCACAGCAGGTCATCCACGACCTGTAGCGCCAGCCGGTAGTTCTGGCTGTCGCTGCCGTCGCGCAGCACGGCCGTGCGCAGGTGTCGAAGCCAGACGTCGTACAGGAAGATGCTGACCGATTCGGGTACGCGGCTGTTGCCGATGCGGTGATCGAGCAGGCGACGGATGTCTTCGGAGACGGTCTTTTCACGGGCTGCGCTGGGGCGGTTGGCATGATTGCGCCGGTTGGCCTGGCGCGGCCTTGCCTGTTGTGGGCCGCGGTGGCTGCGGCTGAGCTTGGACAGCAGCTGCCGCATGCCTTGGGTGGCCCGGCGGTACTCGTGATCGACCTGTTCGGACAGGACCTGGCTGCGGATGTGGAAGGCGTGAGCGACGATCTCGACGGCGCGCACCACCGTTTGCAGGCGCTGGTAGAGCGGCTTGTTGGGGCGCATCTCGTCGGGGTAGCTGGTGGCAATGGCGGCCACCTGCTCGACCAGCCGACGGATCGAGCGTGAATCGTCACCCAGGTAGCCGGCATCCAGGCTGGCCAGCGTGATCGCCGGCATCTGCAGGCGCCACAGCAGGATACGGGCGCCCTCGGGCAGGCGCCGGTCACTGGCGGCATAGTCGAACAGCGAGGCCACCAGGTCGATGACGGCAAGGATGTGGGTGTCGCCACCGGCTGCGATCACTTGCCGACGGACCTGGGTGAAGAACTCGGTGCGGGCCTCGTGACTGAAGGGCACCACGTTGCACTGGCGTGCGAAGACGACCGCGTCGCGTTCGATGTCTTCGATCTGCGGGACCTGGGCGGCCTTGCGGTGGCCGCTGAGGCGATGTCGCCGGGATGCAAGTGGATTGGCTGCCATGACGGCGGAGGCGCGAATGTCCTTCAGAACCTGATGGGAAGCGTGGCGAACAAAGGTGTTGCCGCCATCGTCGGCCGGGAATATACCAGTATAGGATTCTTCACGGCCCGCCACCAGCGCACGCTTATGTTTTTTAAGCGTTTTTCGGAATCCGGGACGCGGTGCCGGCAGTTGCAGGGCAGCTGCCTCCAGCTCGGGCAGCACTTCGGCCTCGCGCAGCTCGGCATCGCAATCGGCAAGCAGCCGGGCCAGTGGCTGAACGGCCATCGACAGGACCATCGGGCGCAGGTGCAGCGAGGTGGGCTGAACATACGAGAAGGGTTTGAGCGACATGACCAGTGCCATCGCCAGCGCACGGGCACCCAGCGGATGCTGGTCGTCGCGCAGGGGGGTTTCGGCCAGGGCTTCAAGACGGCGCAGGTAGTTGAGATAGCTGCCGCCAAAGGCCGTGCGGATGGCGTTGGCCAGTTCGCGGGCCAGGATCTGTTCGAGGAGTAGCGTGTCGCCGGACAGGTTGCCCCTGTCAAGCTCGCCGACGGTGAGCGGCAGGGACGATTCGTCACCCATCGTGCCCAGATCAAGGGCGACGAAGTTTTCGACGGCCACATCGGCGCGTACGCTGGCTTCTTCGCGCAGCAGGCGGGCCGTGTCGGTCAGGCGGGCGGCGACATTGGCATCCAGCCCGTCGGCGGCGTAGGCCTGCAGGGCGTCGGCAAGCTCGGGCAGCAGCCGGTAGACCGCCTTGCCGAACAGGTCGGCCAGACGCTCATGAAGGCGTGGATACAACGAGGGATCGATGCGTGAGGACAATTTCGGGCGCCTCTGGATGTACCGTTGGATTCAGGGAACGGGGCATCGGCGGCACGCGCCGGCGGCTGATGTGCGCATCAGGAAGATGGCCCCGCAGTCAACCGCGATCTTATGAGCGGTCGGCAGCAGAGGCTGTGATGTACGCCACAGTGCGCTTTCGCACTATTTCGACACGGCGGTAACGCGCAACATGGCCGGGCGCGGCTTGGGCGGGTGTGCTTCAGCCCTGGGCGGCTTGTACCCAGGGACGCAATGCGGGCAATACCCGGGCGGCATTGGCGGCTGTCTGTCGGCTCAGTGTCTCGGGGGGCAGATCGCGCAGTTCGGCCAGTTCGATGGCGATCCGGGCGGTCTCGGATGGCTGATTGCGTCCCGGATGCACCCAGGCGGGGGCGATGTCGGGGGCATCGGTTTCCAGGACCAGGCTCTCGGCGGGCAGACTGCTGGCCAGGCGGCGGATGTTGCGTGCACGGCTGAAGGTCATCGCCCCGCCAAAGCCCAGAGCCATGCCCAGATCGATCAGCTGCCCGGCCTGCTGCGGGCTGCCGTTGAAGGCGTGGGCGATGCCGCCTGGCGGGCGCCAGCGCCGCAGCTGCTTGCTGACCGCATCCACGGCCCGGCGGGTGTGCAGGATCACGGGCAGCTCCAGATCACGCGCCAGCTTCAGCTGCTGTTCAAAGACATGCTGCTGACGCGTCAGGTCGAGGCCGGGCACGAAGAAATCCAGTCCGATCTCACCGATGCCGACAAAGGCGGGGTGGCTGCGGATACTCTCAACCTGCTGGCGCAGCGCCTTCAGGTCCTCGTCAGCGGCTTCATCCACATAGAGGGGGTGAATGCCCAGCGCAAAGTACAGGCCCGGCCGGGATTCGGCCAGCGCCTGCACCGCAGCCCAGTTGTGACGGGCCACGGCCGGGATGACGATGGCCTGCACTTTCTGCGCGACAGCCGCTTCGATCACCGCGTCGCGGTCGTCCTCGAACTCGGGGGCATCGAGGTGGCAGTGCGTATCGATCAGCATGGTGGTCAAGGAAGGCAGTTCTCAGGCTGCGATCAGCACACCGTCGCGCAGCGTGACACGGCGATCGGCCCGGGCGGCCAGTTCCAGATCGTGGGTGACGATGACGACGGCCGTGCCCAGTCGCCGGGCCAGATCCTGCAACAGGTCGAAGACGCTCCGTGCCGTCTGGCTGTCGAGATTGCCGGTGGGTTCATCGGCCAGCAGACAGCAGGGGCGTGTCACCAGTGCCCGTGCCAGCGCCACCCGCTGCCGCTCGCCGCCCGAGAGTTCGCCGGGGCGATGGCTGATGCGCTGGGCCAGCCCCACCTGCCCCAGCATCTCGGCAGCGGCCTGCAGGGCCTCGGCGCGTGGCCGGTGGCGGATCAGCAGCGGCATGGCCACATTCTCCTGGGCCGAGAATTCGCCCAGCAGGTGATGAAACTGGTAGACAAAGCCCAGCTTCTGGTTGCGCAGCTGGCCCCGGCCGTTTTCGCGCAGCGCATCCAGACGCTGACCGACCACCGCCACCCAGCCGGCCGAGGGCTGATCCAGCCCTCCCAGCAGGTGCAGCAGGGTGCTTTTGCCCGAGCCGGAGGCACCGACGATGGCCACGATCTCGCCCGGCGCCACCGCAAAGTCGATGTGGCGCAGGATGTCGATGCGGCGCTCACCCTGTTCATAGTGTTTGCCCAGTCCCTGACAGGCCAGTACCGGGGCGGGGCTGCCCGTTGTGCGGACGGCAGCCAGGGCAGATGCAGAAGGATGGCTGTGGACTGTTGATGTCGTCGTCGGGTTCATTCGTAGCGAAGGGCTTCGGCCGGGCGCACGGCGGCGGCACGCAGGCTGGGATAGATGGTGGCCAGCAATGCCAGGGTACAGGAAATCACGGCAACCCAGAGGACATCGTCCAGGCGCAGATCGCTGGGGAGTGCAGAGATCACGTAGATGCCGGGCGGCAGCAGTCTAAAACCGAACAGCTGCTCGAAAAAGCCGATGACCGGGCCGATGTTGAGCGCCACCAGCACGCCCAGCGCCACCCCGGCAAAGGTGCCCAGCAGCCCGACCAGCGAGCCTTGCACCATGAAGATCGACAGGATCGAGCGCGATGAGGCGCCCAGCGTGCGCAGGATGGCGATGTCGGCCCGCTTGTCCGTCACCGTCATCACCAGCATCGACACCAGGTTGAAGGCGGCGACGGCGATGATGAGGGCAAGGATGATGAACATCATCCGCTTCTCGACCTGCACGGCGGCAAACCATACGCGATTTTCCTGCGACCAGTCGCGCACGTGATGGCCCGCACCCAGCTGTGCGACCAGCCGCTCGCCCACCGCGGGTGCCTGGTGCATGTCATCGAGCTTCAGGCGCAGGCCCATGGGCCCGCCGGTGCGGAACAGGGCAGCGGCATCATCGATGTTCATCAGCAGCAGCGTGCTGTCGTACTCGTAATGGCCGGACTCGAAGATGCCGCGAATGGTGAACTGCCTCATGCGCGGTATCACCCCGGCCGGGCTGACGGTGCCCTGCGGGGCGATCAGCGCCAGGCGGTCTCCCTCGAACAGGCCCAGCTGGCTGGCCAGCACCCGGCCAATGATGATGCCGAACTGTCCCGGCTGAAGCGCCGCCAGCTCACCCGAGACCACCTGCGAGGCCACGTCCGA
This sequence comes from Lautropia sp., assembly GCA_030532425.1. Lineage (GTDB taxonomy): Bacteria > Pseudomonadota > Gammaproteobacteria > Burkholderiales > Burkholderiaceae_E > Lautropia. The sequence goes on along the minus strand of JAUNLD010000081.1, from coordinate 6,522 downwards.
CACGGCCGGTTCGGCTGCCGGGTCGATGCCGCGCACCAGCGCTCCCCGCACGGTCTGGTCGCGGCTGATGACGACCTGGCCAGAGACGAAGGGGGCCGCACCGATCACGTGATCCTTGCCCTGCAGGCGCTCGGCCAGGGGGCGCCAGTCGTTCAGCGGTCCATCGGCATGGACCTCCACGTGCGAGAGGACCGACAGCATGCGGTCACGTACCTCCTTCTGAAAGCCGTTCATTACCGACATGACGATGATGAGTGCCGCCACGCCGAGTGCGATGCCGGCCACCGACAGGGCCGAAATGAAGGAGATGAAGCCGTTCTTCTTGCCCGCGCGCCGGCCGCTGCGGGTGTAGCGCAGGCCCACGAACCATTCAAAGGGAGAAAGCAAGGATCGATGCTCCAAGAAGGAAAGACAGCCCGGCGGCGCTCCAGGGTGGAGCGCGCGAAAGACTGGCAGTGTGCCACAGCCGGCCAGCCCTTGCCGAAGAACAGCCCGGCGGTGTGCATGGCGGGCACCTCCGGGTCTGCTGTTGTGCCCATGTCCTCCTTGACGCTGGGGTGTCCGGGAAGTCGTTCCCGGACGCCCGCCCCCTCGAACACCCGGACGTTGGCAGGCGCAACAGGACGCCTTTCCAGTTACGCCTGGCAACAGTCAGGCGTCCTCTGCAAAGGCCGGCATACACACAGGGGACGAATCAGGACGGACGCTTTCTGCAGCCGGCGTCAACGCTCATACAATACGCGGGTGAATGCAAAATCCGACACGCCCTGGCGCTGGCGGCTGTGGCCGGGCGCCCTGCTGCCCCGACGCTGGCTGGCCGGCGATCTGCTGCGCGATCAGCTGCCGGCCATCCGGCAGGCGCTCGCCAGCGGCAAGCTGCTGCTGCGCGAACAGCCCCTGCCTGCCCTGGCACGGCCGCCGGCAGCCGTGCTGCCTGCAGGGGCGTCCCTGCCCCAGCCGCTCCACATGCGCTCACCAGGCGGTGTGGTGCCGGGCAGTGAGCCGATGCACGAAGACTGGGCACATGATCGCTGGTTGCGCGTCCAGCCACCGCTGGCCGCCCTGCAGCTGCCCGCCGGGGCGATGGCCGCCATCCGCCGGCTGACGCAGCTGTCCCAACCGCTGTCGGTGGCCCACCCCGGCTGGCTGATGCAGCCCGTGCGCTTCAACCTGACCACCGACCGCATGCTGCTCGATGCCCGTGCCGGTCAACAGGTTGATGCCGAACTGGCCACGCGCCTGGTGCAGGCGATTGCCCCGCTGCTGGCCGAGGCCGGCTACCGGATCTGCATGCTGACACCGGCACTGTGGCTGTTGCAGCAGCTGCCGGGGCACCCTGGCTGGCAGCTGTATTGCAGCCCGATCGAGGCCGTGGGTGAGCAACATGTCGATACCCTGTTGCCGCGAGGGGCTGACGCGCGCGTGTTCAGGCGTCTGCTCAACGAGATCCAGATGACCTGGCATCAGCTCGATCTGCAGTCCGAACACGATCTGCCGGTCAATGGCGTCTGGTTGTCGGGGCCGGTCAGCCCGGCTGCATGGCGGGCCTGCGCATGGCTGCAGGGCCAGGGGCTGGTGCTGGACGAGCGTCTGCTGCCCCCCCGGCTGGATTTCGATCTGCAGGGCTGGCTGGCTGCCCTGCCTGCGCTCGACACCCAGTATCGCGAAGATCCGGCCGGTTTTGCCTGCCTGCTGTGCGGCCAGTATCAGGCACGCTGGCTGCATGCTCCCGATGCCCGCCTCCCGGGCCTTCACGGCCTGCCGGCTGCCAGGCAGCTGCGTGCCCCTGCGCCGGCGGGCGGCTGGCCGCAATGGCTGCGTCGCCATCTGGGGCTGGGACGTCGCGCCGGGGCTGCTGCCCAGGGGGAGCCCCTGCTCGATGCCGTGTTTGCCGACGAGGGGGACGGTACCCTGGCCGAAGCATCCGTCCGCACGCATCCGGCGGCGGTATCGCCCTGATGTCTCCCTTTACCAATAGATAGACCTGATTCGCGCCGATCTCCACACCCGCATGAAACTCCACACCCGCCCGGTCGACCTGCGCGCACGCCAGACCCTGATACAGGCCGGCATCGATCCGCTCCTGGCCCGTCTGCTGGCGGCGCGGGGCATCCGGCATCCCGACCAGACCCGGCTGGCGCTGGACGCCCTGCTTCCTCCCGATACCCTGCTGGGCCTGCCGGATGCCGTCACCCGCCTCAGCCGGGCCATCGACGACCATGAGCCGATCCTGGTGGTGGGGGACTATGATTGTGATGGCGCCACGGCCATCGCCATCGCCGTCGAGGGCTTGCGGATGATGGGGGCCCAGGTCGATTACCTGGTGCCCAACCGCTTCGAGAACGGCTATGGGCTGACCCCCGAAGTGGTGGACGCCGCCTGCCGCCATCCCCGGCTGGGCCGCCCGGCCCTGCTGCTCACCGTCGACAACGGCATAGCCTCGGTGGCCGGGGTCGAGCATGCCAACAGCCTGGGGCTGCCCGTCATCGTCACCGACCATCACCTGCCGGCCGAGACCCTGCCGGCCGCGCTGGCCATCGTCAACCCCAACCAGCCCGGTTGCCCCTTCCCCGACAAGAACCTGGCGGGGGTGGGCGTGATGCTCTATGTGCTGATTGCGCTGCGCAGCCATCGCCGTCAACTGGGCCGTTTTGGCGATCAGGGGCCGCCCCCCCTGGCGCCGCTGCTGGATCTGGCCGCGCTGGGCACGGTGGCCGACGTGGTGCCGCTCAGCTACAACAACCGCCTGATCGTCAACGCCGGGCTGGCACGCATCCGTGCCGGTCGTGCCCGCCCCGGCATCGCCGCCCTCTTGCAGATTGCCCGGCGCGGTGCCCATGCGCTGGCGGCAGCCGATCTGGGTTTTGCCATCGGCCCGCGCATCAATGCCGCCGGCCGTCTGGCCGACATGTCGCTGGGCGTCGAGTGTCTGCTGGCCCCCGATCTGGGGGCTGCCACCCGCCTGGCCGGGCAGCTCGACGAGATCAACCAGCAGCGCAAGCAGCTCGAACAGGACATGCGCGACGAAGCACTGTCGCTGATCGGCGAGCCGGCGCCCGAGGCCTGTTCACTGGTGGTCCATGATGACAGCTGGCATCATGGGGTCATCGGCCTGGTGGCCTCGCGGATCAAGGAGCGTCACCACCGGCCGACCATCGCCCTGGCCCCCGATCAGGACGGCGCCTTGCGCGGTTCAGGCCGCTCGATTCCCGGCGTGCACCTGCGCGATGTGCTCGATCTGGTCGACAAACGTCATCCCGGCATGCTCATCAAGTTTGGCGGTCATGCGATGGCGGCGGGCCTGACGCTGCCGGCAGACCGTCTGGATGATTTCCGGCAGGCTTTCGAGGCAGCGGTACGCACCCTGTCCAGCCCGGACGATTTCGATCCGGACGTGGTGACGGATGGCCCGCTGCCGCCCGAGGCCTGGCACCGCCGCACCCTCGACCTGCTCGATACCCAGGTCTGGGGCCAGGGCTTTCCAGCGCCGTTGTTCTCCGGGCGTTTCAGCGTCCGCAGCCAGCGCCTCATCAACAACCGCCACCTGAAGCTGGAGCTGAGCCCCAGCGACGAACCCTCCCGCCGCATCTCCGCCATCTTTTTCGGCCGTGCCGACAGCCTGCCGGCCGAAGTGCTGCTGTCCTACCGGATCACCCGTGACGATTACCGTGGCCAGGATGCCGTGTCCCTGCAGGTCGATCAGGTGCTGGATGCCCAGGCGTCTGGGTGGCAGGCTCCGTCCGCGCCCCTGCACGCCTGAACCGACCCTTTGCCCATGCTCGCGACCAAGGTGAACGCCATGTCCGAAAACCTGTCCGCCCGCCCGCCGATCCATGCTTCCCGACCATTGCGCCGCGGCCGGCGCGTGTCGCCGTCGTTGGCAGCCGCATGGGCCCTGTTGCTGGGCAGCGCCCTGCCCCTGACGGCCGACGCCGGTCTGGTGGCCGATCCGGGCCAGCGTGAGGCGTCGGCCCCCTTCGTCATCGACACCACCCTGCCGCAGGCGCCCACCGTTTCGGCCCGCGATGGTGAGGGCTTCAGCACCCTGGCCTTTGCCGCCGCGCAGGGCGCCAGTACCCCCGGCTGGCTGGTCATCCGGCCACGCCAGGGCCACTGGAACTGGGCCAAACTGCACAGCCTGCGCCTGCATGTACAGAACATCATGCCCTGGCCGGTGACGCTGCTGCTGCAACTGCGCGATGACCAGGGCCGGGTGCTGGATGCCTCGGTGGGTCTGATGCCGGGGGCGCCCTTTCAGCTGAGCCTGCCCCTGGCAGCCACCCTGCCCCTGCAGATGGGCATGCGTGCCGCCCCGCCCAACCCGTGGATGGCCGGCGGTGTCAGCAGCGGCATCGTGCCTGCCGTGGCCGGACAGATCGACCGGGCGCGCATCAGCGAGGTGCGCATCGGCATGCCGCCCCCCGATGCCGAGCAGAAAATCCGCCTGGGCAAGATCTTTCTGCCCGATGACGGCAGCAATGACCTGAAGGCGGCCTACACCGGCATCGTCGATGCCTGGGGCCAATACACCCGTGGCCAATGGCCGGGCAAGTATGTATCCGCCGGCCAGGACGGGAAAGCCGCCCGGCAGGATGAGGCCCGCGAGCGCAAGCCGCGCCGAACGCTCACCCGGGCGCAGCAGCGTGCAGCCGAGCGCGCACAGGCCAGGCGCCGCGAAGCGGCCGAGAAGGCCGAGATGGCGGCCTTTGCCCGCCATGCCAAAGCGGCCGATCAGGCACTGGACAAGGCACTGGCGGCCCAGCTGCGCCAGATGGCAGCGGCCGATGCCCCACGTCTGGACCGTTATGGTGGCATCACCGGTCTGCAGGGTGTGCAGCCGGATCGCGGCAAGCCCGGCTATTTTCGCACCGCCCGCCTGCCCCGCCGGGACGGCAGCCAGCGCCATGTGCTGCTCACGCCCGAGGGCAACCCCTTCTTCTCCATCGGCATCAACGCCGTGCAGCGCGACAACAGCGAAACCTTCATCGGCGGCCGCGAATTCCAGTTCACCAGCCTGCCCGACAAGGATTCGCCGCTGCACGCCTTCCGTCGCCACAAGGACAGCACCCAGACCCTGCCTGCCGATAGTGGTGCGCAACGCGAGCGCCGCTTTCTCAAGGGTGAGACCTTCAACTTCTACCAGGCCAATCTCTACCGGCGCGATGGCGAGGCCTGGGCGCAGCGCTGGGTGGACCGTACCCCCAGACGCCTGAAGGCCTGGGGCTTCAACACCGCCGGTGCCTGGAGTGACGAGAGCATCCTGACGGCGAAGATGCCGCATACCCGCATCCTTCACGTCGAAGGTCCCTTCGCCCGGCTCAGCGATGGCCACAACTGGTGGTCCGGCATCCCCGATCCCTTCGATCCGGCCTTTGGCAAGGCGCTGGAGATGCAGCTGCAAAAAGCCGCCATCAGGACGCACGATGATCCCTGGCTGATCGGCTGGTTCATCGACAACGAGCTGGGCTGGGGCGATGGCTCGGCCGCCGATCCGGTGGTTCGTTACGCGCTGGCCTGGTCAGCGCTGCAAATAGATGCCGCGGCCCCGCAGGCCCACGCCAAACGTGCATTCGTCAGGATGCTGCGAGAGCGCTACGGAGACGATGTTGGCCAGCTGGCGGCCGCGTGGCAGCAACCGCTGACCGACTGGGCCGCGATCGAGGCGGCCCTGCCGGCCGAGCGCCGCCCCGATGCCCGCCGGCCTGCGGTGGCGGCCGATCTGTCCGCCTTCCTGCGGCTGCACGCCGAATCCTACTTCTCGCAGGTGGCCCAGGCGCTGGAGCGGCATGCGCCCAATCACCTCTATCTGGGCAGCCGCTTTGCCAGCCGTACCCCCGAAGCGATGGCGGCCTGCGCCCGCTGGTGCGATGTCGTCAGCTTCAACCTCTACATCCCCAACCTGCGTGAGGGCTTCGAGCACCAGGCCCTTGCCCGCCTCGACAAGCCCGCCCTGCTGACCGAATTCCACTTCGGCTCCAGCGATCGTGGCCCGTTCTGGCCCGGCGTGCAGGTGGTCAATACCGAAGCCGAACGCGGCCCCGCCTACCAGCGCATGCTCGAATCGGTCGTGGCCAACCCGCAGTTCGTCGGTGCGCACTGGTTCCAGTACCTGGATCAGCCCGTCACCGGCCGCTGGCTGGATGGCGAGAACGGCCACCTGGGGCTGGTGGGCATCACCGATGTGCCCTGGCACGACTTCGTGCTGTCGGTGGCGCGCACCAATCGCCAGAGCATCCAGACCCTGGGTCAGCAGGCACTGCCCCGCGACGACGACTAGGGCGCCCCGCCCCTGCCCAAGGTACGGACATGGGCGGCGCCGGCTGTTACAATACCAGGTTTGATTCACTTTCCCGGAACACTGCTACAGATGGATGCCGAGCGCTTGAACCAGCTTGAGGCCCGCCTGGAGAACCTGAGCCAGCGGCTGCAGGATCTCAGGGGGTATCTTTGACTTCGACGACAAGAAGAACCGCCTTGTCGAAGTGAACTCCGCCCTCGAGGCCCCCGAGATCTGGAACGACC